>JAUNRZ010000015.1:16737-26720 GCA_030539455.1 Paracoccus sp. (in: a-proteobacteria) | reverse complement strand
GGGCAGATCGGAGGGCTTCGGCAGGCGGTCCACCGACTGCACTTGCGCGGTTGGCAGCCCGCCGCCGCCGTCGATCCGCTCGAGCCGGAACAGAGCGTAGATTCCCTGCGGCTGCGCCGAGGCGCGAATATAGTTGCCCGAGCCCTGCCGCCGGGTCAGCAGCCCACGCGCCTCGAGCTCGGCCAAGGCCTTGCGCAGCGTGCCGACCGAAGCCCCGATATCTGCGGCCATGTCCCGTTCAGGCGGCAGACGCGCGCCGTCCTGAAGCCGCCCCGAGGCGATGTCGCGCGAGAGGGTCTCGGCAATGCGCAGATAGATGGGCAGCGGGGCGGTCTGGGGCATGGCATTGATACAAGATTGATCTTCGATCTGATTTAGCGCCAATCTGTATTCGCGCAAGGATAAAGGTGGCGAGATGAGCTCTGGAACGGACGGCAAGCCCCGGCTTTTATCGGGCGGCAACCCTCAAATTGCCAAGGGGTTCGGCCCCGAGCCGGTCGCGGCATGGATCGCCGCAGCGCCCGGCTGGAAGGGCGAGACGGCGGCGCTTATGGACCGCTTGATCTGTGAGGCGGTGCCGGGGGTCGAGAAGGCGGTGAAGTGGAACTCGCCCCTGTACGGGCGGTCGCGCGACGCGTGGTTCGTCAGCTTTCACTGCATGACGAAATATATCAAGGTCGCGTTCATGCAGGGCGATCTGCTGGATCCGCCACCGCCCGTCGCATCGAAACAGGCCGAGGTGCGCTATTATCACGTGACCGAGGGCGGGCTGGATGAGGCGCAGTTTTCGGACTGGGCTAGGCAGGCCGCCGCGTTGCCGGGCGTGAAGATGTAGCCGTCCGCGTCAGCGGTCCAGCCGCGCGCCGTCTGCGTCGAAATGATGCGCGTCCGCCTCGTCATAGGCAAGATGCAGGCTCGCGCCGCGTTCGGGTTGATGCTGGCCGGGAATAAGCGCCAAGATCGGCTCTCCCGCCTCGGTGCGGGCGTGAATCAGCGTCTCGGCGCCGAGGTTTTCGGCCATCTCGACCGTGACTTGCAGCCCGCTATCGCCAAGGCGCAGATGCTGCGGCCTTATGCCGATAACGCCTGCGCTGCCTGTCAGGAAATTCATCCGGGGCGCGCCGATAAAGCCCGCGACAAAGCGGTTCGCGGGCCGGTTGAAGAGGTTGAGCGGCGTGTCCACCTGCTCGATCCGCCCGCCCCGCAGCACGACGATGCGGTCGGCCAGCGTCATCGCCTCGATCTGATCGTGCGTGACGTAGATCATCGTGCGCCCAAGCCGGCGGTGAAGCGCGGCAAGCTCGGCCCGCATCGTTCCGCGCAGCTCGGCGTCGAGATTGGACAGCGGCTCGTCCAGCAAGAACGCGGTCGGCTCGCGGACGATGGCGCGGCCGATGGCGACACGCTGGCGCTGCCCGCCCGAAAGCTGGCCCGGCCGCCGCTCGAGCAGTTGCGATATGTCGAGCATACGGGCCGCGTCCGCGATGCGCGCGTCGATCTCGGCGCGCTTCATCTTGGTGTTTTCCAGCCCGAAGGCCATGTTCTGGCGCACCGACATATGCGGGTAAAGCGCGTAGGACTGGAACACCATCGCAAGCCCGCGATCTGCGGCCGACACGCGCGTGACGTCCTGCCCGTCGATGATGATGCGCCCCGATGTCGGCCGGTCGAGGCCCGAGATCAGCCGCAGCAGCGTCGATTTCCCGCAGCCAGAGGGGCCGACGAACACCACCAGCTCGCCTTCGGCCACCTCGAGCGAGACGTCATGGATTACGTCCACCGGCCCGAAGGATTTATGGATGTTCTCCAGCCCGATCGCGCCCATTACTTCAGCCCCGTTCCTGCGATGCCGGCGGTGATAAACCGTTGCAGGAACACGAAAACCAGCACCACGGGGATCATCGCCACCACCGTCATCGCCAGAATATAGTGCCACTGCACGTTAAGCTCGCCCGCATAAGAGTTAAGGCCGATCTGGAGCGTATAGAGCTCGCGCCGCGACAGCACGACGAGCGGCCAGAGAAAATCGTTCCACCGCCACACGACGCTAAAAATCGCGAGCACGGCAAGTGCCGGGGCCGCAAGCGGCAGCACGATGCGCCAGTAGATCTGCCACTCGCTTGCATGATCCATCCGCGCGGCTTCCAGTAATTCGTCGGGGATGGTCAGCATATACTGCCGCAGCAGGAACACGCCGGTCGGCGTCGCCACGGTCGGCAGGATCACCCCCCAAAGGCTGTTGAGCAGCCCGGTCGCCGCGACCACCGAATAAAGCGGCACGAGGATCACCGAAAGCGGGACCATGAGCGTCGCGACGATCAACAGCATCACCGCGTTACGGCCGCGAAAATCGTATTTCGACAGGGCGAAGGCGGCCATCGAATTGGTCAGCAGCGTGATGATCGTCGCCATGACCGTGACGAACACCGAATTGCGCAGGAAGAGGAAGAAATCGAAATGAAGGAAAGGCTCGGTATAATTTTCGGTCGCGAATGAGATGCTGCGCACTGGCTCGCGGTCGTTGATATTGACGGCGATCGGGTCGGCCTCGGGCGCGCCTGGGTCCACCATCTGCGCGACGATGCCGACGCGGCGCAGCTCGGCCAGCTCGCGCACCGTGCCGTCTTCCAGCGTGACGCGGTAAAGCGGGCGCGTCTGATCGCCCACCGCCACGGTTTCCTGAGCGTAGGGCAGGATCGTGGGCGGGAACTCGGCCAGCCCGGCGGGAGTCTTGAAGCTCGACAGAACCAGCCACAGGGCGGGGCCGAACATCACCACCAGCCCCGCGATCAGCCAGACCCATGTCGCGATGTCGGTCCAGTGCCAGCCGCGCCCGTCGCCATGCCGTCCCCGGCGCCGTGTGAGAAACGCGATCACGGCCTCCGCCCTCCGCCCGCGCCCGCCCCGGCGCTGCGCCGCGCGAGCCAAAGCTGGATCAGCGTCAGCACGACCAGCACCCCGGCCATCAGGATCGAGGCCGCCGCCGCGAGGCCCGGGTTGCGCAGCAGGTTCGCAAAGCCGATCTCGTAGATATATTGCGTCATGAACATGGTCGAGGTGCCCGGCCCGCCGCCGGTCAGCACATAGGCTTCGTCGAAGATCTGAACCGCTCGGATCAGCGCAAGCACCACCACGACCAGCAGGTTCGGCATCAAAAGCGGCAGGGTGATGCGGCGAAAGACGCGGAACGGGGCGGTGCCGTCCATCTCGGCCGCCTCGTAAAGATCGCGCGGGATGGCTTGGAGCCCCGCCAGCAGGATCAGCGTGTAAAACCCCATATGCGCCCAGACGCTGACCCCGACCGCCGCCGCGAAGGCCCAGAAGCGATCGGTCAGCCAGTTGATCGGGCTCAGCCCCACCTCGACCATCATCAGATTGGCCAGCCCCTGCCGTTGCAAGATCCACTGCCAGATCAGCCCGACGACGACGGGCGAGAGCAGCACCGGAAAGAAGAACACCGCACGCCAGAACCCCTTGCCGGGGATCGCGCGGTTGAGGATCAGGGCGGTGACAAGCGCTGCCAGCGTCATCAGCCCGACCTGAAAAAACACGAATCGCGCGGTGTTCCAGACGGCGATCCAGAACATATCGTCGCGGCACGAGCGCGGGGCGGTGTAATCGCGGCAATCAAGCAGCCGCTGATAATGGGCGAGCCCCACATCTGGGCGATCCGCCAGAAAGAAGGCGGTGCCGCCGGTGGTTGAATAGAGGAAGTTGATAAACAGCGGCACCAGAACGAAAATGCCGAAAATCAGCATGTTCGGGGCCAGAAACAGCAGCGCCATGCCGTTCTGCCCGGCCAGCCGCTGCCAGATCCGCATCGGCGGGTCGATGGCGCGGGCCACAAGGCGCAGGGGGGCGGTCAGCACCGCCCCCACGCCCGTCAAGGCCCGCGCCTTGGTCAATTCGAGCTGTCCGCAGCGGCGACCTGCTCGGCGATGTCGCTGTCGATGCGCTCGAAAATATCCTCGACCGCCATCTCGCCGGCCATCGCCTGGCTGATCCGGCTGACCATGCCGCCATAGACGGCGTTGGCATAGCGCCAGCCCGGCATGGCGTTGGCTTGCTCCATCAGGCTGCTGGACGCGGCGACGAAGGATTCGAGCGCGGCCTTGGCGTTCTCATCGTCGGTCTGGAAGTCCAGCCCGCCGGCCTCGACCACGCCGCGATGGGCGGGCAGGAACAGCGTGCGCTCGGAGAACTCGCGCACGATATCCTCGCGGCCTAGGAAATCCATGACCTTGCCGACCTCTTCGGCGTTCTGGGTGTAGCGGATCCCGACCAGTGCCGCCCCGCCTGGAAGGCCGGTGCAGCCCGCATCGCCGCAGGGCGAGCCGGTGGCGATCCAGTCGAACGTATCCCCGATCTTGCCGGCGAGGTTCGCGATCTGCCAACTGCCCGAATAGTAATAGGCGATGTTGGCGTTGATGAACTCGTCGGCGCCGGCGCGGTAGGTGGTGCCGGCGGCCGAGACCCAGACATCGCGCATATGCGCGCCATCGTCGGTCCAGCCGACCAGATCGGTGATGAACGCCTGCGCCGCCTCATCGAGCGGGGCGGGGCGGCCATCCTCGCTTTTCAGCTCGGCTCCGTAAGAGATGATAGGCCCGGTGATCCGGTGCCCCGAGCGGTCGATCGAGAACGCCGCTTCGAGCTGCTGGCTCTCCTGCACCTGCCGCGCGGCTTCGACCCATTCGGACCAATGCGCGTCCAGCGCCGGCATCTCGACCCCCGCCTGCTCGAACAGCGTCGCGTTGGCGAAGCCGCCGGTCAGGGTAAGCTGCGTCATGAAGCCGGGGATGATGTCGGTGCCGTCCGGGCGCATCCAGTCAAGCTGAGCGCCGAAATTGTCGCGCCAGTATTCGGGGTCTTCAAGATGCGGCGTCAGGTCCAGCCAGTGCTCGGCCTGTTCCTTGATGTTCGTGACCCGCGCGATGTCCGGCCCCTCGCCGGCGGCAAGCTGGATCGGCAACTGCTCCATGATGACCTGATAGGCGACATTGTCCAGAATGACGTTGATATCAGGGTTTTCTTCCATGAAGCGGTTCAGCAGATCCTGCATCACCTCGCCTTCGATCCCGTCCGAATACCACAGGATGCGGACATCGCCGGCTTGCGCCCCGCCGAGGGCGAGCGCGGACATTGCGGCCGTGGTGGCCAGTAGCTTTCTCATGATTATCTCCTCTCCACTGTTGGTTCAGGCGGCGGGTTTGCCCTGCCTGATGACGTCTCTTGCGCCTTTGAGCGTCCATTCGGACGGGTCGATCCGGCGCCCTTCAGCGCTGACCGCGCCGCTGGGGTGGAATGTGACCGGACCATATTCGGGGTCCGTCACCACCATGTCGCCATCGGCATTTTCGGTCAATGTCAGCGTGCCGAACGCGGCCAGAAGATCGTCGATCCCGCTGTCGATCTCGGTCACGCGGACGATCCAGCGGCCCTGGCGGCCGTCCAGCCGCAGCTCGCACCCCGCGCTCGGCCCGGTCCTCACCATCGAGAGCGGGCCCGAGGCGGACAGCACCAACCCGCCGCCGCCCTGCACCGCCGCCGCGACCGGGCCGGCAAGCCGCCAGTCATCGAAGGCAGCGGCCGGGAACCACGCATGGGTCAGGTCGGGCTGCGGGGCAACGCCGTCGAACGCGACAACCGCCAGCCCGCGATATTGTTGGACGCGCGGCACCGAGGCCGAGCCGCCCCAGTAGGACGGGCGGCCATAGCCGGACTGGATCAGCTCTCCGGGCTGGTTGATCCAGATCTGCGCCTGCGGATCATCGCCGATCCGGGCATGGATCAGCGTTTCCTGATAGCCCCAATCGCCCCAGCGATAACGCGCCGCGCTGCCCATCGCGCTTGCCCGTGTCTTCCAGTGATAAAGATGCGCGAACCGCCCCTCGCCCTGGGTGAACGCCCATTCCTGCCCGTCCGGGCGGTCCCAAAGCGCGCGGTCACTCAGATCGGGCAGCTTCAGGCCGTGGTCGCGGATGCAAAGCGCAAGCTGCGGCAGGGCATGGAACCGCGCGCCGTAACTGCCGCGCCCCCACAGCATCCGAGCGATGGCCGACAGCTCCAGCGTCGCCCCGGCGCGAAGCGTGTGTTCATAACTGCGGCCCTGCGCGGCGGTCAGAACGCCCTGATGCGCGGAATTCGCGACAATCTCGATCAGGCGGGCGATCCCGCGCCCAGCCCGTTCGCGGATGTCCGCATCGGGCGCCAACGCATAAAGCGCGCACAATCCCTTGAGATCAATGGGGAAATACGGGGCCGAGTTGAACTCGGCCATCTCGGCCTCCTCGAAATGGGTCAGCCAGTCGCGCACACGCTGAGCGCCGATTTCTGACTGCGCTCGCCCCGAACGGCCCGAGCGCCGAAAGCTGGCCTCCGGCAGCAGATCGCCCGCCAGATAGGCGGCGGTATGGAACAAAAGCGCGTGGTTCTCGCTGAAATACCACTGAACATCGTTGCCCGGCTCGTCCATCCAGTAGCGATAGGCGAGGATGGCCGCGTCGATCTCGGCGAGGGTGCTGTCCGCCAGCCCGTCCGCGAACCGGATCCGCGACCAGAGCAGCGGGACAAGCGCGAAATCGGCGCAGTCCCAGCAATCGCTGATCGTGGGCAGGGCGCGCAGGATCATTTCATCCGCCTCGCGCCCGGTCGCCAGCCGCGCGAGCGCGCAGACCGTGTCCGGCTCGGCCTTTTCGGCAACGGCATCCAGCGCTTCGGCGATGCGCGCCTGCGCGGCCTCGGGTGCACGGCCGGAGGGGTGCGAGATCTCGACCCCAAGCGTGCGCGTCGCGCTGAAGTTCCCGCGCGTGAGATTCAGCCGGAAATGCCGGAAATCGGCCGGAAAATCCTGCGCATCGCCCAAAACAAGGCGCGTTTGCGCAGCGCCGAGCGCGTAATCCCGGTCCATCCGCTCATGCGACATGAAATCGCCCTCGATCAAGGCCGAGAGCCGCCCCTCCGCGCCAAGCGGGACGGGCAGATTGAGCGCAACCTTGCCGCCCGGAAAAGCGGGGCGGTCGAAATGCGCCGCCTCGAGCACCGTCTCGACCGCGCGCACATCCTCGGCCGGCGCGTCGAAGGGCAGCGCGGCAAGCGATTGCGGGCCGTCCAGCCAGTCCAGCCGGATCAGATAGCGCGTGTCGCGCTCGGCCAGATCGTCGAAGAAAACGGTGATCTCGTTCTCGCCCTCGATCAGCGGGGCGGTGAACTCCTCGCTCGTGTTGTAGTTGCGGATATAGGGCGCCATCCAGCCGGCCTCGCGCCCGTTCACAAAGATGATCGCCCCGCCGCAGGTCGTCAGGCGCAGCCGCGCATCGCCCGCCTGCGACGCGGTGATCGTGGTGCGGCCCCATGCGGCAAGCCGTGTCGGGCGGAACCAGAAGCCGGAAAGATCCAGAAAATCCTGCCCGAATGGCAGCCAGTTCCGCACGAAATCCGCACCGCCCCGCTGATCGGGCCGCTTGCCGCGGTAGCGGGCGGCAAATTCGGTGCGGCAGGGATATTCATGCGGGATGAAGTTCTTGTCGCGGGTCAGGAAGAAGAACGGGTCCATCTCGCCGTGGAGGGGCGCGTCCGCGATGTCGAAACGCTCTTCCTCGATCGCGGAAATCTGCCAGTAACGGAGCGCATCGCCTTCGGCGAGAGGGGCGGCAAGGCTCATGCGGTGTCCTTCGCGATCTTGCGCGCCTCGACGAGCGCGAGAATGGCAAGCGATTGGCCATAGCCGGTCGGCTGGATCGGAATATCGCGGTAAAATTGCAGATCATGGCCCATCCGGGTGCCGTAGCTGACCCCGCCCGCGATGCCGTCCCGGCCGATCTGATCCATGACGAAATCGACCGCGCGAAGCCCCGCCTCGCGCTCGGGCGCGCCGAAAATGCCCAGCCGCGCGCCTTTCAGCAGCCCGTAGGCGAATCCCGCAGTCGCGCTCGTCTCCTCGTAGCTTTCGGGATCGTCAAGCAGCGTCCACCACGCCCCGCGCTCGGTCTGAAGCGGCAGCAGCGCCGCCACCTGATCGCGCAAAAGGTCGCGCAGAAAGGCCGCCGGGCCGGGGCTGATCTGCGCAAGATCGAACAGATCCGACAGACAGGCCGTCACCCAAGCATTGCCGCGCGCCCAGCGGGCCCGCGCGAAATTGTGCCGCCCCTCGAACGTCCAGCCGTGAAACCACAGGCCCGTCTCGCGGTCGGCCAGAAACTGCGCATGGACAAGGAACTGGCGGACGGCCTCCTCGACCAACTCGGGGCGTTTGGCAGACTGGCCGTAGCTGGCCAGAAAAAGCGCGACCATGAAAAGCGTGTCGTCCCACAGCTCGCCCGTGTTAACCTTGTCCGAGACGTCGTGCTGGATGCCGCCGAATTTGGTCCGAGCGGCGCCGGTCATCACGCGCTCGGCCCAGTCATCGAGCACAGGGCGCCACTTCGGATCGCCGGTCTCGCGCCACAGCACCGACAGGGCAAGAAGCGGCGCGGCGGTGTTGACGTTCATCGCCGGCAAGCCGCGCGCGATCGCCCGCTCATACCAGCCGGTCAGCATCTCGCCGAGCTGCGCGTCCTTGTCCCGCGCGAGCCAAAGCTGGGCCAGCCCATATAGCCCGACACCCTGCGGCCATTCCCAGCCGTCGAAGCTGATATAATCCCCGCGAGAGCCGTCCAGATTGGGCTCATCAAAGCGACCCTCATCGCGCAGGCGGCCGAAACCCTCCACGAGGAGCTGCAACATATCGTCAATTGCTGCAAGATCGCGCATCACGCCGCCCTTCGATCTGTTCGCCGCAAGATGGGCAAATTCGGGCGGATAGTGCAATCGGTTTTTGAAGCGGGGCGGGTTGAGGGAGGTTAATTGATACAGGGCTGCCGGGCGGCGTGCGCGTGAGCTACGCGGTTTTGCTCGGGTGGTGAGAGCGAGGGTGTTGCAACTATCGCGGGCGTTGAGAGAGCCGGCGGGGCGGTGATCGCTGGTGGCGCGGGGTGCGGGTGGTGCGGTTATCGCGGCCGGTAAGAGCGTAGGTGGTGCGGTTATCCCGGGCGATGAGGGCGCGGGCGGTGCTGTGATCGAAGGCGGCGCTCGGTGCGCACCCACAAAGCGTTCTTGCGATCGAGTGGGCTGCTGAGCGGCGTGAGGCGGAGCCTCGGGGTGACGCATTTTAAATGTCTCGCGCTCGCGTCTCAGACGGTGAATTCGCGGCTTTGGCACGGTCGACGGCACCGCCGCCCGAACGGCGTGAGAATGAGGAGCAGCATCGGGATGAGCCGACTTCCGAGGTGTGGCTTCGTCACCTAGCGCCATCCGGAGGCGAGCGCCATGCGGGAAAGCTGGCTTTGAAGATCGCGGCGCCAGCCGGAGTCGGGTCGAGCCCACGCCCCGGTTTCGCGCGGGCGAACCCGACGCAAAGGCGCGTCTGCAAATACGGTCTCGAGCCGACCCGGCCCAACGGATGCTGTGTCGAGCTCACGCCTAGGACGCGCGTGCGACGCCGATGTAGAGGCGCATCCTCACGTCCCGCTTCGGACCCGATGCGGCTGAACGGATGCTGTGTCGAGCCCACGTCCCGGCCACCCGCAGGCGAAGCCGGTACAGAGGCGCATCCGCAAATATGACTTAGGAGCCGACGCGGCCCAACGGATGCCGTGTCGATTTCACGCCTAGGTCAGCGCGTGCGACGCCGATGTAGGGGTTCATCAGCACACGCCGCTGGAGCCGACGCATCCCAGCCTGTGATGTGTCCAGCCCATTCCACGGCCCCGCGTGCGACGCCGATGCAGATGCGCATCCTCACATACCGCTTCGGAGCCGACGCCGCCGAACGGATGTTATGCCGAGCCTGCGCCCCGGCCGATGCGGATACAGAGGCGCGTCGGCACATGTCGCTGGAGCCGACGCATCTCAGCCTGTGATGACTCCAGCCCATTCCACGGCCCCGCAAGGAGCGATGCGGGCGCGAGTCGGTAGCGGGCGTTTCTCGGAAGCAGAGGCGGACG
>JAUNRZ010000015.1:10681-16637 GCA_030539455.1 Paracoccus sp. (in: a-proteobacteria) | reverse complement strand
TCTCGCAATATCCTCCGATTTTCCGGCGTCAGCATCTCTCGGGCCGCGCTGAGCGCCTCGTTATTCGCCGCGAGCCAGGACGCGAAGTCGCGCCCGAACAGCCCGCGCACCCGCGCTATTTTCGCGGCGAGCGTGTCATTGCGCCCCTTCAGATTGCCGCGATGCTGGCGGTAAAGAAGAACCTCGGCGTCGTCGCGGATCACGCGCCCGCCGGCGCCGGTCACGAGCAGGTAGCTGAACCAGTCATGCGCCTCGACCCCGGCCGAGATCGCCGCGGGCGCGGCCTTGCGCAGCAGCTGCGCGGCCTCGGGCGACAGCACGGCAGTGTTTCCCCCGATCGCGCACTGGATCAGAGCGTTCGGAAAATCGAACGGGCCGCGAAAGCGGGGCGAGGTGGCGAGGGGGCGCAACTCGCCGTCGCAAATCGTCGTCCGGGCGCCGTAAATCGCTATCCCGGGGGCCGCACCCAACTGGTCGAGCGCGCGCGAGAGCTTGCCCGGTTGCCAATGATCGTCCTGATCGCAGAAGGCGAGATACTCGCCCGGCTGGACCGCCTGCGCCATCGTCAGAAAATTCGCGGTCGATCCCTTGCGCGGCCCGTCAACGATGATCACCTGTCCCGCCGGCCGCGAAGCCGCGAAATCGCGCGCGATCGCCGGGCCCGCATCGCGCGAGCTGTCGTCGGAGATGACCAGCCGCCAATCCTCATGATCCTGCGCCGCGATGCTGGCAAGCTGCTGCGCCAGATGCGCCGCGCCGTCATAAAGCGCGAGGGCGATCATGATGCGGACCATTGCGGCTCCTGTCTTGGCGGCGGGCAGGGGCGCATCTTAACGCCGCCCCCCTTGCGCCGCCAGAGCAGTCAGCTTTGATCCTGCCGCGCGATATCCTCGATCAGGACGTTGAGGATCTGCTCGCCCCCGACCTCGCGCGCGGTCTGAAGCAGCACGCCGGTCAGGCGGCGCATCGGACCCTCGGCGGTGAAGTTGCCGTCGAACCCGCCGGTGTTCGCGTGGATCAGAAGGCTGCGCAGAAACGCGTCGCGCAGGCGATGCTCGGCCTGAAACACGGCCTCTTGCGCGTCTTTCGGCGTCTCGAGGGTCAGCGACAGCACCATGACGGAATCCAGCCTGTGCCCGCGCATGATCGGAACAAAGAACTGATTTGGAAACCGGAACCACGCCAGATCGCCGGGTGGATGGCGGCGGAGCAGATCGTCAGAGCCGGGCTCGGGCACCGCCGCCTGAGCCTCTGGCGGGGCGGGGCGGAGCAAATCGCCCGTCACGAGACCGCCTGCGAAAGCGACCAGCATGATGACGGGCAGAAGCAGTTTTCGGATCATCTTCGGGCCTCAATAGGGAAGGATCATGTCAGCGACCTGCTGACCATAGCGGGGCTGCTGCATGTCCGAGATCTGCCCGCGCCCGCCATACGAGATCCGCGCGCCCGCGATCCGGTCATAGGCGATCTCGTTGTTGCGGCCGATATCTTCGGGGCGCACAAAGCCCGAGACGGTCAGCTCGCGCAGCTCGAAATTGACGCGGACCTCCTGCGTGCCCTGGATATGCAGAACCCCGTTCGGGAGCGTTTCGATAATCGTGGCCGCGACGCGCAGCGTCATCCGCTCGCGCCGCGCGGTTTGCCCGGTGCCGCGATGCTGCGAGCTCGAGCTGATCTGCACGGCCGGGTCCATCGGCGTGCCGCTGCGCTGCGGCAGGCCCGCCAGCGACTGGATGCGCAGATTGTCCGACCCGCCCCGCCCGCGCGAGCTGGTATTCGTCATCTCGGCGCGATCGTCGATCTGGATCACGACGGTCAGGATGTCACCGCGCGCCGCAGCTCTGCGGTCGCTGACCAGGGACTGCCGCTGTCCGGCCCAAAGCGAGGCAGCCTGCTCGGGGCGCTGCGGGCCGGCCGGGGCGTCGGGGATCGGGCTCGTCATTGCGGCGAACTCGGTCGTCTCGCGCGGCTCGGTCAGGCTTGGCGGCCGGCCCAGATGGTCGGTGCGCGCGCAGCCGGCGACGATCAGGGCGATGGCGGCGGGAAGGAGGAAAACGCGTTGAAACATGGATACTCTTTCGGTCATGGCGCCGCGATCAGCGTGCCGTCGGGTTGGATCATCGCGCTGATTGTCGTGCGCGAGCTGATATTCATGACGCGCACGGTCTCGCCCGCGCTTCCGCGTCCAAGGCTGCGCGCTTCGGTGGTGATCGAGAGCCCGCCGGTCTGAAAGCGAAGCTGGACGATCTGGTTGCGCTCGACGAGGGTGGGGCTGCGCAGATCCTCGAGGCGGATGGCACGGCCTTGATAGATCGCGATGCGGGTCTCAAGCCCAAGCGCGTCGCCCGGTTCGGATATAGCGCCGGCGATATCGTCCGCATATGCCAGATGTTCAGGCGCGATGACGGTTCCGGCGCGCAGATGAACGGCGGCGACGATGCTGTCCGCCGATGCGCAAACCGGCGCCGCAAGCGCGGCGGCGAGGATGAGCGCGCGCATCAGCGGACCTGCACCGTTGCGCCGAGCATCTGGTCGGCGGCGGTGATGACCTTGGCGTTCAGCTCATAGCCGCGCTGCGCCTTGATCAGCTCGGTGATCTCGCGGACGGGATCGACCGCGCTTTCCTCGAGATAACCCTGCCGCAGAATGCCAAGCCCGTCCTCGCCCGGCATAGAGATCATTGCGGGGCCGGATGCGCCCGTTTCCAGAAAGAGGTTCGAGCCGATCGCCTCGAGACCCTTTTCGTTGGTGAACGATGCCAGCGTCAGTTGGCCCAGCATCTCGGGCTCGACCTGATCAGTGAAATAGGCGTAGACCTCGCCGTCAGCATTGATCGCGACCGAGCGCGCGTCCGAGGGGATCGTGATACCGGGGGCGACGCCGAACCCGTCCGATGTGACGATCAGCCCCTCGGCCGAGCGTTTCAGCGCGCCGTCGCGGGTATAAGCAGAGACGCCCGAGGGCATCTCGACCTCGATATAGCCCAGCCCGTCGATCGCCACATCTAGATCGCCGCCGGTCTGGACAAGCGCGCCCTGGGCGAGCGTGATCGTGACCGCGGTGGGCCGCGCGCCAAGGCCCATCTGGACGCCCGCCGGGATCATCGTGCCGTCCACCGCCGAGATCGTGCCGGGGCGCATCGCCTGCTGATAATGCAGATCCGCGAATTCGGCGCGGCGGGCGTTGTAGCCTGTGGTGGACATGTTGGCGAGGTTGTTCGAGATCACCTCGACGCGGGTTTGCTGGGCGCTCATGCCGGTGGCGGCGATTTGGAGGGCTTTCATGTCATGCTCCGTCAGCGGTTAAGGGCGGTGAGTGTGGCGCGGATGCGCTCGTCTTCGCGTTCAAGCAGCGACTGGCCCATCTCGTAGGCGCGCTGGACCTCGATCATGCGGCTGATCTCGGAGATGGGGTCGACGTTGCTGTCCTCGAGAAAACCCTGCTGGACGCGCGTGTTTTCGTCCGGCTCCAGCGGCGCTTCGGTCGCAAAAAGCGTCCCGCCCTGGCGGATCATCGCCGCCGGGTCGGGCGCGGCGAAAAGCCCGACGCGGCCGACCGGCTCACCATCGGCCGAGATCGTGCCGTCCGGGCCAATGCGCACATCGCGTGCGCCGGGCGGGATCTGGATCGGGGCCAGCCCCTCATCGAGAAGCCGGTGGCCCGACGCCGTCATCAGATCGCCCTCGGGCGAGGGGATGAACGCGCCAGCCCGGCTAAGCGCCCGCCCCGATGGCGTTTCCAGCGCAAAGAAGCCCGGCCCGTCGATCGCCAGATCGAACTGGCCGCCGGTCTGGGTGATACCGGCCTGCGTCAGATCCAGCGCCCGCCCGCGAGCATGAGCCATCGACAGCCCGTGCCGCCCGTCGCCGGTCGCAGCCAGATGCTCGGCGAAGATAACGCCCTCGCGGCGATAGCCTGTAGTGTTCGCGTTGGCGATGTTGTTGGCGATGACACGCATCTCGCGCATCAGGCCGGACTGGCGGCTCAGCCCCGAATAGATTGCGTTGTCCATATCCTATCCTCCGGCGATCAGTGGAACGAGCGAGTCTTGAAGGAAGCTGGCCAGGATCGAGGTCATGAAGCTCATCGAGGCCCAGAAAACCGCCAGCATCAGCCCGATTTTCGGCACAAAGGTCAGCGTCATTTCCTGAACCGAGGTCAGCGCCTGAAAAAGCCCGACCGCGACGCCCGCGATCAGGGCCACCGCCAGCAGCGGCGCGGCCATGCGCACCGCAATCCAGAGCGACTGGCGGACCAGATCGAAGACGAGGTTTTCGTCCATCAGACCGGCATCCGCAGGATTTCCTGATACGCCTCGACCACCTTGTCGCGAATCGCGACGGCGGCCTCTAGCGCAAGCTGCGCCTCGGCGATGGACTGGACCAGAACATGCGTATCGCCCGTGCCCGACATCGCGGCGATTGCGGCGCTGTCGGTGCTGGCCATCGCAGCCTCGAACTGGCGGGCAAGCTGCGCGCCGCCCGATTGCTGGGGCGCGGCAGCGTCGCGCGCAAGATGGTAGGCGGAGACGGCGGTATTGGCGGTAATCATCTGATATTCCTGTATCTTAACGGCGGAGCAGATCGAGCAGCGACTGGCTCATCTGGCGGGACTGTTCGAACATGCGCAGATTGGCCTCGTAGCTGCGGCTGGCCTCGCGCGAGTCGGCGATCTCGGAGACCAGATCGACGTTCGAGCCGCGATAGAAGCCGCGTTGATCGGCCATCGGATGCGCCGGATCATAGATCTCGGGCAGCTCGGAGCGGTCGAGCCGCGGCGTCGAGGCCTCGACCATGCCATTGGCGCGCCCCGACTGGCGCGCTGGATCGAACGAGACAAGCTTGCGGCGATAACCGGGCGTGTCGATATTGGCGATATTCTCCGCCACGTGACGCAATCTGGTGGCCTGCGCGCGCATCCCGGAGGCGGCGATCTGAACCGGGCTGGATAGCTGATCCATCGCGCGCTACCCCCGCCCGATGGCACTGCGCATCAGCCCAAGCGAGGACTGATAAACCGTCAGCGACAATTCGTGCTGGCGGCGCAGATCCGCGATGCGGAACATCTCATCCTCGAGCGAGACGGCATTGCCATTGGGCGCCGCGCCGCCTTGTTCGACGTTGATCCGAGCCGCGTTCGCGCCCCATTTCGAATCGGTAAAATGCCCGCCTTGCGTGGCGCGCATGGGGGCGGCGCCGGTATTTCGGTAGCTGTCCTGAAACGGGCGCAAATCACGCGGCTTGAAGCCCGGCGTGTCGGAATTGGCCACGTTTACCGCGGTCAGTCGGGCCCGCGTCGAGGCATGAGCCGTCAACGCGCGGGCCATGCGAATCGTATCAATATTGTCGAACAATGAGGCGTCCCCTCTCGTTTTCATAAACCTCGTTTTAACCCCAACAGGTTTAGAAACCCTTTATCGCCGGCCGATTCCCGGCATTTTTTGAAGGACCGAAATGGATAAAATTGACGCCATCACCGCGCAGATCGCGCGTCTGCGCCCGGTGCGCTATTTCGGCAAGGTCCGCTCGATCCGCGCGGGGCTGGTTTCGGTGGGCGGGCTCAGCCAGCACGCCTCGATCGGCGATCGGGTTACGTTCGCGCGGCCGGCGGGCGCTCTTGGCGGCGAGATCATCGGGCTTGGCAACGATCTTGCCCATATTCTCCCCGAAGAGCCGCCCGACGGCCTCTCGATCGACGCGCAGGCCGAGCTGATCTTCGCGCCCGCGCTTGCGCCGGATGCGTCCTGGATCGGCCGGATCATCGACCCGTTCGGCCGGCCGCTCGACGGACGACCGCTGGATGCAGGCCCGGTGCAGACCGGCTATCACGCGCCGCCGCCCGCCGCCGTGACGCGCAAGCGCATGGGCGGGCGGCTTGCCACAGGGCTTGCGGTGTTCGACACGCTTCTGCCGATCGTGCGCGGGCAGCGCGTTGGCCTGTTTGCAGGCTCGGGCGT
>JAUNRZ010000015.1:0-10581 GCA_030539455.1 Paracoccus sp. (in: a-proteobacteria) | reverse complement strand
GCGGGCGCGCATGTGCTGTTTCTGGCCGATTCGATCACGCGCTTTGCCGAGGCGCATCGCGAGATTGCGCTCGCCGCCGGTGAAAGCGCCAGCTATCGCGGCTTTCCGCCCTCGACCTCGCACCTCATCATGTCGCTGGCCGAGCGGGCGGGGCCGGGCGCCGAAGGGGCCGGCGATATCACCGGGATCTTCAGCGTCCTCGTCGCCGGCTCGGACATGGATGAGCCGGTTGCCGACATTGTGCGCGGGGTGCTCGACGGCCATGTCGTTCTGGACCGCGCGATCGCCGAGCGGGGGCGCTTTCCGGCGGTCGATGTGCTGCGATCTGTCTCTCGCAGCCTTCCTGACGCGGCGAGCGAGAGCGAAAACACAGCCATCTCCCGCGCCCGCGCCGCGCTTGGTGCCTATGCCGAATCCGAGCTGATGATCCGCGCCGGACTCTATGCGTCGGGCTCGGATCCGACGCTGGACGAAGCGGTGCGGCTTTATCCGGGACTCGACGCGTTCGTGGCCCGAAAGAGCCCGGACGGGCCCTCCGCCAGTTTCGCGATGTTGGGCGCGGCTTTGGGAAAATAACGACCGTAAGTGCTTAAAAACTTGAAATATAGCCGGGATTAAACAATGTTAGGATAAGAGTTGGCGGATTGCGGATTTACATTCTGGTCGGCATTTTATGCCGACCTTTGAGGAGCGACGTCTTGGCAATCTCGGACTACTTCATTCGATATCTGGAACGGCGCACATCGCTTACGGACGAAGATCGTGAACGTCTCGCCGCCCTTCAGACCGAGAATGTCCGGTTCGCCAGCGGCGACATCATCGTCGCGCAGGATCAGATCGTCTCGCGCAGTTGCATGATGCTGCGCGGCATGTCGGCGCGCGTCCATTTCCTGAACGGCCGGACCGAGGCGCGGGTCATCACCGCGCTTCATGTTCCGGGCGATTTCATTGATCTGCATGGTTTCCTGCTTGCCGGTCTGGAACATAGCGTCGTCGCGGTTGGAAACACGGATGTCGAGTTCATCGGCCATGACCAGCTGCGCGAAATCACCGAGACCAGCCCCCATCTGACGCGCCTGCTGTGGATGTCCACGACGATCGACGCCGCGATCCATCGCCAATGGCTGGTCGCCGCCGCCTCGCTGCGCTCGAGCGCGCATCTCGCGCATCTGCTGTGCGAGATCTACACGCGGCTGAGCGTGGTCGGCGTCGCCCATGACTATCGCTTCACCATGCCGCTTTTGCAGCGCGAACTGGCTGAAATTCTTGGCTATTCCCCGATCCACATTAACCGCGCCGTGCGTGATCTGCGCGAGCGGGGTCTGCTGCGTTGGCACGGCTCCGAGATCGAGCTGCCGGACTGGCAGGGGCTGGTTTCGCTGGCGCGCTTCCGGCCCGATTATCTCGATCTGGAACAGATCGAGCGGTGATCACTGGCAGATCCGCCAGCCATTGCTGCGCGCGATCACGTCGAAATGCAGGTGGTCGTCATGGGCGGCATTGCTGCCCGGTCCGAGAACGGTCGTGAAGAACAGACAGGCCCCGGCGTGGATCGTGCGCTGGAACGCCTCGGCCAGATCGCCCTGACCCTCGCGCGGCTCGATCATGTGAACCGTGCCGTCCGAAAGCCGCAGCCCGGCGACATCGAAGGCGTTGCCAAGCGCGTGCTCCGACAGCCTTTCGGCTGAATCGCCGCCGATGCGCGGCCGGCAGGCATAGGCCGAGCCCGGGATGATAGCGGTGATTTGCGGCGCGCCGCCGAGATGCCTCGCCGCCGGAACGGCGATCTCGCGCGTCCAGATCGCCAGGGGCAAGGCCGTCTGACAGCGCATCATCGCGCCGCCCTCGAGCGCGATGCCGGGGAGAATATTTTCTACATTCAATGGGTTGGCGATGCCGCAATCGCGGTCCTGATCGTCGGTGACAGGCGGCTCTTGCGTGAACTCGGCGCCGAGGGCCCGCAGCATCCCAGCGCAAATCACGTTACCAACGGGCGAGCCTGTGAGCGTGCTCCAGCGGGGCGGTTCGGCTGGACCGTCGCCGGCTGAGGCTTCGTGATTTGGCTCCGCTTCTGCGCCCGGTTCCGCGTCGCCGATATGAACAGTTCTGATCGCCTCGACCTCACCCGGATCGGGGTTTTGCGGGTCGGCCTCGCCCGAAGCATCTTCAGCGCGTAGGGGCGGGCGCGCGCTCTCATCGGGAAGCGTCGGTTCGGGCGGTGGCGGCTCTGCCTCACCGGCCATCGCGGCGCCGGGTTGGTCGCTCGCGTCAACCTCGCCCGAATTCGACGGCTGTGGTGTATCGGCGGGGGTGGCCTCGGGCCGCAGCGGCGGGCGCGCGCGCTCATCCGGGCGCACCGGCTCGGGCGGCGGCTCCGCCGCGTCGCCTATCGCCGCGCCCGACTGGTCGCCGGGGCCAGCGTCGCTGCCATTCGCCGGCAGCGCAGCCTCTCCCGCCTCGCCCTCGGGCCGCGCCGGCGGACGCGCGCTCTCATCCAGATTGCCCGGCTCGGGCGAGGCATCCTGCGCCGCCAAAGGCGCGGTCAGCAATGTCAGCGCGATCAGCCCGGCCAGAGCGCGCATCGCTCAGTTCGCAGGTGCGCCCGGCGCCACGGCGACCGGGTCATCGGCTGCACGGTTCAGCGCCTCGGTCAGCGGATCGACCGTTGCAGGGGCAGGCGCCGCCGCTTGTTCCTGCGCCGGGCTCGCCGCAGCGGGCGCGGAGGGCTCCTCCGCAGCGGCGGGCGCTTCGGCAATCGCGGGCGCGGCGGTGTCGGGCATGCTCGAGCCCTGCTCAAGGAACACCACCTCGGTCTGGTTGGGCCGCACCATATGCGCCAGCTCGCGCGCGTCCCAGTTGGTCAGCCGCACGCAGCCATTCGATTCGTTGCGAAAGAGCCGCGACGGCGTCGGCGTGCCGTGGATGCCATAGGTGGGCTTCGTTAGCCCGATCCAGGTATCGCCGACCGGGCCGTTCGGGCCGGGCGGGATCCGCAGCACGCGGTCATTATCGCCCTGCTGGAAATTCACCGAAGGATTGTACGTATAATCCGGGTTCTCGGCGACATTCGCGACCTTCATCTCACCCGAGGGCGAGGGCGTCTGCGCCGACCCGATCGTCGCCGGATAATTCACCACCATGCGCCCGCTTTCATCGAACGCCGCTACGCGGTTATGCTCCTTCTCGATCACGATGCGCGTCACCGTCGCGCGGATCCGCGCATTCGGGTTCATGACCGAAATCGTCTCGCCGGCCGTGAACGAGGCCGAGGGGTTCATCACGGAAATAAACCCCTCATCCATGTGAAACCGCTCGGCCAGACGCTCCTGAACCGAGGTATAGCCAAGATGAGCCATCTCGGCTTTCTCGGCGTAATCGGTGGGGATCGCGTCGACCAGATTTTCCGTATCCGCCTGCGTGATCGTGTAGCTTTGCGTCACGGGCGAGGTGGCGAAATGCTGCAAGAGCCCCCAGACGACGTCGTCCATCACGCCGTCAACGGGCAGCCCCGCGCGGCGCTCGAACGCGGCGATGGCCGAGTTGCTCATCCCGCCGGCAATCCCGTCGATCACACCCGGCGAAATCCCCGAGCGGTCCAGCAAAAGCTGCACCTTCGCGGTGATCGCGCTTTGCCCGCTGGGCAGGGGGCCGCCCTGATACGAGGCGCCCTCAATATCGGCTGCGCTGAGCGCAAGCGCAGCGCCCGCGCCAAGAAGGAAGCTGCCCGCCGCGGCTGCAACAAAGGCGAGTTTCATCCGGGCAAAGGACAGCATGGCGGCTCCTGATTTATCACGGGGATTATCGTCGCCGCTATTATGCGCCCTGCGCGTTACGCGGAAAAGGACAAGCGATAATCCGGGTGATAAATTCTACGCGAGAGCGCGACGGGATGACCCCCGCGCCACGCGGCGCGCTCGACGATGACCGCCGGCTCTCCCGCCTCGGCGTCGAGCGTTTTCGCCGACCTGCTGTCGATCGGCGCGGCGAAGAGATGCCGGCGCGATTGGATATCGTCGAGATTGCGCTCGGCCCAGTCGAAAAACTCGGTCTCGCCCAGCAGCTTTTCATCGAATTCAGGCACCCGGTCGATCGCGATATAAACGGTCGAGCAACAGATCGTGTCGCTGTCGGCCTCGTGGCGTTGGTGAACCTGGAGCATCTTTTGATCGTCCTGGCCCAGGTGCAGCGCTTTTGCGATCTCGGTGGGCGGGGTCACCATATTCGTGTCGATCAGCGTCACATGGTAGCTCGCGCCGCTGGCCTCGACATCGCTGCGCAGGGTCGAGCGCAGATGCCGCTCGCTCTCGGCGCCGCCGACGACGCGCGTGCCGACACGGCGGCGGCGTTCAAGAAGCCCGTCGCGGGCAAGCGCGGTCAGCGCGCGATTGACCGTGGCGCGGGCGCAGCCGATCTCGCGCGCAAGCTCGGCCTCGGTCGGGATGATCGAGCCGGCGGCCCATTCCCCCGAACGAATGCGGCGGATGGCTTCTTCCTTGATCGATTGCCAGGTATTAAGAGTTCCGAGTTGAACCGGGCGGAGCCCCTCGAGATCATGCGTTTGTTGTTCTTTGGCGGTCATGTCGGCCTGTCTGTGATTTCGTCATGATTTCCGCTAAAACCGCGGCACAAAATCAAACTACACCGATTAGTCTAATAGATACTTATATTGACTGCTCAGTCAACCTCTAGCTTTTCGATTATCGCAATAAGATCAGATTATGGAACTCGGCTTTGAATTTGAGCAATATGCATATGCGCGCGGGGCGCGGCATATTGCGGGCGTGGATGAGGTGGGGCGCGGCCCGCTGGCCGGGCCGGTTACGGCGGCCGCTGTGGTGCTGACGCAGGGCGCCATTCCCGAGGGATTGAACGATTCCAAGAAATTGAGCGCGGCCCGGCGCGAGATGCTGGCACGCGAGATCATGGCGCGCGCGGACTGGGCGATCGCTCATGTCTGGGTGGAGGAGATCGACCGGCTCAATATCCTGCGCGCCTCGCATGTGGCGATGTGCCGGGCGCTCGGGGCGCTGCGCGCGCCGGCGGATTTCGCGCTTGTCGACGGGAACCTGATCCCGGCGGATCTGCCCTGCGCGGGCGAGGCGATCATCAAGGGCGACGGGCGCTGCCCTTCGATCGCGGCTGCGTCGATCATCGCGAAAGTCGCGCGCGACAAGATCATGGTGGATTTGGCGCAACAGTTTCCCGCCTATGGCTGGGACCGCAATGCCGGCTACCCGACTGCGGCGCATCTGAAGGCGCTGTCTTCCTATGGCGTGACCCCATATCATCGGCGCTCATTCCGTCCTGCCCACAATATCTTGTGTCGAGACATTTCGGCAAGTGATTGATTCAAAAAAGAATTTGACGCCGATTCGCGCTTGAATCATCATGGCCGCAGACCAGACCGGAAAACCGGCAGTTTGAGGCAGTGATGAACATCGACTTGAAAAAACGCGCATCGGCGCGGGCGCTTCCGCTTAATCAGATCCTTGACGGCGATTGCATCGCGGTGATGGAGAGCCTTCCCGAAAACAGCGTCGATCTGATCTTCGCAGACCCGCCCTATAACCTCCAGCTTCGCGGCGATCTGCACCGGCCCGACAACTCGAAAGTCGATGCGGTGGACGACCATTGGGACCAGTTCGCGGGGTTCGAGGCCTATGACCGTTTCACGCGCGATTGGCTGCGCGCGGCCCGGCGCATCCTCAAGCCGAACGGAGCGATCTGGGTAATCGGCAGTTATCACAATATTTTCCGTCTGGGCGCTGAATTGCAAAATCAGGGTTTCTGGATTTTGAACGATGTCGTGTGGCGCAAATCAAATCCGATGCCGAATTTCCGTGGAAAGCGCCTCACCAATGCGCATGAGACGCTGATCTGGGCCAGCAAATCAGAGGGCGCGAAATACACGTTCAATTACGAGGCGCTCAAATCCCTGAACGAGGGCGTTCAAATGCGCTCGGATTGGGTTTTGCCGATCTGCACCGGGCATGAACGGCTGAAAGACGAAAATGGCGACAAGGCGCATCCGACGCAAAAGCCTGAAAGTCTGCTGCACCGTGTTCTGGTCGGGACGACCAATCCCGGCGATGTCGTGCTCGACCCGTTTTTCGGGACCGGCACGACCGGCGCGGTCGCCAAGATGCTGGGCCGCGATTTCATCGGGATCGAGCGCGAGAAAGCCTATCGCGACGCTGCCGCCAAGCGCCTGTCGCGGATCCGCCGCTTCGATGCCGAGGGGCTTGCGACGACCCGCGCCAAGCGCGCCGAGCCGCGCGTGCCGTTCGGTCAGGTGGTCGAGCGCGGAATGCTCCGCCCCGGTGAAGAGCTGTTCTCGATCGGCAGCCGCCACAAGGCGAAGGTCCGCGCCGATGGCAGCCTGATCGGCAATGACGTGAAGGGCTCGATCCATCAGGTCGGCGCGGCGCTGGAAGGCGCGCCAAGCTGCAATGGCTGGACCTACTGGCACTTCAAGCGCGAAGGCCGGATGATCCCGATCGACATTCTCCGCCAGCAGATCCGTTCGGAAATGGACGAGCGGCCGAGCTGAATTTCCCCAAGGTTTCGCCACATCCGCCCGCTTCGTCTCGTTCGGGGTGGATGACCTTGCCCTGCCTGCGGCGCGTCCGCTGGCAGGGCCTTTTCGCTTCAAGAGACCCTATGGCGCAGCGCGCGGCATCGGCGTTGCGTGGCGATTATAATCCTGCCAATCGCTGATCTGCGGGTAGAATTGCCGCCGCCAGGCCCGCACGCGCGGGTTCATCCGGCGCCGCCAAAGCGGCGGGATCATCGCCAGAAACGTCATCGCGGGATAGCCAAGCGGCAGTTGCGGCGCGGCGCTCGCGTCAAAATTTTGCAGCAGCGGAAAGCGCCGCGAGGGCTTATAGTGATGGTCGGAATGACGCTGGAGATTAATCAGCAGCCAGTTCGACACGCGATCCGCCGCGTTCCAGCTATGCTGCGGGCCGACCGCCTCGTATTTGCCGGCGCCGAGATATTCGCGCGTGAGGCCGTAATGCTCGACGTAATTCGTCAGCTCGAGCTGCCAGATCGCGACGCAAGCCTGCCAGACGAACAGCGCGAGGCCAAGCCAGCCACCAAGCGAAAGCGCAAGCGCCAGCATCAGGGTTTGCAGCGCGCCATAGCGCCAGAACGGGTTGCGGATGTGAAAGCGGGATCGCCCCGACCGCGTCAGACGCGCCGCCTCGGCCCGCCACGCGCTGCGGGGCCCATCGCGCAAAACGCGCCAGAAAAAGCGGTGAAACCCCTCATTATAGCGCGCCGTCACCGAATCGCGCGGCGTTCCGACCCATGAGTGATGGACCAGCAGATGTTCCGAGCGGAAATGCGAATAAAGAACCGAGGCCAGCAGCAGATCAGCCAGCCACCGCTCGAGCGCGCTTTTCTGATGCATCAGCTCGTGGGCGTAGACGATCCCGACCGTGCCGGACATCACGCCGATGGCGAAGAACACCCCCGCAAGCTCCCACACCCCAAGGCCCGATCGCGGCGCATACCAGATCGCGCCGAAAATCACCGCGAATTGCAGGGGAAACCAGATCAGCGTGATCGCGCGATACCATTTCAGCGCGGAATCGGGCGTCGCGATATCAGGGTTCTCGGTGTTCTTCCCGGCCAGCCGGTCAAGCGCGCTGACCATGAACCACGCATAGAACGGCACGAGCAAAAACCACCACGCGCCCCGCGCCGCAGCAAGCGCGACAAGCGGAATCAGCCCCAAAGACATCCAGAACGGGGCGGCCTCGCGTAAGCTGTGCGGCGCGGTCTTCATATGTTCCCATATACACTAAATAACTCAAGCAAAAAGCCCCGCCAAAGGGCGGGGCTTTTTCAGGGCTTTCGCTGCGATCAGCTTCGGACAAGCTGCTCGTAAGCGTCGGAAATCTCGCGCGTCAACTGGCCGACCTGGAAGTGGTAATCTCCGATCTGCGCCACGGGCGTCACTTCGGCCGCGCTGCCGGTCAGGAAGCACTCCTGCATCTCGGCCATCTCTTCGGGCCGCATCCGGCGCTCGTGCACGGTGATGCCGCGCTCTTTCAGCAGCTCGATGATCGTCCGGCGCGTGAGCCCGTTGAGAAAGCGGTCCGCTTGCGGCGTGTGCACCTCGCCATCCTTGACGAAGAAGATATTGGCGCCCGTCGCCTCGGCCACATAACCCTCCCAATCCATGAACAGCGCGTCCGAGCAGCCTTTCGCCTCGGCCGCGTGCTTGGACATGGTGCAGATCATGTAAAGCCCCGATGCCTTCGCAGCGGTCGGGATCGTTTCGGGCGAGGGGCGCTTCCATTTCGAGATGTCCAGCTTCGCGCCCTGCCATTTGGCGTCGCCGTAATAGCTGCCCCATTTCCACGCCGCGATCGCCACGCGCACCTTGTTGCGCGCCGCCGAGACGCCCATATCCGGCCCCGAGCCGCGCCAGGCCAGAACGCGGATATACGCGTTATCAAGCCCGTTCGCGTCCAGCACCTCGCGCTTGGCGGCGTCGAGCTCTTCCGCCGAATAGGGGATCGGCATATCCAGCAGCCTGCCCGATTCGATCAAGCGAAGCGAATGTTCGTGCGATTTGAAGATCTTGCCGTCATAACAGCGCTCACCCTCGAAGACCGAGCTGGCGTAATGGAGGGCGTGGGTCAGCAGGTGCACATTGGCATCGCGCCAATCCACCATCTTGCCGTCCATCCAGATCTTGCCGTCGCGGTCGTCGTAATCACCGTCCATGAGAGCCTCCCGCTCATTTACGAAAGTTGCGCAACCGGCCATATCAGCGGCGGAATGTTGCGCGTTGTGCCGAATCGCTACCGATTGTTTCTTGGAAAGTCAACAAGACTGACTTAAACAGGTATCCGCAAAAGGAGCCGACGATGACGCAGCCTCACCCGATTCCGCAGCCCCCGGCCAGCGAGAACTTGCTCTTTCTCACTGACGAGCAGATCCGGCGCGGCGTCGAGGCGATGTTTTTCGCGTATCGGGCCTTTACCGCCGACCCGGACATGATCCTTGCCGGAATGGATTATGGCCGCGCCCATCACCGCGCGCTGCATTTTATCGGCCGCAATCCGGGGATGACGGTCTCCGCGCTGCTGAACATTCTGGGCGTGACAAAGCAGTCTCTGAACCGGGTGCTGCGCGGGCTGATCGACGACGGGTTGGTCGAAAGCCGCGTCGGCAATCGCGACCGGCGCGAGCGGCAGCTCTATCTGCGCGAGGCCGGCGCCGAGCTGGAACGCCAGCTTTCCGGCGCACAGCGCGCGCGCGTAAGGGCAGCCTATCGCGCCGCCGGCCCGCAGGCGGTGGCCGGGTTCTGGCAGGTGCTCGAGGCGATGATGGACCCCGAAACGCAGCGCCAATATAACCGCCTGCGCGAGCATCAGGCCGCAGAATGAACGAGCCCGACGCCCATCTTCTGATCGTTGATGATGACGAGCGCATCCGCCTGCTGCTGCGCCGCTTCTTGACGAAGAACGGCTATTTCGTGACCGCTGCGCAGGATGCGGCGCAGGCAAGGCGGCTGCTGCGCGGGCTCGATTTCGATCTGATCGTTCTCGACGTGATGATGCCCGGCGAGGATGGGGTCAGCCTGACGCGCGATCTGCGCAAACGGTTGAAAACGCCCATTCTTTTGTTGACCGCGCGTGGGCAGACCGATGACAGGATCGAAGGGCTCGAGGCAGGCGCTGACGACTATCTCGCCAAGCCGTTCGAGCCACGGGAGCTGCTGCTGCGCATCGCTGCCATCCTGCGCCGGGCCCCCGCGCCGGAACAGGCGGGGCCGAAATATCTCACGCTCGGCCCGCTGCGTTACGACGCTGACAAGGGAACGCTCTGGCAGGGCGAGGCGATGCTGCGGCTGACCGGCACCGAAGCCGCGCTGCTGCGCCGGCTGGCCGGAAGCGCGGGCGCCCCCGTCACCCGCGCCGAGCTGGTCGAGGAGCTGGCGGGCGGCGAGTCCGACCAGTCCGAGCGCGCCATCGACGTGCAGATCACCCGCCTGCGCCGCAAGATCGAGCCCGAACCGCGCGAGCCGCGCTATCTGCAAACCGTCCGCGGTGCAGGCTACATGCTGGTCCCGGATTGATGAGCGACGACCGCCTGAGCGCATTTTTTGACAAGCAGCCTTGGCGCGCCGAGTTGGCGGCGCTGCGGCAGATCGCGCTTGATGCCGGGCTCGACGAAACGTTCAAGTGGAACGGGCCGTGCTATATGGCGGCGGGCGGGAATGTCGCCGCGCTCTGGCGGCTCAAGGATTGCGCGGCGCTCGCCTTTTTCAAGGGTGCTTTGATGGATGATCCGGCTGGCGTCTTTCAGGCGCCGGGCGAAAATTCGCGGGCGATGCGGACGTTGAAATATCGAGGTCTGGCCGAGATCACGGCGGCGGAAGGCACGATCCGCGCCTATCTCGCAGATGCCATCGCGCTGCAAAAATCTGGCCGGAAGGTCGAGTTCCGGCCGGACGATCTGGAACTGCCGCAAGAGCTGACCGCGCGGCTCGGCGCCGATGCGGCGTTTCGCGAGGCGTGGGAGGGGCTCACCCCCGGCCGCCGGCGCGGCTACGCGCTGTTT
>JAUNRZ010000014.1:27842-29420 GCA_030539455.1 Paracoccus sp. (in: a-proteobacteria) | reverse complement strand
CCGCGTGCGTCAGATACCCAGATACGCCTCGCGGATGCGCGGATCGGCGATCAGATCGTCGGCGCGGCCGGACATGGTTACCTGGCCGGTTTCCATCACATAGCCGCGATCCGCGATTTTCAGAGCGCCGAATGCGTTCTGCTCGACCAGCAAGACCGTGACGCCCAGGGCTTTAAGCCCTGCGACCACCTCGAAAATCTGCGAGACGATGATCGGGGCAAGGCCCATCGACGGCTCGTCCAGCAGCAGGCAGGACGGGCGGCCCATCAGGGCGCGGGCCATCGCCAGCATCTGCTGCTGGCCGCCCGACAGTCCGCCCGCGACGTGGTTGCGCTTGTCGCGCAGGATGGGGAACATGGTGAACGCGTCCTCCATGTCCTTGCCCACGCGCGCATCATGGAACAGATAGGCGCCGAGCCGCAGGTTCTCCTCGACCGTGAGGTTGGTGAAGATCTGCCGTCCCTCCGGCGATTGAGCCAGCCCGCGCTGGATGCGTTTATAGGCCGGCACCGTAGTCAGCTTCTCGCCCCGGAAGGTGATCGAGCCGCCGCTGACCGGCTGAACGCCCGACAGGCAGCGCAGCAGCGTCGTCTTGCCGGCTCCGTTCGCGCCGACGACGCAGACGATCTCGCCCGAATCGACCTGCAAATCGACGCCGTGCAGCACCTCGATCCGCCCATAGCGCGAGCGGAGCCCTTCAACCGTCAGCATGGTCGGTCCCCAGATAAGCGGCGATCACGGCCGGGTTGCGGCTGATCGTGGCGGGATCGCCCTCGGCGATCTTTTCGCCGTGATCGAGCACCACGATATGATTGGACACGCGCATGACCATCTTCATGTCGTGCTCGACCAGCAACACCGCGACTCCCGATTTCGCGACCTCGGCGATGAGCTGGTCGATCTCTTCCGTCTCGACCGCGTTGCAGCCCGCCGCCGGCTCGTCCAGCAGCAGAACGCGCGGGTTCAGCGCAAGCGCACGCGCGATCTCGAGCCGCTTGAGCGAGCCGTAAGACAGATTCCCCGCCGCGCGCTCGGCCGCGCGGTCAAGGCCGACGCGCGACAAAAGCTCCATCGCGCCCGACGCCGCCTCACGCGCCCGGCGGCGCGATGACGGAAGGCCCAACATATCGGCCAGCACCGAGCCCTGCTCGCGCAGGTGATAGCCGGTCACGGCGTTTTCCAGCACGGTCATCGACTGGAAGATCTGGAGGTTCTGGAAGGTCCGGCTCATCCCGCGCCGTGCAAGCTCGTGCGGCTCGATCCCCGTGACGTCCTCGCCGCTCAGCACGACGCGGCCCGTGCCGGGGCGGTAGACGCCCGAAATCATGTTGAACAGCGTCGTCTTGCCCGCCCCGTTCGGGCCGATCACCGAGACGATCTCGCCCGGCCCGACGCGGAAGCTGACATCGTTGACCGCCTTGATGCCGCCAAAGCTGATGCCGAGCCCTTCGATGGACAGCAGATCGCTCATTCGTCTTTTCCCCAGAACCGCTTCATGATCGACGGCAGCAGCCCCTCGCGCATGAAGATCATGCACAGCACCATGATAAGCCCCAGAATCATCTGCTCGTATTCCGC
>JAUNRZ010000014.1:0-27742 GCA_030539455.1 Paracoccus sp. (in: a-proteobacteria) | reverse complement strand
TGAAGATCATGCACAGCACCATGATAAGCCCCAGAATCATCTGCTCGTATTCCGCGAACACGGTCAGGACTTGCGGCAGCAGCGTCAGCAGACCCGCGCCAAGGATTGCGCCGAGGACCGAGCCGATCCCGCCCAGAACGGCCATCGTGACATACTCGATCGAGTGCATGAAGCCGGCCACATCGGGCGTGATGAACCGATTTTGCAGCGCCAGAAGCGAGCCGGAGACAGAGGCGTAAACCGCCGAGATGACAAAGGCATGGAGCTTCATCCGCGCCACATCGACGCCGACCGTCCGCGCCGCGACCTCGGATCCGTGCAGCGCCCGCAGCGCCCGCCCGGTCGGGCTGTTGTAAAGGTTCAGCGCCAGCCACGCCCCGATCAGCAGCGCGATGCCGCAGAAGAAATACCAGAACTGCCCGTTGGTCATCTCGAGCCCCCAGCCGCGCAGCACATCGCGCAGGCCAAGATCGGGCACGTCGATCCCGTCCGGCCCGCGCGTCAGGGCCCGCTCGTTATTGAGCACCATCGACACGAGTATCCCAAACCCCAGCGTCGCGACGCCGAGATAATAGCCGTGCAGCCGCAGGATGGGCCGGCCGACCAGCCACGCGATGGCGGCCGAAATGCCCGCGCCCAGCAGCACTGCAAGGGCGGGATGGATGCCCCAGTGGACGGGCGCAAGCGCGCAGGCATAGCCGCCGATCCCCGCGAAACCGGCATGGCCGAGGCTGATCTGCCCCGCATAGCCGGTCAGGATCACGATCCCCGTCACCGCGATCCCGTTGACGAAAATCAGCGCGCCGACGCGGTAATAATAGCCCGACGGGAAGAAGAACGGCGACAGCGCGATCAAAGCGGCCAGGACGAGAAGCGTCGCGGTTTTCGGGGTCAGCTTCATGTCACACACGCTCGGTCGATTTGCGGCCGAAAAGGCCCTGCGGCATGAAGAACAGCACCAGAAGGATGACGATGAACGCCGCCGCATCCTTGTATTGCGACGAGAGATAGCCCGCCGTCAGCGACTCGATCAGCCCGATCGCAAAGCCGCCGACCAGCGCGCCCTTGGGGTTCCCCATCCCGCCAAGCATAGCGCCCGCGAAGCCCTTGAGCGCGAAGGCAATCCCGACGCTATAGGCGGTCAGCGTGATCGGCGTGACCAGCACGCCCGCCAGCGCGCCGATCCCGGCGGACAGCGCGAAGGACAGCGTCATGACGAAATTCGTGTTGATCCCGACAAGCTGCGCCGCCAGCCGGTTGTTCGACGTCGCAAGCACCGCGCGGCCCAGCAGCGTGCGGGTGAAGAACAGCCAAAGCCCGATGAACACCACGATCGCGCCGCCGATCACCCAAAGGCTTTGCGGCAGGATCGTGGCGCCGCCGACGCGCAAGGGCTGATCGCCGGAAAAGGCCGGGAAGCTGTGGATCTGCTTGTCGAAGATGTTCTGCGTCGCGCCCTGAATGAAGATCGAAACGCCAATCGTGATGATGATGAGCGAGACGACCGGCGCGCCCCGCGCGGGCTCGATCGCGAGCTTGTTGATCGCGACGCCCAGCGCAGCCGTCACGACAATCGCAATCAGCGCGGCCAGCGGCAGCGGCAGGCCCGCAGCGTGGCCATACCACGTGATCATCCCGCCCAGCATGACGAACTCGCCCTGCGCGAAATTCACCACGTCCGAGGCGTTGTAGATGATCGTGAAGCCCAGAGCGACAAGCGCATAGACCGCGCCGACCGTCACCCCCGAGAAGATGAATTGTAAAAGCTCTGACATGACTGGCTCGCTTTGGTCCGGGCTTTGGGGCCGGGTGCGGGGCGGATCGCGGGCGCGCCCCGCTTTCTGATCGCGGGGCGCGCGCCTGTGTGCGAGAGGTTACTCGATCAGCGTCCAGCCGCCATCCTTGATCTCGAGCATACGGAACGCCGACAGATCGAGGCCGAGATGGTCGTCGGGCGCGAAGGTGTAAACGCCGGTCACGCCGGCCAGCCCTTCGGTCGCCTCGATCGCATCGCGGATATCGGACGGATCGGTGCTGCCGGCGCGGCTGATCGCGTCGGTCAGAATGACGAAGGCGTCATGCGCATAGCCGCCGAACGTGTCCACCGGCTGGTTGAAACGCTCTTCGAAATCGGCCTTGTAGGCAGCGGCCGGGGCTTGCTGCGGATCGCCGTCGGCCAGTTGGTCCGCGACCAGCAGCGCGGTGCCGGGAAGGCGCACGCCCTCGGCGGCGGCTTGACCCGCGAGCTCGATAAACCCGTCCGAGGCAACGCCGTGGGACTGGTAAAGCGGCAGGTCGATGGCAAGCTGCGCATAGTTGCGCGTCACGATCGAGGGGCCCTGACCAAAGCCGGGGTTCAGCACCGCCTCGATCCCGTCCGTGTTGCGGATATTGGTAAGCTGAGCGGTCATGTCGGCATCGCGCGGATCATAGGTCGCATCGACCACGATCTCGACGCCGTAGTCGCCCGCGACGTCCTTGCACTGCGCTTCCATCGAGGCGCCGAACCCGTCCGTGCCAGAGATCATGCCGACGCGGGTAATGCCGCGTTCCTGCATATCCTCGAAGATCTTCTCGCAGGCCATGCGGTCCGTATGCGGGGTCTTGAAGGTGTAGGGCCGAACCGGGTCGATAATGTCGATGGCGCCGGCGAGCGAGATGAACGGCACTTCGGCATCCTCGGCCACGGACATGATTGACATGGTGGTGCCGGTCGTGGTGCCGCCGATGATCGCGGAGACCTCGTCATCCTCGATCAGCCGCGTCGCGAAGGTGCGCGCGCGGTTCGGATCGCCGCCGTCATCATACATGACAAGGCGGATCTGCTCGCCATCGAGCCCGCCGGCCTCGTTCATCTGCTCGACAAGCATCTCGAGCGTCTTGAACTCGGGATCGCCCAGAAACGCCGCCGGGCCGGTCGCGGAAATCGACGCGCCGATGCGGATCTCGGCACTTGCCGGGGCCGCCACGCCAAGCGCCAGCAGCGCGGCGGTGGTTGTGGTCAGAATGGTTTTCATTGTGTGTTTCCTCCCGTTGATGTCGGATATTGGATCGAGGCTTAGCAGGCTGCGCGCGGCGCCCGGATGCGGCGCGGCGCGGTCAGCATGGCGGATGGACGCCGTTTGCGAACTGACATGATCCCTCCCGGCCGGCGCTCCCTCCGGCTCTGGAATTATCATTGACCGACCGGACGGTTTATGCAACTTATTTTTCGAGGGCCTGCCGGTTTTTTAGAAAACACGCGGCGGGCAAGGGGGAAACATGACCGGCTCTTCGACTGTGCTTGCCGAGCTGAGCGGAGGCGTGCTGCGCGTCACGCTCAATCGGCCCGACAAGCTGAACGCGTTCAACGAAGAAATGCACCTGGCGCTGCGCGCGGCGATCCAGCGCGCGCATGATGAGGGCGAGGTGCGGGCGGTGCTGCTGACCGGCGCGGGGCGCGGCTTCTGCGCCGGGCAGGATCTGGGCGATCGCGACCCGCGGCGCGGCGGGCCTGCCCCCGATCTCGGCGCTACGCTGGACAAGTTCTACAACCCGACGCTGCGGCTGATTCGCGGGCTCGCGAAGCCGGTGATCTGCGCGGTGAACGGGGTTGCGGCCGGGGCGGGCGCGAATATCGCGCTTGCCTGCGATATCGTTCTTGCGGCGCGGTCGGCCAAGTTCATTCAGGCGTTTTCCAAGATCGGGCTGATCCCCGATGCGGGCGGCACGTTCAACCTGACCCATATCTTAGGCGAGCCGCGCGCCAAGGCTCTGGCCATGACCGCCGAGCCACTGCCTGCCGACACCGCCGCCGATTGGGGGCTGATCTGGAAAGCTATCGACGATGATCGCCTGATGGACGAGGCGGACGCACTCGCCGCCCGGCTCGCCGCCGGCCCCACGCTGGGTCTGGGGCTCACCAAGATGCTGATCCAGGACGCCGCGACAAACAGCTTCGATGCGCAGATCGACCGCGAGCGGGACAGCCAGCGCATCGCCGGGCGCAGCCGCGACTATGCCGAAGGCGTCACCGCGTTTCTGGAAAAACGCGCAGCGAAGTTCACCGGCCAATGAAACGGGCGAGCGAGATGACCCCGCAAGAGCTGGCCGAGGCGTCCGCCAAGGCCATGTGGGACGGCGACAGCGCCAGCCAGCGCCTTGGCATGACGCTGGATCATATCGCGCCCGGCGAGGCGACGCTAAGCATGACCATCACGCAAGACATGTCGAACGGTCACGGCAATTGTCACGGCGGCTACATCTTCACGCTTGCCGATTCGGCCTTCGCCTTTGCCTGCAACACCTACAACAACATCACCGTCGCGCAGCACTGCTCGGTCAGCTACCTGATCCCGGGCCGGATCGGCGATCGGCTCACCGCCACCGCGACCGAGTGCCACCGGCAGGGCCGCAGCGGCATTTACGATATTCGCGTGACTAATGGCGATGGCGCGCATGTGGCCCAGTTTCGCGGCCATTCGCGCACCGTCAAAGGCACGCATCTGCCCGAATAAGGTCCGCCAAGGGAGGACAGGATGGAAGACCTGACGCCAAACAGCAAAGATCTCGACCCGATCGAGACCGCATCGCGCGACGAGATCGAGGCGCTGCAATTTCACCGCATGAAGCGCTCGCTCCGGCACGCCTATGAGAACAGCCCGTTCTATCGCAAGCGCTTCATCGAGGCGGATGTGCACCCCGAAGAGCTGAAGACGCTGGCCGATATCGCGAAGTTTCCGTTCACCTATAAACAGGATCTGCGCGATACCTATCCGTTCGGCATGTTCGCCGTGCCGCAGTCGAAGCTGGTGCGCATCCACGGATCGTCCGGCACGACCGGCAAGCCGACCGTGGTCGGCTATACGGCCGGCGATATCGAGGTCTGGGCTAACCTCATCGCGCGGTCCATTCGCGCGGCGGGCGGGCGTCCGGGCGATATCTTGCACAACGCCTATGGCTACGGGCTGTTCACCGGCGGGCTCGGGGCGCATTACGGCGCCGAAAAGCTCGGCTGCACGGTGGTGCCGATCTCGGGCGGGATGACCGAGCGGCAGGTGACGCTGATCAACGACTTCAAGCCCTCGATCATCATGGTCACGCCCTCTTACATGCTGTCGATCCTTGACGAATTCCACCGGCAGGGGATCGATCCGCGCCAGTCCAGCCTCAAGGTCGGCATTTTCGGCGCCGAGCCGTGGACCAACGCGATGCGCGAGGAAATCGAGCAGGCTTTCGATATGCACGCGGTCGATATTTACGGGCTCTCCGAGGTGATGGGGCCGGGTGTCGCGCAGGAATGTGTCGAAACGAAGGACGGGCTCCATGTCTGGGAGGATCATTTCTACCCCGAGATCATCGACCCCGTCTCGGGCGAGGTGCTGCCAGATGGCGAGATGGGCGAGTTGGTTTTCACCACGCTGACCAAGGAAGGGCTGCCGATGATCCGCTACCGCACGCGCGATCTGACCCGGCTTTTGCCCGGCTCGGCCCGCTCGATGCGGCGTATCGAAAAGATCACCGGGCGCAGCGACGACATGATGATCCTGCGCGGCGTGAACGTCTTTCCGACCCAGATCGAGGAACAGATCCTGAAATGCGCCGGCCTCGCCCCGCATTTCCAGATCGAGCTGACGCGCTCGGGGCGGATGGACAACATGATCGTCCATGTCGAATGTGCCGAAGGCTTCGGCGATCAGGACGCCCGCGCCAAATCCGCCAAAGAACTGGCCCATCACATCAAATCGGTGGTCGGCGTCTCGACCAAAATCGAGGTGTGCGATCCAGGCCGCGTGGCGCGGTCCGAAGGCAAGGCAAAGCGCGTTGTGGACAACCGCCCGGCGGAATAAGCAGGACGACGGGGCGCAATGCCCCTTCGCCGCGGCCACGGGCGCGGGATGATATCGCCGCAGCGGCGCGCAGATCGAGGCGCCTTGCGGCCAGGGTGAAGGCTGAATCTGACATGGCGCGGACGCGGGCGCAGGATTTCGAGGAGAAGCAACGCAGCATTCTGGACAATGCCGCGCAGGTCTTTGCCGAACAGGGCATGGACAAGGCGTCGATGTCGCAGATCGCGAGCCACGCGCAGGTCTCGAAATCGCTGCTTTACCACTACTATCCCAGCAAAGAGGCCCTGATCTTCGCGATCATCATGACCCATCTCGAAGAGATCGACGCGGCGGTGGAAGAGGCCGACGACACCGCGCTCCCGCCCGGCGAGCGGCTGCGCAAGCTGGTCGGCGCCCTCCTAGAGGCGTATCGGGGCGCGGATAATCAGCACAAGGTCCAGCTTAACGCGACGACCGCCCTCTCGGACGAGAACAAGGCCGAAATCCTTGCGATCGAGCGCCAGATCGTGCGCCGCTTTGCCGCCGTGCTGAACGAGATCAACCCCCAGCTCAGCGACCGCAACCGCCCCCTGCTTACCCCGGTCACCATGTCGTTGTTCGGCATGATGAACTGGATGTATATGTGGTTCCGCGAGGGTGGGCAGATCAGCCGCGAGGATTACGCGGATGTCGCCACCACGCTGATCATGGAAGGCATCAAGGCGGTGCGTTAGGCGGGCCAGGGCCCGCCCTCTTGCTCTCAGGCGTCCTTCATCGGCCAGGTCTTGGCCACCATCGTCAGCACGTCATATTGAGCCACGACCTCGTCCTTCTGGTTCGTCACGCGGCAATCCCAGCGGACCTCGCCATGCTCGGCATTCTCGCGCGGGTTGATGTCCTTGCAGGTCAGCCGGACCTGAAGACTGTCGCCGAAATAGACCGGGGTCAGGAAGCGCAGATTATCGACGCCGTAATTCGCCAGAACGGGGCCGGGGTTCGGCTCGACGAAAAGACCGGCTGCGAAAGAGGCGATCAGATAGCCGTGGGCCACGCGGTCATCGAATAACGGGTTCGCCTTGGCCGCCTCCTCGTCCATATGCGCGTAGAAGGTATCGCCCGTAAACGTCGCAAAATGCTCGACATCTTCCTTGGTGACGACGCGGCTTTCGGTGACAAGCTGATCGCCTATGCGCAGCTCGGCCAGCGATTTGCGGAACGGGTGGATGTCCGAGCGAGTCTCCGCCCCGTCGATCCACCGCCCCGTCACCGCCGCCAGAAGGCGCGGGCTTCCCTGAACGGCGGTGCGCTGCATGAAATGCTTGACCCCGCGCATCCCGCCCATCTCTTCCCCGCCGCCTGCGCGGCCCGGCCCGCCATGAACCAGCGGCGCAAGCGGCGTTCCGTGCCCGGTCGAGCTTTTCGCGGTGGCGCGGTTGCCGATCAGAACGCGGCCGTGGAACGGCGCGAGGCCGAGCACCGCATCCGCCGCAATCCCGGGATCGTCGGTAAAGACCGACGCAACGAGCGAGCCCTTCCCCATCTTCGCCATCTGGACCGCTTCGGACAGATCGTCATAGGGCATCACGGTCGAGACCGGACCGAACGCCTCGACGTCGTGCACCGCCGCCGCGCGCATCGGCTGGTCGGCGTAAAGCACGACCGGCGAGAGGAACGCGCCCGCCTCGGCATCACCGGTCCCGGCGCGCGGATTGCCCGGATCGCCTGCGACGATCTCAGCCACCTTTTGCAGATCGCGGATGCGGGCGCGGACCTCTTCGCGTTGATCGAGTGACGCGAGCGGGCCCATCCGCGTCGCCTCATCCTCGGGCCGGCCGATCGCCACCTGATCGAGCCGCGCGGCAAGCGCCTCGATCACCGCCTCGCATTGCGCACGCGGCGCCATGACGCGGCGGATCGCGGTGCATTTCTGCCCCGCCTTCACGGTCATCTCGCGGGCGATTTCCTTGACGAACAGGTCAAACTCGGGCGTTCCGGGCGCGGCATCGGGGCCAAGGATCGAGGCGTTCAGACTGTCCGCCTCCATCGTGAACCGCACCGATTCGCGCACGATGGCCGGATGCGCGCGCAGCTTGCGCCCGGTCGCGGCCGAGCCGGTGAACGTCACCGAATCCTGCCCGGTCACATGGTCCAGCAGATCCCCGACCGAGCCGCAGATAAGCTGCACCGCACCCTCGGGCAGAACCCCGGTCTCGATCATCCGGCGCACGACCAGCTCGGTCAGATAGGCGGTCTGGCTCGCCGGTTTCACGACGCAGGGCACCCCCGCCAGCAGGGTCGGCGCGATCTTTTCCAGCATCCCCCAGACGGGAAAGTTGAACGCGTTGATATGGACCGCGACGCCCTCCAGCGGCGTCAGAATATGCTGCGCCACGAACGAGCCGTCGCGCGAAAGGATCTCCACATCGCCATCGGTCAAAACGCGGCTGTTCGGCAGCTCGCGCTTGGCCTTTGACGCGAAGGTCAGCATTGTGCCGATCCCGCCCTCGATATCGACCCAGCCATCGGCGCGCGTCGCCCCGGTGCGGTAGCTTTCTTCGTAGAACGCGTCCTTGTGTTCCATCAACGCAAGGCCAAGCGCCTTGAGCATCCCGGCCCGTTCATGAAAGCTCATCGCGCGCAGCTTGGCGCCCGCCTGATCGCGCCCATGCGCCAGCACGGCGGCGAAATCGAGCCCGGTGGAATCGACCATCGCGACCGGCGCGCCGGTTGCCGCGTCAAGAACGGTCTGCCCGTCCTTCTGGCCGGCGGTCCACGCCCCGCAGACATAGCTTTCAAGTCGGCGCGGCGCGCCCGTCATGGCGTTCATCTGACGTTCCTTTCCTATATCCCTCGGGCGGCGCGGGTCGGCCTAAAGGCCAAGCGGGCCAAGCGCATCGGCCAGACGCTGTTCCCAGATTGCGCGCAATTCCTCATTCGGCCGATGACGCAAACCAAAGCGCCTGAGCGTGTCGTAACGCGCCGAGCCGGCCACGCCGAATCCCGCCGCAACGCGCGGCGTCCAGTAATCGAGCGCGGCGCGGACCTCCGCGCGGCCCTCATCGGTCTGAACCAGCCTCTCGAGCCCCTCGAGCCCCAATTCGGCATGGCGCGCCTCGCGCGGGGCGATCTCACGAAAAATCTCGGCCAGCGGCGCGTAGGAGACACGGCTCAGCTCGTCCATCTGAACCCCGGTCGCGAGCCCTTGCAGCACGTTCATCACGACCGCATCGGCCCAGCCCTCGATCGGGTAGTGAAACACCGAAAGACGCATATCGCCGCCCGCGCGCGCCGGCCCCAGATCGGCGTTTCGATCGACTCGTGCGGCCCAGTCGTGCTGCGCCTGATAACGTTTTGCGTCGGTGCCGAAGCTTTCCATCACGCCCAGCACACGCTCGGCATGGTCGGCCTTTTCCAGCGTGATGCGGCTGGCCGCGATGCGTTCCTTGATGCCGGGCGCGTCATTGATCGAATCCGCGAACCCCGCCGAGGCGGCCAGCTCGCTGTCGACGAACGACGCCATCAGCCGCATCAGCTCGCCCCGGTAGCGGGCCGGGACGTTCTCGGGCGCGCTCAGAACGCCGCCCTGCGCGAGATAATCCTCGATATTCATCGTGTCGGACATCACATCCCCCTATTCGTCATAGGTCACGACGACCCGCGCCGATAGCGGGATCGCCTGACAGGACAGCACATAGCCGGCGCGGACCTCGTAATCTTCCAGAGCGTGGTTCACGGCCATCTCGACCTCGCCCTCCAGCACCTTGCAGCGGCAGGTCGAGCAGACCCCGGCCTTGCACGAATAGGGCGCGTCCATGTTCTGCCCGATCGCCGCATCGAGGATCGAGGTGCCGTCGCGAGGCATCTCGAAGCTGCGCGTCGCGCCGTCAAGCGTCACCGTCGCCGCGACGCCGCTTCCGGGCTCGATCGCCTCGCGCGAGACGGCGCGCTGCCGCGCCCGGCCCGGCTGACCCGAGGCGAACAGCTCGAACTTGATCTGATCATCGCGCAGCCCGTGCTCGCGCAGCGAGGCGGCGATGGCGAGCATCATCGGCTCGGGCCCGCAGATGAAGGCGGTCGAGATGTCATCGGCGTTCAGCCAATGCTCGAAAAGCCCGTTCATCTTCTCGGCGTCGACCCGCCCGGTGAAGAGGTCGATCTCTTGCCCCTCCTGCTCCAGCACATGGATCACCGAGAAGCGGCCGAGATAGAGGTTCTTGAGATCCTCCAGCTCTTCGCGGAACATGATCGAGCTGATCGTGCGGTTCGCGTAAACCAGCGTGAAGCGCGATTTCGGCTCGCCCGCCAGCACCGTCTTGATGATCGACAAAAGCGGAGTGATCCCCGAGCCGCCGGCAAAGCCCAGATAGTGCTTCTCGCCCGCCGGCTCGATGGGGGTGTGGAACTTGCCCATCGGCGGCATGGCGTCGATCTCATCGCCGGGGCGCAGGTTCTCGTTCGCCCATGTGCTGAACGCCCCGCCATCGACGCGCTTGATCCCGACGCGCAAAACGCCCTCGCCCGTGCCGGCGCAGATCGAATAGGACCGGCGCAGCTCTTCCCCGTCGAAGTCGCGCCGGAAGGTGAGATACTGGCCTTGGGTGAACGCAAACAGCCCGCGATCCTCGTCGCGCGGGGCGAAGGTGACAACGACCGCGTCGCGGGTTTCCTGCCGCACATCGGTCACTTTCAGCGGATGAAATCGTGCCATGTTGGTGTCCCTCGCATCCTCAGATGCATTTGAAATAGTCGAACGGTTCCAGACAGTCCTTGCAGCGATAGCTGGCCTTGCAGGGGGTCGAGCCGGCCTGCGAGATCTTCTCGGTATTGCCCGACTCGCAGCGCGGACAGGGCACCACCATGTTCGAGCGACCGGTCAGCCGGTTGATCCGCCCCGCGATCAGCCCGTCCGGCGCGGTGCCGTCGATGGGCGGCGCGATCCCGTAGGCGCGCAGCTTCTCGCGCCCCCCTTCGGTCAGCCAATCCGTTGTCCAGGGCGGCGAAAGCTGGCGTTCCAGCCGCAGCTTGTCGATGCCGCGGGCCCGCAGCGTGGCCTCGATCTCGAGGTTGATGACGCTTGTCGCCGGGCAGCCAGAATAGGTCGGCGTGACCCTCACGACAAGCGTGTCGCCCTGCCATTCCACAGCGCGGATGATGCCGAGATCGGTCAGCGTGATGACCGGGATCTCGGGGTCCGGGATCTGCGACAGCCAGTCCCAGATCTGCGCCTCGGCCGGGCGCGCGCCGCTGGTTTCCGTCTCAGCCGCCATCGCGCTTACCAGACGGCGCCGGGATAGGCGCGTTGCAGGAACTGCATTTCGGCGAGGATATAGCCCAGATGCTCGGAATGAACGCCCTGCCGCCCGCCGCCCGCGCCCTTGATGCCGTGCTGCCAGACAGCGCCCGGATGGGTCAGCGTCGCCTCGTCCAGCACCGCCCGCACGGTCTCGTCCCAGGCCTTTTTCAGCGTCGAGGGCAACGGCGCGATGCCCGCCTCGGCGATGGCGCGGTCAATGTCGTCGTCGTTGAACAGCTCGCCCGTATAGGGAAAGAGCAGATCCAGCGCGTTCTGCATCCGGCGATGGCTTTCCTCGGTCCCGTCGCCAAGCCGGATCACCAGATCGGCCGAGCGTTCCAGATGATAGGCCGCCTCTTTTTCGGCCTTGGCCGCGATTTCCGCAACGCGCGGGTCCGAGCTGCCTTTCAGCGCCCGCAACAGCTCCAGATGATAGACGTCGAACAGGAATTGGCGCATCAGCGTCTGCCCGAAATCGCCGTTCGGCCGTTCAACCAGCAGAGCATTGCGAAACGCGCTTGCGTCGCGCAGATAGGCCATGTCGTCGGCCGAGCGCCCCTCACCCTCGATTTCGGCCGCGTAGCCGAGCCAAAGCTGGCACTGCCCGATCAGATCGAGCGCCTGATTGGCAAGCGCGATATCCTCTTCCAGCGCGGGCGAGTGGCCGCACCATTCCGACACGCGATGCCCGAGGATCAGCGCATTGTCTCCGACCCGCTGCAACCAGTCCACATAACCGGCGCGGTCGATCGCCTCGACGCCCGCCATCACATATGCCCCACTTCGTCGGGGATATCGAAAAAGGTCGGGTGGCGGTAAACCTTGCTGTTCGCGGGATCGAACAGCGGCCCCTTCTCGGACGGCGACGAGGCGGTGATGTCGTTCGAGCGCACCGCCCAGATCGACACGCCCTCATTGCGGCGGGTGTAGACGTCGCGGGCATTGCGGATCGCCATTTCCGCGTCGGGGGCGTGAAGGCTGCCGACATGGCGATGGTTCAGGCCGTGCTGGCCGCGGATGAAGATTTCCCACAAGGGCCATTCGCTGGACATATCTTTTCCTCCCTGAAAGCTGGCTGGTCGGGATCTGGTCTAAGTCAGTCTGTCTTGCCTGCGCGGGCAGATCGCCGCCCGCACTGCTGCGGCTTTGCGCCTACTCGGCCGCCGTGCGCACGGCGGCTGCACGCTCGGCCGCTTTTTCGGCATGGGCCATAACGCCCTCGCGGAACCAAGCGCCATCGTCCCACGCCTTGACCCGTGCGCCGAGCCGTTCGGCATTGCACGGCCCGTTCCCGGCGATGACGGCGAAGAACTCGTCCCAGTCGGGCTCGGAAAAGTCGTAACCGCCTTTTTCCTCGTTCCATGCCAGCTTGTCGTCGGGGATGGTCAGGCCCAGATATTCCGCCTGCGGCACGGTCTGATCGACGAATTTCTGGCGCAGCTCGTCATTGGTGTTCATCTTGATCTTCCACGCCATCGACTGCGCCGAGTGCACGCTTTCCGCATCGGACGGCCCGAACATCATCAGCGACGGATACCAGAAGCGGTTGAGCGCATCCTGAGCCATCTCGCGCTGCTCGGGCGTGCCGCGCGCCATCTTCATCATGATGTCGTAGCCCTGCCGCTGATGGAAGGATTCCTCCTTGCAGATGCGGATCATCGCGCGTGAATAGGGCCCGTAAGAGGTCCGTTGCAGCGGCACCTGATTCATGATCGCCGCGCCATCGACCAGCCAGCCGACCGCGCCCATATCGGCCCATGTCAGCGTCGGGTAGTTGAAGATCGAGCTGTATTTCATCTTCCCGGAGTGGAGCGCCTCGAGCAATTCGTCCCGGCTGATCCCCAGCGTCTCGGCGGCGCTGTAAAGATAAAGCCCGTGGCCCGCCTCGTCCTGCACCTTCGCCAGCAGGATCGCCTTGCGCTCGAGCGTCGGCGCTCGGGTGATCCAGTTGCCTTCGGGAAGCTGGCCGACGATCTCGCTATGGGCGTGCTGCCCGATCTGGCGGATCAGGGTCTTGCGATAGCCGTCCGGCATCCATTCCTTCGGCTCGATCTTCTCGCCCCGGTCGATGCGTTCCTGAAACGCCGCTTCTTCGGGGCTCATCTCGTCCCGCGATTTCGCGCCTTCGGATTTCACAAGCTGTGCATACATGGCTGTAATCCTTCAGATACGTTCGATGATGATGGCGATGCCCTGGCCGACGCCGATGCACATGGTGCAAAGCGCGTAACGCCCGCCCGAGCGGTGAAGCTGATACATCGCCGTGGTCACGAGCCGCGCGCCGGACATGCCCAGCGGATGGCCAAGCGCAATCGCGCCTCCATTGGGGTTGACGTGCTCGGCGTCATCGGGAAGGCCCAGATCGCGCAGCGTGGCAAGCGCCTGACTGGCGAACGCCTCGTTCAGCTCGATCACGTCCATCTGATCGAGGCTCAGCCCCGCGCGCTCCAGCACCTTGCGCGCGGCGGGGGCGGGGCCGATCCCCATGATGCGCGGCTCCACCCCTGCGGCCGCCATCGCGACGACGCGCGCGCGGGGCGTCATGCCCTGCGCCTTTGCCGCCTCTTCGGTCAGGATCGCAAGCGCCGCCGCGCCGTCATTGACGCCCGAGGCATTGCCCGCCGTGACCGTCAGATCGGGACCGTTGACGCCCCGCAACTTGGCAAGCGCCTCGGCCGAGGTGCCGGGGCGCGGATGCTCGTCCGTGTCCACAACGACCGGATCGCCCTTGCGCTGCGGGATGGTGACGGGGACGATCTCGTCCGCAAACAGCCCCGCCTCTTGCGCGGCGGCCCAGCGGGCCTGACTGCGCGCGGCGAAGGCGTCCTGATCCTCGCGGTTGATATTGTAATCGGCGGCGACGTTGTCGGCCGTCTGCGGCATCGAATCGATCCCGTATTCCGCCTTCATCTTCGGATTCACGAAGCGCCAGCCGATGGTGGTGTCATAAACCGCATTGCTGCGCGAGAACGCGCTTTCGGCCTTGGGCATGACGAAGGGCGCACGGCTCATCGATTCGACGCCGCCGGCAAGTACGAAGTCGCAATCGCCGGCGCGGATCGCTCGCGCCGCCATGCCGATCGCGTCCATCCCCGACCCGCAAAGCCGGTTGACGGTGGTGCCCGGAACCGAGATCGGCATTCCGGCCAGCAGCGCCGCCATGCGCCCGACATTGCGGTTATCCTCGCCCGCCTGATTGGCGCAGCCATAGATCAGATCATCGACCGCCGCCCAGTCGACGCCCGGATTGCGGTCCATCAAGGCGCGCAGCGGCAGCGCGGCCAGATCATCCGCGCGGACCTGCGACAGGGCGCCGCCATAGCGTCCGATCGGCGTTCTGACTGCATCACAAATGAAGGCGTCGCGCATAGATCTCCCCAATCATGGCAATATCGGACGATGTCTCCCATTCATCGACCGATTGGTCACTTATAACACCAAAAACATCACGCGAAAACTAAAAAAGTGATTCTGATGTGATGTTTCAAGCATCGCCCGGCTCATGGGCATTTGTGCAGCCCTCTCAATCATCTGCCGGCCCGGCAATCGCCGCGAGGCCAGCAAGCCGCGCCCGGGTGATCTCGTTCTCGGCGGGCAGCGGCCCGTCCAGCCCCTCTAGCCGCGCGCCGATGAACGAATCAGCCGCGCCCGACAACAGCGTGTAAAGCCGCGCGAACACGGCGCGCGCCTCGGCGCCGCGCCACCCCTCGGGCAGCGAATCGGGCGGAAGCTGCGGATCGCGCAGAAGGATGCGGCGGAAGCTGTGGACAAGCGCGAGGCGCAGGCGCAGCGCCTCGGCCCCGCCCGGCGGGGCGAGCGAGGCGGCCCGCAGCGCGGGGGCAAACAGCGCCAGCATCTCGCGGTAATCTGCGGCAAGGGCATCGAGCTCCCACAGCCGCGCGGCGAGGGCCAAGGGCGGCGAGATCGCATCGGCGCGAAACGCCTGCGCCGGCTCTGGTCCCGGCACCGCGCCCGCCGCCATCCACCCCGGCAGCAGGAAGTTGCCGGCCCCCATCGCGCCATAGCCGCGCCGCCTTGCCGCGTCATCGGCGAGCCCCGGCGCGTGAAGGATCACCCAGTCCGAGCGGCCCGGCACCGGCCCGAAAAGCCGCGCCGCCGCATCGTCGAATTCCTGCCGCGCCGGCGCTGCGAGCGAATAGTAGCTGCGCCGCCCGCGCCGCTCTCCGCTCAGCTGCCCCGCCGCTACAAGCCGCGAGACCGCCGTGCGCACAAGCGTCTCGCTGATCCCCGCCCCGGCACAAAGCGCGATCAGATCGCCCATCCACAGAACACCGCCGCGCGGGACCACGACATCGCCGTAAATGGTGACGATGAAGCTGGTCGCGGTCGGGCGGAACCTGTCGAAAACCGGGGTGAAGCTGTGGTCCTGTATCATCTCATATCGCTTGGCCGCAGCAATCGGGCGGGCGGGCTGCGCCCCAGTCTCGGCCATAAGCCACCGCGCCGCAAGCGGGACGCATCATCGGCAAAACGGGCACAGCGGATAAAAATATTCTAGAATATCAGCGCGCCCCTTCCCTTCCTTGCGCCGCTGCGCGAGAACCGGGGGCGTTGTCATCTGCCGAGGCGCGACGTGAGACTTTACCAAACCGTCACCCGCATCATGCCCGCCGCCCCCTTCGCGCAGGGTCTGGTCTGGATGGGCCTCAGCATGGTCGCGTTCATCGCGATGTCGGTCGGATCGCGCGAGATGGCGGCGACGATGTCGATCCGTCAGGTGCTGTTCTTCCGCGCCTTTGTCGGGCTCTTCGTCATCCTCGCCGTTGCGCGCGCGCTGCTGCCCGAGATCCGGCAGATGCGCGCGGTCCCGCTTCACATCGCGCGGAACGTGGTCCACTTCACCGCGCAGTATTTCTGGACGATCGGCATCGTGGTCCTGCCGCTCGCCTCGGTGTTCGCGCTGGAGTTCACCATGCCGATCTGGGTCACGCTGTTCGCATGGCTGCTGCTGCGCGAAAGGGTGAGCCCCGCGCGTCTGCTGGCGACGGCGGGCGGGTTTATCGGCGTGCTGGTCATCGTGCGGCCCGGCCTTGGCGTCATCGACCCGGCCGCCGGTCTGGTGCTGCTGGCGGCGGCGGGTTACGGGCTGTCGCTGATCATGGTCAAGCGGCTGACGCTGACCTGCTCGCCCGGCGCAATCGTGGTGTGGATGATCCTCATCCAGCTTCCGCTGGGCTTTCTCGCCGCTCTGACCGATTGGCGGCCGGTGCAGATGATCGCGGTGCCGTGGATGATCGTCGCAGGGGTCGGCGCGCTTGCCGCGCATTTCTGTCAGGCGCAGGCGCTCAAGCGGCTCGATGCGTCGATCGTGATCCCGATCGACTTCCTGCGCGTGCCGATGGCCGCCGTGGTCGGCTACACGTTCTACGGCGAGGCGATCGACCTCTTCGTGTTCCTCGGCGGCGCGATCATCCTTCTGTCAAACTTTCAGGCCGTCCGGGCCGAGCAGCGCGCCAAGCGCGGTGCATAAGCGGCAAGCCCAAAAAAACGCGCGCTCGGCCCAACCGAGCGCGCGTCTGTCCGTCTAAAGTCCAGACTTATTCTTCTTCGGGCGGCGGCAGCGGCGCGCCGTCGCTTTCCTCGGGCTGCTCGGGCGCATCGGGCGAGATCGTCAGCAGATAGGCGATCAGGTTATCCTTGCCGGCCCCGTCGGGCATACGGAAGGTCATCGCCGAGCGCGCGCTCGCATTGCCCGAATGCTCCTGAAGATAGCCGTTCGGGTCGGTCAGATAGGCCGCGAGCGAATGGACGTCCCAAACCGCATCGGGATGGGCCTCGGCCAACTCTTGCGCGCCGGGGCTATAGCGGAACCCTTCTTCGGCCGAGAGCGGGCTGCCGATGATGTTCCACATATTAGGGCCGGTGCGGCCGCCCTGGATGATCGTGTTGCCGTCATCGTCCTGGATCATGTGGCAGGCGCGGCATTTGTTGTACTCGCGCTCACCGGCGACGGGATCGCCCTCGGCAAAGGCAGGCGCGGCGAACGAGATCGCGGCGAGCGTGACGATAAGTTTGCTGTTCATGATGTCTCCTTGCTGGCTGTGTCCAGTCCGTTTCAGGCCGCGACCACGCCATCCAGCCCGGCGTGGCGCTTTGGTTTGGCGGTCGTGCGGCTTGCCATATCTAGAACCTAAACGCGCAGCAGTTCAACGCGCGTATCGCGAAATTGTTCACATATCCGGTTGATGTGATTGCGATCGTCGATGAGGCAGAAAGCGGTCGAAAGCGCATCGGCAACCGCGGCCGAGCGCGACGAGACCGAAACAAGCGACCAGTGAGACGGCGCGGGCCGGCGGGTGCGCGGATCGAGGATATGGCTCGATCCATCCGGGAAGGTCATCCCGGCGGGGGAAGAGCTCGCCAGGGCGCGATTTTCCAGCGCGAGCCCGCCGCCGCCATCGAAATGAACCGGCCACGGCTGGCCGTCCGGGGCGGGGCCGATAGAGTGCAACTCGCCCGTGTCCACCATGACCCGGTCGAGCCCGCGCGCGCGGATCAGGGCCGCGACGCGGTCCGCGATATAGCCCTGCGCGATGCCGTTCAGGGTCAGCGCCATGCCGGGGCGCAGCGCGATGCGCCCTTCTGCCAGATCGACGCCGCCCCAGCCCAGCGGCAGGTGATCGACCTGCCCCGGCGCCCCATGCGCATCCGCATAGGCGCGCCAGAGCGGCTGAATGCTGGGATCGAACGCGCCGCCCGTCGCCGCATGGACGCGCCCCGCCAGTGCAAGACACGCGCGAAGCTCGGCCGAGGGCGCCTCAAGCGCGCCCTCAGTGTTGAGGCGCGAGAGTTCCGAGCCGGGGCGGTAGAGGCTGAAAATGTCCTCGAGCCGCTCGATCTCGGCGCGGATCGCGCTCAGCAGCGCGGGATCGCCGCCCGCAAGCGTGATCGTCGTCTCCGCCCCAAGCGCGCGGCCCCGCCACTGGGTCAGCCCCTCGCTCGCGCGCAAGGCTCGCGGCAGCGCGGCGGCAAGCGCGAGCCCGGCGGTGATGGTCAAAAATCGGCGGCGGTTCATTCTGTCACCTCTGGCGTTCGGCCCAGCCTGCGCAGGCGGTCCGCGTAATCATCATCCGCGCCGTCATCCTCGGCGCCATCCGTCAGCGGGCCGGCGGGGGCGAGCACCTCTTCGGGCGCGATCTGCGAAAGCTGGCGCAATTCGCCGCCATAAGCCTCGATGAAGGCGCGCGCTTCGTCCTCGGACCCGAACGGCACCGTCTCGGGCGCGCCCATGCCGCCCTCGCGCGCCGAGCCGACCACATAGACCGCATCATCCTGCGCGATCCAGTGATCATTGCCGGGCGCATCCCAATCGGCATGGCCCATATCGGTGACATAGACCGCGACCGTCTCATATTGCTGCTCGGGCATGAGCTGGAAGGCGATCGCATCGCGCGCCTGACTGAAAAACAGCGGCTGCTGGACATCGCGCAGATGGATCTGCGCCTTGGGGCCGGGATGTTCCAAGACGTTCATCTGGCAGAAATGCCCGACCGCGTCGGCGGTCATCGGCACCGGGCCAGGGATCGCGGCCTCTTCCTGACGGCACGCGGCAAGCGCCAGCAGAGCGAGGGCGGCGACGTATCTCATGGCGTCACCCGGCGGAATGCGAGGCTGGCGGCCAGCAGCATCGCCGCCGGCCAAAGCGCCAGCGACAAAAGCGCCGCCCAGGCAGGGATCGTGTTCGCCGCGCCGCCAAGCCCCGCCGCCGCAGAGGTCGCCTCGGACGCCGCGAGATTGAACAGGCGGAACGCATCGGCCGGGTTCGCCAGCAGCAGCCCCGGCAGCGCGGCGGCAAAGGCGCTGTCTCCGCCCGCCGCGACCAGACCGGCCAGCAGCCCCAGATCGTAAAGAACGACCGCGACCAGCCAAAGCCCGATCGCGAGCCCCGCCGCCCCCGATGGCCGGCGCGACAGAGCCGACAGCACATAGCCCGCGCCAAGAAAGCTCGCGCCCAGCAAAAGCGAGGTCCAGAACAGCCGCCAAAGCGCGGGCAGCCCCGCGCTCGATGCCGGATCGGCCGCGATCGCGGCTATCGCGGCCAGCCCGTAGCCGACCCCGACCGCGAGCCCGAGGATCGACAGATGCGCCAGAAGGCGGCCGGCAAGGATCTCGGCGCGGGCCACGGGGTAGGTCAGCAAAAGCGGCAGCGTGCCCCGCTCCACCTCGCCGGCAATGGCGTCGAACGACATCAGCAGCGCCAGCAGCGGGACGAGGTAGACCGCGAGGCTGGTCAGCGAGGCGACGACGACCGACAGCCGGTCCGCGCCAAGCGCTCCGGTCGGGGCCGAGCCGGCGGCGGACAGGACAAGCGCGAAGACCGCCATCATCAGGACCGCAATCGCCACCCAGCGGTTGCGCAAGGCGATGCGAAGCTCGGCGGTTGCGGTGGCGAGGATGCGGCTTATCATGCGGCGCTCTCCTGCGTTTCATCGGCCCGCGCGCGCGCCGGGGCCTCGCCCGCTCGGCCGAAATGGCTGTAAAGATCCTCAAGGCTCGGCGGCGTGATCTCGACATCCGCGACCAGCCCCGACAGCGCGGTGATCCGCGCCAGCGTCGCCATCTTGTCGCTTTGCGCGCCGCGCAGAACCAGCCCGCCCGGCGCAGGCACGGCCGAAGGCAGCGCCGCAGCAAGATCGCGCGCCGCCCCCGGCCTCGGCGTCAGAGAATAGGTCACTGGCAAAGCGGCCTCGCGGCGCAGATCGGCCAGCGTCCCATCCGCCACGCGCCGCCCCTTCGAGAGGATCACAATGCGGTCCGTGCGCGCCTCGACCTCGGTCAGCGCGTGGCTCGACAGCAAGATCCCCGCCCCGTCCGCCGCGAGCCCGTCCAGCAATTCATAGAAGGACCGCCGCGACAGCGGGTCGAGCCCCGAGGTCGGCTCGTCCAGAACCAGAAGTCCGGGCCGCCCGATCAGCGCCTGCGCCAGCCCGACCCGCTGGCGCATCCCCTTTGAATAGGTGCCGATGCGCCGATCCAGCGCATGGCCCAGCCCGACGCGTTCGAGCAATTCGCCCGCCATTGCGGGACGCTCGCCGCGCAGGCGGATATAATAGGCCAGCATCTCGCGGCCCGTCAGCGCGGGGTGAAAAGCGACGTTCTCGGGCAGGTAAGCGAGTTTGCCGCGCGCATCCGCGCTGCCCGGCGCCGCGCCCATCACCGAAATCGCGCCCGCATCGAACGGGATCAGGCCCAACACGATCTTCATCAGCGTCGATTTGCCGGCCCCGTTATGGCCCAGCAGCGCGACCCGCTGGCCCGGCGCCACGGACAGCGAGACATTGTCAAGCGCGGTGAAATCCCCAAAGCGCTTAGTGAGGTGCGAGAGCGTCAGCGCCATCGTCATCAGTCCTTTGAGTCGTCCAGAGCGGCGGGCGCGATGCCGCCCGAGCGATCTGCTCGGGCAGCTCGATCGTGACCGGCTGCGTCAGGGGGTAGCTGTCCACCACACCGCCCGGCAATGTGGCGGGGAAATTCGCCTGGCTCCATCGGATGAGCTGAACGGCGGGCGAGCCGGTCAGCAGCGCCGCGGCCGGCTGCGACCACAAGATATGGTCCATCAGATCGTTGGGGCGAAAGCGGCTATCGGCGATCCCGTCCCCGTCCAGATCGAAAACCGGATGATCGGACCAGAAATTGCCGCGCCCCTCGACGCTCCACTCGATATCGCGCGTTCCGACATATTTGACCTGCGTGCGATTGCCGATGAAGGCGTTCTCGGTCAGCCCGTTCCGTTCCGATCCGGCGGTGAAGTGAATGCCGATCTCGCAGCCCTCGAACCGGTTGCGCGCGATCAGGTTGCGGTGGGCGTTATAGATGAAGGTGCATTTTTCGGGCCCGCCACTGGCCGGGCCGGTGACCAGATTGCCCACGACATCGGCGCCATTGGCATAGTTCAGCATCAACCCGTGGTCGCGGTCATTGACCGAGATGTTGTTCAGAACCTCGAGCCGGTCCGAGAACATGAGAGCAAAGCCCAGATGATTGCCGACCGAGATATTGCCCGACACCTCGCTGTCATGGGTATACATATAATGAACGGCAAAGCGCAGATCGGTCATGACATTGCCGCGAAACACGTTGCGACGGGACGAGTTGGTGAAAATCCCGTCCCGCCCATACTGGATCCTGTTGCCGATCACCTCGGCGCCCGGCGCGTTCCAGACATAGACGCCGTTGCCGCGGCTGTTCATGCGAAAATCGCGCCCGCCGATGATGGTGTTGCCGCGCACGATGCTGTTCTGCGCGCCGTGAATATCGACGCCGTAAAGATTATCCTCGAGATGGTTGTTCTCGACGATCGCCCCGTGCGCGGTCCGGGCAAGCTGGACGCCCGAATCGATGTCCTGATGCGACTGGCCGGACCCGGTGATGCGCAGGTTGCGGATCACCACGTTCTCGGCGGTCACGAGAATGACGCTGCCCGTCCCGCCGCCGTCGATATGGGCGCCGTCCTCGCCTTCCAGCGTCAGTTGGTGTTCGACCGCGACCGGCCCGTGGTGAAGGCCCGGCGCCAGCAGCAGCACGTCGCCGGGCGCGGACCCGGCGACGGCATCTTTCAGCGCGCTTCCCCCCGCAGGCACGGCGATACTGGCGGCCCAGACCGGGCCGGCCAGCATCGCAGCGCAAAGGGCAAGCGCCGTTCGCATCACGCAGCCCGCGGATTCACGAGCATACGGCCGCGCATTTCCATGTGCAGCGCGTGGCAGAACCACTGGCAGTAATACCAGTGCACGCCCGGATTGGCGGCGATGAAGGTGATCGAGGCAGTCGCCATCGGGCCTATCTCCATCGCGATTCCGTGCTCGCTCAGCGAGAAGCCGTGCGTCAGATCGTCGATATCGTCGAGGTTGGTGACGATGATCGTGACCTCGTCGCCCTCGTTCACCTCGAAACTGTCGAGCGCGAAGGTCGGCGCCTGCGAGGACATATAGACCCGAACCTTGGTCGGATCGGCCTCGTCGCGGATCACGAAATCCTGCCAATCGTCCAGATCGACGCCGTCCGCCTCGGCCTGCTCGCGCGTTTCGGCCCACATCGGATCGTTGCGGTCCCAGACCGATTTGATGATCGGCGTCATCAGCGATGCGGGCACGGCGATCGCGTCATGCGGCTCGGCGAAGTTCGGGCCGTCATGGACGACGACCATCTGATCGCCGGAGATGTCGATCAGCTGATCGTTCTCGGGCTTCAGCGGGCCGACATTCAGGAACCGGTCCTTGCTGAACTTGGAGAGGCACACCAGCCACTTGCTTTCCGCCTCGAGCGTCTCGCCAAGGATCGTCTTGAGGTGGCCCGGCTGATAATGGACGTCCACTTTCGAGCGGATCGGATCGACATTCTCGCCCGCATGGGCGCGGACCGCATCCTCAATGTTCCACTTCACGACCTGGCTGTCGAGGAACAGCGAGGTGTAGGCGTTCCCCTCGCCGTCGAAGGCGGTGTGAAGCGGGCCGAGCCCCAGCTCGGGCTGGGCGACGATGGCGCTTTCAGGCTCGGCGTCGTCGGCGAAGATCGCGTCGAACTTGCGCACATCCAGAACCGACACGGTCGGCGACAGCTTGCCGGCGATGCACAGATGGATCTTGTCCGGGGCCATGTTGCAGCCATGCGGGTTGTTCGGGATCGGGATATACCGCGTAAGCCCCGCCGCGTGGTTTTCCTTGCGCCCGTCCACGATCTTGCAGCCGTTCAGCTCTTCGTAATCGCCGGCCGCGATGGCGGCCTCGATCGCCTCGATGTTGAAGATGACGACATGGTCCATCTCGTTCATCGTCATCTCGGGCTGGGTCATCCCCATCTCGGAGTTATACGAGGTCGAGAACGCCCATTTGCCCTCGTAATCCGCATCCACGTTGTCGAGGTTGCCCGACACCTTGACCTGCCACGCGACTTCCATGTTCTCGGTGTCCACGGCGGTCATCAGGCAGACATAGGTTTCCGGATCGTGCATGGTCGAGCCGTCATTGACCAGCGGCGTTTCCTCTTCACCATTCACGAAAATGTAGTTCGAGGACGGGTATTTGCGCGGCCGCATCCCGTGCATCGCGCTTGCGTTCGGCACTTCGAGGATCTTGTCGCATTTCATCACGTCGCAGCGGACGCGGGCCACGCGGCTGTTCACCTTGTCCTGCATGAACAGATATTGCCCGTCATATTTGCCGTCCGTGTAGGACATATGAACGTGGTGCAAGTCGCCGTTATCGTGGAGCTTCTTGCCGTTCGCATCGAGGAAGGCGCGGGTCTTGTCGGTCATCGTCCGCTGATGGATGCGGATCGATTCGTTGGTCTGACCCCAGCCGGTCGCCGAGCAGCGGTTGAACACCGGAACGCGCATCAGCTCGCGCATGGACGGAACGCCGATGATGCGCATCTCGCCGGTCTGGCCGGACGACCAGAACCCGTAATGCGTATCAAGCTGGCCCGGCGCGATGTGGTAATCGCCACTCGGCGCGCTTTGCGCGCTTGCCTTGCTGCCCGACGCGGCGACGGCGGCAGTGCCGGTCGCGGCGGCGATGAACGCGCTGCGGGTGGTGATGCCGCTCCCCAGCAGCGCGGCACCGCCTGCGGTCGCGCCCAGAAGGCCGCGCCGACTGATGCGGGTCTTGTTGTCTTCTTTCATGTCAGACTCCCTTCGTGACAAGATTCGGATGGTTCTTGATGGATTTGCGCGCTCCCAGATCCGGCACGCCGCTCTCGGCCACGGCGCGGCGGCGCTTCACACGCTTGATGACCACGGGGCATTTCGTTTCCGAGTGGTACAGCACCTGGCAATGCATGCAGTTGAGGCACTCGTTCGGGTCGATCTCGCCCTCGGGGTGGATCGCCTGCACGAAGCACTCATTGGCGCAGGTCTGGCACGGATTGCCGCATTCCTTGTAGCGCTTGAGCCAGTCGAACATCCGCAGCCGCGCCGGGATCGCAAGCGCCGCGCCCAGCGGGCAGAGATAGCGGCAATAGAAGCGCTCGATGAACAGGCCGATGAACAGGATCACCCCGACATAGGCGACAAACGGCCATGAGCGCTGGAAGTTGAGGATGATCGCGGTCTTGAACGGCTCGACCTCGGCCAGATGCTCGGCGCGGTCGAGGCTCATCAGCGAGACCCCGAAGAGGCCAAGGAAGATCATGTATTTGACCGCCCAGGCGCGTTCATGGATGAACCACGGCACGGTGATCTGCGGGATGCGCAGCTTCCGGCCGATCTGGTTGGTCAGCTCTTGCAGCGCGCCGAACGGGCAGAGCCAGCCGCAATAGGCGCCGCGCCCCCAGAAGATCAGCGCCGCCGCGACCGAGAACCACAGGATAAAGGTCAGCGGGTCAAGCATGAACGCCTGCCACGAGAACCCCTCGCGCAGCGACGCGAACAGCGCGAGGATATTGACCACCGAAAGCTGCGCGTTCCACATCCAGCCCAGCACGACCAGCGTGACGGTCAGGAATGACAGGCGGAAGATGCGCACCGCGCGTTCCGAGCGGACAAGGAAATCCTGAAAGAAGAACGCGGCCGTCAGCACGGTCAGCATCGCAAGAACCGCGCCGATCTCGAACATCTTCGCATCCCAGACGCGCTGCCACAGCGCCGCCTGCGCCTCGGCCTCGGACAGATCGCGCGCGGCCGGGGCCGGCTCTGGCGCGGCTGGCGGCGGGGGGAGCGGTTCAAGATAACGCTCGGGAAGCTGATAGCCGAGATCGTAGGTCAGGAACGCTTTTTCCAGCGCCGAGACGTCGCGGTGAACCAGCAATTGCAGGCGGAACGGGCGCGCCGGGTCAAAGCCGGTCTCGGCGGGGATGCGAAACAGGTCCATCTCGGTAAAGTTCGGCGCTCCGGGCAGAGCCACGGACGAGCGGCGATGTTCGCGGTCGCGAAACCGCACCGAAATGTCGTCCTGAATAAGCTGGAAGCGGTCGAAAATCCCGCCGCGCACATAGCCCGAACCCTTGAAGGAATAAAGCCCGAGCCCGGCGACCCATATCGCGCTGTCACCCTCGTCCAGCCAGCTTTCGAGGTTGGCATATTCGGCCGGCCCGAGGATCGGCTGACCGATCGCCGGCACGCTGACCAGCGCGGTCTGCATGTCGATGAACACCGTCTCGGGATCATCCGGCAGCGGGCGGGCGGCGGCGCGCAGATCGTCATGGGTATCGTAGGCTTCGTTGATCTCGCCGACATCCAGCACCAGCCGGCGCACCGTGCCGTCGCCTTCTGCCTCGGCCCAGTCCCCGGCGGGCGCCGCATCGTCGGCCAGAACGCGCGGGGGCGCCGCGTCGGCCTGATCGGGGCCAAGCCCGCCAAGGCTCAGCAGCCGGGCAACGCGGATGCCCGCGCGCACGATATTGTCGTCGATGACCATCACCGTCACGGTCGCGCCCGAGATGATATTCAGATCATGCGCCGAGCCGCCCGCCGCCGCCTCGGCGACCAGATCGAGCCCGACATAACCCGCCACCATCTCGCGCATCCGCGATTCGGGGATGCCGATCAGCACGATCGGCTCGGAATGGCGCACCAGATTGACGCCGATCACCTGCGCGGCGTCGTCAACCGCCACCATCGTGTGGATCGGCTTGCCCGAATAGCCGGTCGTGCCGACGAAATCGCTTGTGATGAACGCCCAGCCTAGCTGCTGCCCGCCGCCCATGACCGGCGCGACCGGAATATCGCTACGCATCGGACCGTAGCTGTCGGCGCCCTCGACCAGCTCACCCGCCGGGAGCTGCTCAAGAAACTGCGGCAGAACAGGGGTTTGCGCCCTCGCCGGAGCCGCCGCCAGCAAGCCGGCCAGGAGCGTGGCAAGGAAAATGGCAAGCAGCGCCGCTGCCGCGGCTTGCAAGCGTTTGGTGCTGGTCGGGTGCATTCTGGTCTTTCGCGCGACTTGCTGATGGCCCGGATACTCGACCCCTCAGCGGCGCGCGGCCTTGACTAAACTCAAGCGTTCAGTAGGACAGTTTGCCGCATCACTTCCGGGCCCAGGCGAGCCCCGGATCTTCGGCGATGAGATCCGACAACGCCGCCACATCATCGACGAAAGCGCGGTTGCCCTCGATCCTGACGCCGTGATCGCGCAGGCGCTTGAACGCGCGCGAGAGGCTTTCGGGCTTGATCCCGAGCCGGCCCGCAATCAGCGCCTTGTTATAGGGCAGCTCGACCTCGGCCGGACCCTCGGCGGCGCCGCAAAGCCCGATCAGAAACCCGGCAACGCGCTGCGTGCCCGAGCGCGCCTTGAGCTGCTCGACTTGCGTGACGAAGCCCTGCAATTTCATGAAGCAATTGGTCAGCAGCGCGCGCGCCAGCTTCGGCTCGGTATCGACCAGATGGCGCAAAGGCCGCGCGTCGATGCGGATCAGCACCGCCGCCGTCACCGCCTCGGCATTGACCGGGTAAGGCACCCCGCCGATCGCGACCGCCTCGGCAAAGCTGCTGCCGCGCGTCTTGACCGCCACGACCGCCTCGGCCCCGCTGACCGCCATCCGCGAGAGCTTGATCCACCCGCTGACGACCAGAAACATCGCATCTGGCGGCTCTCCCTGAATGAAGATCGTGCTGCCCTGCGCGGCCTCCTGCACGCTCGCGTGCTTGGCGATAAGCTGGGTGAGCGGCTGCGGCAGGCCCGAAAAGATCGTCGAGCGCCGGATCTCGTCGAGGATGATTGTCATAAGGCCGCGCCCGTCCATTCTGTGCCGCTACAAGCCCCGTAAACTGCGCGCCATGCACGCCGCAGTCAACGCGGTTCTGACGCGCGCCTTTTCGGAATGCGGCAGAAGGCCGCGCCCGGTGGCGGTTGACCTCTGCACGCGGCGGCGGCTCCATGAAGCGGGCGCGCGGGCAGATCGGCGCGCGCCGAGGAGGCAAACGCGATGGCGACAACGGCGCAATTGGTGCGCGAATGGCGCGGGCCGGCAGTGCTCGGCTTCGGCTTCCGGCCGTTCTATCTGCTGGGCGCGATCTGGGCCGCGCTGTCGATGGCGTGGTGGATCGCCGCCCTCGCCGGCCGCGCGCCGACGCCCGCGCTTTATGCGCCGGGTGACTGGCACGGCCACGCGCTGCTTTTCGGCTATACGAGCGCGGCCATCACCGGCTTTATCCTGACCGCCGTGCCGAACTGGACCGGGCGTCTGCCGGTCGTCGGCTGGCGGCTGGGCGCTCTGGTGCTGCTGTGGCTGGCCGGGCGCGCCGGTATGTCGCTGCCGCTGCCGCAGGTGCTGGCTGCGGCGCTTGATCTGGCGCTGCCGACGGTGCTGATCGCGGTGCTGGCGCGCGAGATCATTGCCGGCAAGAACTGGCGCAACCTGCCTGTGCTGGGCCTGATCGCCGGCTTTGCAGCCGCGCAGGCGCTGTTTCACGCGGGCGCGCCGCAGCTTGCCCTTCGCGCAGGGATCGGGATTGCGGTGCTGCTCATCACCCTGATCGGCGGGCGCATTATCCCGAGCTTCACGCGCAACTGGCTGGTCCGCCAAGGCGAGAAGGCCCTGCCCGCCCCTCCGATGGCGCGTTTCGATCTGGGCGTTCTCGGCCTGAGCATCCTCGCCCTCGCGGGTTTTATCGCAGGGCCGCTGTCCATGCCGACAGCGCTCCTTTGCGCGCTCGCCGGCGCGGCACATCTGGCGCGGCTGTCGCGGTGGC
>JAUNRZ010000116.1:3240-7132 GCA_030539455.1 Paracoccus sp. (in: a-proteobacteria) | reverse complement strand
CCATGAACACGAACATCGGCAGCGTCAGCAGCGCGTTCCAGCGCATCACCCGCATCACTGCGGAAAAGCCCATATCGCTGCCGCCCGGCCCCCAGAGCAGCAGCGCAGCGAGCACCGCGACAAAGCCGATCGCTCCGAACACGCGCTGCCCGGTGATCATCATCAGCAGCATGGTCGAGAACATCAGCATCGCGATCCATTCGTAACTCATCGCGCGTAACCCTTGTTCTTGCGGCCGTTCGCGGCGAGGAATGGCGGGATCTCGGCATCGCGCAGGATCGCGATGTCGCGGATCAGATGGACCGTGGCTTGCAGGATCATCAGGAAGAAGCTGAAGGTGATGATCATCTTGATCGGCCAAAGCGGGGGGCGCCACGCTGTCGGGGCGCGCTCGTTGATCGAGAGGCTATAGGCGGTCGAGCCCCACGCGCCCCAGAGCATCACGCCGAGATAGAAGATCAGGCAAAAGATGGTGAACACGTCCCACAGCGCGCGGCGCCGCGCCGGCATGGCGGCGTAAAGGAGGTCCATCCGCACATGCGCGCCGAGCTGCATCGAATAGGGCGCGCCCAGCAGATAGTAGGCCACCAGCGTGAACTGCGCCATCTCCAGCGTCCAGAGCGAGGGCACCCGCGCGAATTTGGTGATCGACGAGTAAAGGAGGATCCCCATGATCACGAACAAAAGCAGCATCGCGACCCGGCCGATGCGGTAATTGATATTCTCGATCGCGCTGACATAGGCGAGGGCCCAGCGAGGCATCAGGCGGCCTCCTTCATCGCGGCGATGATGGCGGGGGCGAGACGGTCGGCCATCGCGGCCTGCGCGGGCTCATCCGCGATCAGATCGTTGCGAATCTCCAGCATCGCATGGGAGAGGCCGTAGGGCGTTGCGTGCAGCGCCAGCGTGTGCGCCACGCCATCCGCCGCGCTGTAGGGCTGGTTGAGATGCACGGCCAGCCCGCCCAGATCCTGCCGCGCCAGCGCCTTGGCCAGCCGGTCGTCCTGATCGTGGATAATGCCGAATTCGGTGTCGCGCTGCCTGCCCTCGAAAATCGGCGTGAAGCTGTGGACGGTGATCAGCACCGGCGACTGGCCCGCCGCCATGCGCTGTGCGAGCAGTCCGTGCAGCGCGTCGTGGAAAGGCAGGTAAATCTGGCTGACACGGCGCAGCTTCTCGGGCGGGGCGAGCGCGTGGTTGAAGGGGATGTCGTAAATCTCGCTCCGGGGCGGGGTCGCGCTTTCGGCGCCGGGCGGGCGGTTCAGATCGTAGATCAGCCGCGAAAGCGTCGCGCGCACCAATGGCGACTGAAGCCGCGCCGCAAGCGCGCGCGCAAGGCCAAGCGCGCCCGGATCCCACGCCACATGGGCGCGCCGCCCCTCGTCCCCGATACCGGGATTGCCGTAGATCTCGGGGAAACTGTTATCCGCGTGCTCGCACACAAGGACGGCGCGGCCGGGCGCGTCTTCCCCCTCGATCACCACCGGCGATGGAAAAATCTCGCCCATCAGACGCCCCCCTCAGGCTCGAAATTGGCGCAGCGGTTTTACTTTTGTCAAACATTTTTCACTTGCGCGGCAAGTGTTTTGAATTTTACTGAATGCTGCATACATGCCCTGCTGAAAGAACAGGCAATGGAGCACGACCGAGGCGCGCCAACGCTGATCGACGAGAGGATCGAGCATCATTTCGCCGCGCTCACCCCGTCCGAGCGGCTGCTGGCGGGCCATATCACGCGCAATTACCCGGTCGCGGGACTTGGCTCGCTGACCTTGCTCGCGCAGGGGGCGGGGGTGTCGGGGCCGACCGTGCTGCGGCTGGTGCAGAAGCTGGGGTTCCGGGGCTATCCCGAGTTTCAGGCCCAGCTGCGCGCCGAGGTCGAGGCGCGGCTGGAATCGCCGATCGCCAAGCATGACCGTTGGACGTCGGGCGCGCCCGAGGCGCATATCCTGAACCGGTTCGCCGATGCGGTGCTGCGAAATCTGTCGGTTACGCTGGGGCGGATCGACCATGCGCAATTCGATGCCTGCGCGGCGCTGCTGGCCGATCTCAAGCGGCGGGTGGTGGTGACGGGCGGGCGGATCACCCATGCGCTGGCCGATTATCTGGCCGCGCAAATGTCGATCATGCGGCCGGGCGTGCTCGCCCTGCCCCCGCAATTCAGCGCATGGCCGCCTGCGCTGATGGATCTGCGCGAAGGCGATGTGCTGATCCTGTTCGATATCCGCCGCTACGAGGCGACGATGATGCAGCTTGCCGAAATCGCGGCCGAGCAGGGCGCGGTGATCGTGCTGCTGACCGATGCGTGGGCGAGCCCGGTCGCCGCCCATGCCGATTTTCGCTTCTCGGCCCATGTCGAGGTGCCCTCGGCATGGGATTCGACCGTGGCCCTGCTGGTTCTGGTCGAGACGTTTCTTGCCGCGGTGCAAGAGCAGAACTGGCCCGAGACGCAGGACCGGATGAAGCGGCTCGAAGCGTTCTACGACCGCGCGAGCCTGTTCCGGCGAGGCTGAGCCGCGCTATTGGCGGTGGGCGGACAGCCAGAGATAGTTCGGCTTGAACCGGCCGATCCGCGTCAGCTCGTCCCAGTTGAGGATTTCGATGTCCTGCCCGTTCCAGCGCAGCGCGCCGCTGTCGCGCAATTCGCGCACGGCGCGGTTCACATGGACGGTCGAATAGCCAAGCATATCCGCCAGATCACGCTGCAAAAGCGGAATGCGCATCTGCCGCCCCGCCGCGACCCCGGCCTGTTCCAGCCGCACATAGATCTCGCACAGAAGATGCGCGAGATGCGCAGTCGCCTGAAGGCTCGCCGCGGCCATCAGCCAGGTGCGGTTTACCGCCGCGTCGATGGCGGTGCACATCATCAGGATGCGGGTCAGGCGCGGATGCGTGCGGGTGATCTCGCGCAGCTCGTCATGCTGAACAAAATCCATCACCACGGCGCCGGACGCCACCACGTCATGGCGCAGCCGCGAGAGAAGAAAGCCGTGCAGGTCCACGAAATCGCCCGGAACATGCACCGCCGTAATCACCCGTTTGCGGTTCAGCCCGTCCGCAGGGTGGACACGCAGCGCCAGCCCCTCGGCCAGAACGCAGCTCCGCTTGAGCTTGTCATCGGCGGAAATGATCACCTCGCCGTCCCGGAAATTGCGGCGATCGACCGTGAGGCTGGCCAGCCGCTTCAGCTCATCAGGGCCGAGTTCGACATGGCGTTGCAGATTGGCGATAAGACGGTCAGTGATGGACATATAACAGGCGCCAAACGGCAGCGGCTTGAAAACTCCCACAAAATTGTCGATCCGGCCGGGGGTTGTCCATTATACTTGGCCGATCTTAGCAATTATCAACATTATTTGAGAGGTTGGGCGCGCAACTTGGCGAAATTGCTTAGCAAACTGCGTTGGTTTAGATCGTCTTAAAGTTGTATTTGTCCGGACATAAACGCCAAATAGTTGTTGCAACTTGAGACGAAATCGCATTCCCTCGCGGCGCTGGACGAGGTGTTTGATGATGCGTTTTTTGTTGATTGCAGCGTTGCTTGGGGGTTTGCCCGCCGGCTCTGGCGCAGGTCCGCTGATCTCGCGCGAGAGCCACCCCGCGATCAACTGGCAGAGCCTTGACGATTTTGCCACCGCGCATGGCGGGCTGGAGGGGCAGAGGCTGACGGTGCTGGGGCCGTGGCTGGGCGCGGACCGCGATATGTTCAACGCGGTGCTGGCGCATTTCGCAGAGGCGACGGGGGCGGTCGCCCATTATAGCGGTTCGGACAGTTTCGAGCAGCAGGTGGTGATCGGCGCCGAGGCCGGCGCCCCGCCCGATATCGCGATGTTCCCTCAGCCGGGGCTCGCCGCCGATCTGGCGCGCGAGGGCAAGCTGGTGCCGCTGGACG
>JAUNRZ010000116.1:1419-3140 GCA_030539455.1 Paracoccus sp. (in: a-proteobacteria) | reverse complement strand
CCAGACGCCGTGGTGCATCGGGCTCGGCTCGGGCGGGGCGACGGGCTGGCCGGGAACGGATTGGGTCGAGGATCTGCTGCTGCGGCTTTCGCCGCCCGAGATTTACGACCGCTGGGTGAGCAACGATCTGCCGTTCGACGCGCCCGAGATCATCGCCGCGATCGAGGCGTTCGGCTGGTTCGCGCGCGATGACCGCTTCGTGAGGGGCGGCGCGGCCTCGGTCGCGGCAAGCGATTTCCGCGACAGCCCGATGGGGCTCTTTTCCAGCCCGCCCGGCTGCTATCTGCACCGGCAGGGCAGTTTCATCACCAGCTACTTCCCGGAGGGCACCCAGATCGGCGAGGACGCGGATTTCTTCTACTTCCCGGCCTCGGACGCGGCGGATCTCGGCCAGCCCGTGCTGGGCGCCGGCACGATGGCGGCACGCATGACCGATAACCCGGCGGGCGCCGCGCTGATCGCGTTCCTACAGACCCCTGCCGCGCATGAGATCTGGATGGCGCAAGAGGGCTTCGTGACCCCCCATCTGGGCGCGAATACCGCCATTTACGCGGACGATGCGCAGCGCCGGATGGGCGAGATCATGCGCGGGGCGAGCGTGTTTCGCTTTGACGGCTCGGATCTCATGCCGGGCGCGATCGGGGCGGGCGCGTTCTGGACCGCGATGGTCGACTACACCTCCGGCAAAAGCGCGGAAGAGGTCGCGGGCGCCGTGCAGGCGACATGGGACGCGCTGCGTTAGGGCGGCCGTGATGCGCGCGCTGGCGCTGCCGCGATGGGTTCTGTTTGTCCTTCCGGCGCTGATGCTGATCGGGATCTATCTCGTCTGGCCCGCGCTAGAGACCCTGCGCCTGTCATTCTACGCAAAGCGGGGAGAGGGGTTTGTCGGCCTCGGCAACTACATCTGGCTGGCCGGGCAAGGCGCGTTCCGCGAGGCGATCCGCAACAATCTGCTGTGGCTGCTGATCGTGCCATTCGCCTCGACCGCGCTGGGCCTTCTGGCGGCCGAGCTGAGCCTGCGCATCTCGTGGGGCTGGCTCGCGCGGCTGGTGATCTTCATGCCGATCGCGATCTCGTTCGTCGGCGCGGCGGTGATCTGGAAGCTGGTCTTTGAGCACCGCCCGGATGGCGCGGCGCAGATCGGCGCGCTGAACGCTTTGGTTCAGGCACTGGGCGGGAGCAAGCAGCTTTGGCTCGCCCTGCCCGGCTGGAACAATCTGCTGCTGATGGCGGTGATGATCTGGACGCAGACGGGCTTCGCGATGGTCCTGCTGACCGCCGCCTTGCGCGCCGTCCCGGCCGAGACGATCGAGGCCGCGCGCCTCGACGGCGCAAGCGCGCGCCGGGTGTTTTTCGATATAAAACTGCCGCAGATAAGGGGCGTGCTTGCGCTGGTCTGGGTCGCGATCGCGGTCATGGTGCTCAAGATCTTCGATCTGGTTTTCGTCATGACGGGCGGGCAATGGGGCACTCAGGTTCTGGCCAATCTGCTTTATGACTTCATGTTTCGCGGCACGCCGGATTACGGGCGCGGCTCGGCGGTTGCGGTGGTTCTGATGGCGCTGGTTGCGCCCGTCATGGTGCTGAACATCCGCTGGATGCGGCGGGGCGGCGTATGATCCGGACGCGCGATTACGGGGCGCATCTGGCGATGGCCGTCATGGTGCTGCTTTGGCTGCTGCCGAGCGCGGGGCTCGTCGTATCGTCATTCCGCGACCGCG
>JAUNRZ010000116.1:0-1319 GCA_030539455.1 Paracoccus sp. (in: a-proteobacteria) | reverse complement strand
GCGCATACCGGCTTCGCGCTGCCGCTGGCGATTTTCATCCTGCACCGCTTCATGGCGCGCATCCCGGCCCAGATCATCGACAGCGCGCGGCTCGACGGCGCGGGGGAGTTCCAGATCTTCCGCCAGATCGCCCTGCCGCTGACGCTGCCCGCGCTTGCGGGTTTTGCGACGTTTCAGTTCCTTTGGGTCTGGAACGATCTGCTGGTGGCGACGGTTTTTCTGGGGACTTCGCGCGATCAGCTCGTCCTGACAGGGGTTCTGCGCGAGCTGATGGGCTCGCGCGGGGGCGAGTGGGAGATGCTCGCCGCCTCCGCCGTCATCACCATGATCGCCCCGCTGGCGGTGTTCTTCGCGATGCAGAAATATCTGGTCAGCGGGATGCTCGCCGGCGCATCGCATGGCTGAGCGCTAACGGCCCCAGCTTGGCTGCGGCGGCGAATCGTATTTCGCGACATCGGGGTAGTTCGAGATGATCTCGGAGAGGCTGCGCGGCGCGATCTTGCGGAGATTGCTGGAGAATTTGCCGGTCTCGGGCAGCTCGATATGGCGCAGCACCTTTGGAAAATCGTCCTCGAGGTTTTCGTATTTCACTTGCAGCGCGCCCGGAAAGAGATCATCGACGCGCGCCGCGAAACTGTCGCGCTTCTTGATATAGCGCGCAACGCGTGCCGGCTTTATTTCCACTTTTTCCACGTTGCGCCATTCCGGCGAGGCTCTGGGGTGATCGCTGTGATTGATCTGGTATCTTTGCATCCTGACGCGTGACGCCACAGTCGCAAGCGCATTGAGCCGCGCCAGATGAACAACGCGCATCCCGGTTTCATTTACGAAATCGGTCAGAAACTCATCAAGCCCGTCGCTGAAAAAATCATCGTAAACGACTTTGAAGCCGGCGACGGTATTCGGGAAATAAAGCGCGTCCTCGACAAGAAACGCCCGGCGGTCACGGTCGCGCTTTTCGCGCAGCCGGCGCAGGAGCGGGCGCGTATAGGGCAGCATTCCCGGCTGCGAGACCATCTTGTTAATCCCCGTGCGGCTGAAAATCTCGTCATGACACACCGCGCCGGGCTGATTATTGATTGCCTGCCGCAAATAGGTGGAACCCGAGCGCGCTTCGGCAATAATCATGAACCGCACGGGATCAGGATTACGCCGCAGGAAGTGGTCTAATTGATCTTTTATGAAGCTCACGCGCCCGGTCCATTAAGGAATCTTAATGAATCGGATATTACGATGAATTGGAGCGCGCAACGGAATTAGGCGGCAGGCAATTGAGCAAATGAACGCAAATTGAGCGGCGCGCCAAAGCTGATATCTGA
>JAUNRZ010000115.1 GCA_030539455.1 Paracoccus sp. (in: a-proteobacteria) | reverse complement strand
CCTCACGCCTTCAGCGCCGCCAGCATCAGCCGCAAGGCGTGGCGCACGGTTTCGGCGCGGACATCGCCTCGGCCGATTGCGCCGAAATCGACGGTCTCGGTCTTGCAGCCGTCCGCGGTGGCGATGCCGAAACAGACGCGCCCCTCGGGCTTTTGTTCGGTCCCGCCCGGCCCCGCGATGCCCGTCACGGCAACCGCGAGCCCCGCTTTCGAGCGGGCAAGCGCGCCCTGCGCCATCTCGCCCGCGACCTCTTCGCTGACCGCGCCATGCGCCTTCAGCGTCGCCTTTTGCACGCCCAGCATCTCGTATTTTGCCTCGTTGGAATAGCTGACGAAGCCGCGATCGACCATCTCGGACGAGCCCGGGATATCGGTCAGCGCCGCCGCGATCAGCCCGCCCGTGCAGCTTTCGGCGGTTGCAACCATCACGCCTTTCGCGCGCGCGGCCTCCAGCATATGCTGGGCGAGTTCGAGATTATCCATCATAGCAGCACCATATGCGCAATCGCGGCAAGGATCATTGTCGTGACGCCGGCCATCAGCCCGGCCCAGAGATCGTCGAGCATCACCCCCGGCGCATCGCCGCGCCGATCCGCGCGCCCGACGAGCCACGGCTTCCAGATATCGAACAGCCGGAACAGGGCGAACGCCGCGAGCCAGCCCGGATAGGGAAAGCTCGAGGCGGGCAGCCCGGCCAGCATGAAGCCGGCCGAGGGGAAACACAGCGCGAGCCACTGCCCGGCGACCTCGTCGATGACGATCTCGCTCCGGTCGGGATCGCTGAGCCCCGCCGTGTGGACGCGCACCGCCCAGAACCCGGCGGCGGTCACGGCGATCGTGGCGGCGGCCAGAAGCGGGAAATGCCCGATCCGGTGGAGGCCAAGCCCCAGCAGCACAGCGGCGGCCGAGCCCCAGGTGCCGGGCGCGGGGCGCAGCAGCCCGACGCCGAACCACAGGCACAGCCATTTCGCGATGCGGCTCCGGGCCGACAGGGCGGCGTCCGGCCGGGTCATCGCGCTGCTCCGATCAGGGTGACGGTCGCGATCGCGGCGATGCCCTCGCCGCGCCCGGTGAAGCCGAGCCGCTCGGAGGTGGTGGCCTTGACCGACACGCGGCCGGTCTCGATCCCCGCGATCTCGGCCAGACGATCCTGCATGGCGCCCGCATGGGGGCCGATCTTCGGCGTCTCGCAGATGAGCGTGACGTCCGCGTTGCCAACCCGGTATCCACGCCTGCGCGCCAGATCGGCCGCATGGGCGAGGAAAATCGCGCTGTCCGCCCCCTTCCATTGCGGGTCCGAGGGCGGGAAATGGCGGCCGATATCGCCCTCGGCAAGCGCGCCATAGATCGCATCGGTCAGCGCGTGCATCCCGACATCCGCGTCCGAATGGCCGGCGAGGCCGCGATCATGGGCGATCCTGACCCCGCACAGCATGACGTGATCGCCCGCGCAGCTTGCGTGAACATCGAACCCGTTGCCAAGGCGGATATCCATTGCGCCCTCCCCCTGCAAAACCCGCTCGGCCCGCGCAAAATCGCCGGGATAGGTGAGCTTTATGTTATCCTCGTCCCCCTTGGTGATGGCGATGGCGAGCCCGGCCTGATGGGCAAGCTGGACGTCATCTGCGGGGGAGGGCGCTGCCGGATCGTGGGCGCGGTGGGCAGCAAGGATCGCGTCCAGCGCAAAGCCCTGCGGGGTCTGTGCGCGGAAAAGCCCGTCGCGGGGCGCGAAGCCCGTGACCTGCCCGCCCGCGCCTGACCAAAGCGCGTCGCTGACCGGCAGCGCAGGGGCAGCGGCGGCGGCCCCGCCGCGCAGCGCGTCGATCACGCCCCTTATCACGTCCTGCGACACAAGCGGGCGCGCGCCGTCATGGATCAGCACATGCGAGGCGCTGCCCTCCAGCGCCTCGAGCCCCGCGCGCACGCTTTCGGCCCGCGTCTCGCCGCCCGCAACAAGCGTGACCTGGCCGCCAAACGCGGCAAGGGCGCGGTCCATATCGGCGGGATGGACGACCAGCAGGGTGCGCTCCGCGCCCGCGAATGCCCCAAGCGTGCGGGCCAGAACCGATTGCCCGCCAAGCGCCATCCACTGTTTCGGCTCGGCCGTGCCGGCGCGCGTGCCGCGCCCCGCTGCGGTCACAAGCGCGGCATAGCCTTCAGGAAACGGGGCGGGGGCAAATGTCATCACGCCGTTCTAGCCCCGCCCCGCGCGCGGCGCAATCACGCGGATATTCGCACTGTCACCCCGCGCCCTTGCAGCCTATAAGGACGCGAGACCGCCAGGATCGCCGCAAAGGAGCCCAAAAATGCCAGAGAAATCGGCCGCCGATATCGGCAAGGAGGCCGCCGCGCGCGCGGCCATCGCGCTTGTCGAGGACGGGATGCGGGTGGGGCTCGGAACCGGCTCGACCGCCGCGGTGATGGTGCGCCTTCTGGCCGAACGCGCGCGGGCCGAGGGGCTGGCGCTGCGCTGCGCCGCGACCTCGCAGGCGACCGCCGATCTCGCCTCGGGGCTGGGGCTGGCGATCGAGGCGCTGGACGATATCGGCTGGCTTGATCTGACCATTGACGGCGCGGACGAGATCGACCCGGACCTGCACCTCATCAAGGGCGGGGGCGGCGCGCTTTTGCGCGAGAAGATCGTCGCGGCGGCCTCGGACCGCATGGTCGTCATCGCCGATCAGGACAAGGTGGTCGAGCGGCTGGGGATGTTCCACCTGCCGGTCGAGGTGATCCCGTTCGGCTGGGAGACGACCTGCCGCCATGTCAAATCCGTGCTGGACGAGCATGATCTGGCGCAGCGCCCCGTTCTGGTGCGCCGCCGGGACGAGCAGCCCTACCGCACCGATGAGGGCAATTTCATCCTCGATCTCGCTCTGGAAGAGATCTGCGAGCCGGCTTCCCTGTCGCGGGCGCTGAACGCCATTCCCGGCGTGGTCGAGAACGGGCTTTTTCTCAATATCTGCTCGCTCGCCCTGATCGGCAGGCATGATGGCACGATGGCCGAGCTGCGGCGCGATCCGCATGAGCTGGGCGAGGCAGAGGCGGACGAATGACTTTCGACTACGATCTTTTCGTCATCGGTGGCGGCTCGGGCGGGGTGCGCGCGGGCCGGATCGCGGCGTCGGAATACGGCGCGAAGGTCGGGCTGGCCGAGGAAAGCCGCATGGGCGGCACCTGCGTCATCCGGGGCTGCGTGCCGAAAAAGCTGATGATCTTCGCGGCGTCTGCCCCCGATGCGGCGGCCGAGGCGCAGGGCTATGGCTGGACGGGCGCGGATGCCGGGCGCTTTGACTGGGACGTGTTTCGCGCCCGGCTCGATGCCGAGCTGACCCGGCTGGAGGGCGCCTATACCAGGGGCCTGGAATCGGCCGGCGGGACGATCTACAAGCAGCGCGCCCATCTGATCGACCCGCATACGGTCGGGCTCGCGGACGGGCAGCGCATCACTGCCAAGCATATCCTGATCGCGGTCGGCGGGCGCCCGCATCTGCCGGGGATCGAGGGGCAAGAGCTGGGCATGATCTCGGACGATCTGTTCACGATGGACCGCGTGCCGGGCCGTGTGCTGGTGGTCGGCGGCGGTTTCATCGCGTGCGAGTTCGCGACCATTCTGAACGGGCTCGGGGCCGAGACGGTGCTGGCCTATCGCGGCGACAAGGTGCTGCGCGGCTTCGACCGCGACGGGCGCGATCTGGTGACCGCTCAGCTTGACGAAATCGGGGTCGATGTGCGCCTTGGCCTCAGCCCGCTTCGGCTCGGGAAGGACGGCGCGGGCGTGCGCGCGCATTTCAACGATGGCAGCGCGGAGAGCTTCGACGCGGTGATGTTCGCGACCGGCCGCGCGCCCTATATCAAGGGGCTCGGGCTGGCCGAGCTTGGCGTTCATTGCGGGCCAAAGGGCGAGATCCTGGTCGATAAATACTCGCAGACCAATATCCCCTCGATCTTTGCAGTGGGCGATGTGACCGACCGCGTGAACCTCACCCCCGTCGCGATCCGCGAGGGGCACAGCTTTGCCGATACGGTGTTCGGCGGCCAGCCGCGCTTTGTCGATCATGATCTGGTGGCAAGCGCGGTCTATACCCGCCCGCATGAGCTCGCCTCGATCGGCATGACCGAGGACGAGGCCGAGGCGCGCGGCGGGGTCGAGATATACGACGCGCGGTTCCGCCCGATGCGATCGCTCTTTGCCGGCTCGGATGCGCGGGTAATGATGAAGCTGGTGGTAGATGCCGAAACCTGCCGGGTGCTGGGCTGCCACATCTTCGGCCCCGAGGCGGGCGAGATGATCCAGCTTGTCGCCATCGCGATCGGGATGGGCGCCACCAAGGCCGATCTCGACCGCACGATCGCGGTTCATCCGACGCTTGCCGAAGAGCTGGTCACGATGCGCCAGCCGACGCGGCGCCATGATGTGCCCGAGCCGCCCGAGCACGACGCGCCCGAGCGTGATATGGCCGCGCCGCAGCTCTGAGAGGGGCGAGGGCGCGGGTTCAATATGGGTTGATGCGGCGCGCACAGGGTTGACTTTTGCCCTTTGATCGCCAGTTTCTGCCCAAGTTTCGAGACGAAAGGGAATAACGATGGCACAAGGCCCCTGGGGTGGTGGAAGCAGCGGCGGCAAGGGCGGCGCGGGCGGCAGCTCGGGCGGCGGCCCCGGCGGGAATGAGCCGCCGCGCGGGCCGCAGCGCCCTTGGGGGCAGGGTGGCCAGCAGGGCCCCGAGGGCGGGCAGCGTCCGGGGCAGCGCCCCGGCCAGCAGCGCCCCGGCGCCTCGCCCGAGATCGAGGATCTGATGCGCAAGGGTCAGGACCGGCTGCGCGTTCTGATGGGCGGCGGCGGAGGCGGCGGCCAGCAGGGCGGCCCGCGCCGGCCGCAAGGGCCGGGCTTTCGCTTTGACCGGCGCACGCTTGGCCTTGCCGCGCTTGCTGCCGCCGCGCTCTGGGTCTTTGCCAGCTTCTACACCGTCCGCCCCGAGGAACGCTCGGTCGAGTTCCTGTTCGGCCGCGCCATCGGCACCGGCGAGCCGGGGCTCAACTTCGCCCCCTGGCCGGTCGTGACGCGCGAGGTCGTTCAGGTCACCGGCGAGCGTGTGACCGAGATCGGCACCGGACGCGGCGGGCCGACCGATATCGGCCTGATGCTGACCCGCGATCAGAACATCGTGGATATGGAATATCAGGTCGTCTGGAACATCTCGGACCCCGAGCGGTTCCTCTTCAACCTTGCCGATCCGGCCGACACGATCCGCGCCGTTTCGGAATCCGCGATGCGCGACATTGTCGCCCGCTCGGAGCTTGCGCCGATCCTGAACCGCGACCGGGGCGCCATCGCGGAAGAGCTGCTTCTGGCCGCGCAGCACACGCTTGACAGCTACGAATCGGGGATCAACGTGATCCGGGTCAACCTTGACCGCGCCGACCCGCCGGCCGAGGTGATCGCCGCATTCCGCAACGTGCAGACCGCGCAGCAGGAACGCTCGCGCCTTGAAAACTCGGCCGATGCCTACGCGAACCGCGTTCTGGCCAACGCCCGGGGTGAGGCGGCGGCGCTTGTCGAAGAGGCGGAAGCCTACCGCGCGCAGGCCGTGAACGAGGCGCAGGGTGAGGCCGCGCGCTTTACCTCGGTCTATGAGGAATACGCCAAGGCGCCGGAAGTCACGCGCCGCCGGATGTATCTCGAGACGATGGAGCAGGTGCTGGGCAGCATCGACAAGGTGCTGCTGGATGGCGAGGCCGGATCGGGCGTCGTCCCGTATCTGCCGCTGGACCAGCTTCGCCGCGCGCCTGCGCAGGTGAACGGCGATAACGGCACGCCCAGCGGCGCGGCCGGCGCGCCTTCGGGCGCCCAGATCGGCGCCGGGGCAAGCGTTTCGCAACAAGGCACCGGCACCGGCGCCACCGGCACCGAAATCGCGGGCGCCTCTTCGGGGACCGCCAGCGGCACCGGGACCAGCTCGCCCTCCACGCAAACCTCGACGCAGCGGAGGAACTGATGTCTGCATTCAACCGTTTTCTGGGCGTTTTGCTGCTGCCCCTTCTGATCGTGGTGGCCGCATTGGTCGCCTCGGCGCTTTATATCGTGGATGAGCGCGAGAAGGCTCTGGTGCTGCGCCTCGGCCGCGTCGTCGATGTCAAGGAAGAGCCCGGGCTGGGCTTCAAGGTGCCGTTCCTTGATGACGTCGTGAAATATGACGACCGGATTCTGGGGCTCTCGACCACCCAGCTCGAGATCACGCCGCTGGATGATCGCCGCCTGATGGTCGAGGCGTTCGCCCGCTGGCGGATCGTCAACGTGGTGCAGTTCCGTCAGGCCGTGGGGCCGGGCGGGATCGACGCGGCGCTTGCCCGTCTGGACCCGATCGTGCGGACCGCCGTGCGCGAGGTGCTGGGCTCGGTTCCGTCGACCAATGTTCTCTCGGACGACCGGACCGCGCTTATGAACCGCATCCGCGACGAGGCGCGCGCCAACTCGGCGGGGCTTGGGGTCGAGATCATCGACGTGCGGCTGACCCGCACCGATTTGCCCGAGCAGAACCTTAACGCCACCTATGAGCGGATGCGCGCAGAGCGTGAACGCGAGGCTGCCGACGAGATCGCGCGCGGCGGCGAGGCGGCGCGGCGGATCACTGCTGCCGCCGACCGGACCGTGGTCGAGCTGACCTCGGAAGCGCGCCGCAGCGCCGAGATCATCCGCGGTGAGGCCGATGCCGAGCGTAACTCGATCTACGCCGAAGCCTTCGGGGTGGACCCGGAATTCTTCGCGTTCTCGCGCTCGATGACCTCGTATACCCGCGCGCTTCAGGCCGGGAATTCGCAGATCGTGATGCAGCCTGACGGCGAGTTCTTCAGCTATCTGCGCTCGGACGGGGCCGAGGGCGCGAACCCGAACCCGACCCCGCGCCCGCGCAGCGAGCTGTCGGTTCCGACCGAGCCGACGCTGGGCACCGGCACCGCAAATGGCGAGGCGGGCGCCGATCCGATCGCGCCGAGCGATTATCAGGCGCCGCGCCCGATCGAGATGCCCTGGGACGCGCCGGGCGGCATGGGCCCGATCGGCGGCGAGCCGAGCCCCTTCCTCGTGCCCGAGGATGAGGCCGCGCCGGGTGCAGCACCGGGCGCAGCCGAGGGCGCGCCGGCCGAGCCCGCAGCGCCGG
>JAUNRZ010000114.1 GCA_030539455.1 Paracoccus sp. (in: a-proteobacteria) | reverse complement strand
AGATGGCCGGCAAGCTTTCCAAGCGCCGCCTCGGACAGCCTGCGATAGGTCGTGATCTTGCCGCCAAAGATGTTCAGCGCCGGCGCCCCGCCCTTGTCATCGAGCGACAGGACATAATCGCGCGTCGCGGCGGTGGCCGATTTCGCGCCGTCATCGTAAAGCGGGCGCACGCCGGAATAGGTCCAGACCACGTCCTGCGGCGTCACGGGGCGGCGGAAATAGCGGCTGGCGAACGCGCAGAGATAATCGCGCTCGGCATCCGAGCATGAGGGCGCGGCCGGGTCGGCGTGATGCTCGACATCGGTGGTCCCGATCAGCGTGAACGCGCGCTCATAAGGGATCGCGAAGATGATGCGCCCATCGGGGCCCTGAAAGAAATACGCTTTCTGATGCTCGAAAAGGCGCGGCACGACGATGTGGCTGCCCCGGACGAGCCGCACCGATTCGCGGCTCTCCAGCCCCGCGACCTCGCCCAGCACATCGCGCACCCAGGGCCCGCCGGCATTGATCAGAACGCGCGCGTCAAAGCTCCGCCCATCCTCGAGCTTGATGTGCCACAGATCCCGCCCGCGCCGCGCCGAGACGACTTTCGCGCGCGTCATGATATCCGCGCCGCGCGCCTTCGCATCGCGCGCGTTCAGAACGACCAGCCTCGCGTCATCGACCCAGACATCGCTGTATTCATAGGCAAGGCTCAGCCCGCCGCGCAGCGCCTGCCCCTCGGGCGCGCGCGCAAGGTCGAGCCGCGAGGTGCCGGGCAGGATCTCGCGCCGCCCCAGCCGGTCGTAAAGCGCGAGCCCCGCGCGGATGATCGCCGCCGGCCGGCTGCCCTTCCGCCACGGCATGACGGCGCCCAGCAGACGCGAGACGGGCGTGTGGCTTTCAAAGCGCATCTCGGGGTCGATCGGCAGCACGAAACGCATCGGATGGGCGATATGGGGCATGGCGCGCAGCAGCACCTCGCGCTCTCGCAGGGCTTCGCGAACGAGCCGGAATTCCAGAAATTCGAGATAGCGCAGCCCGCCGTGAAAAAGCTTGGTCGACGCGCTCGAGGTGGCCTGCGCAAGATCGCCCATCTCGGCCAGCCGCACGCTGAGCCCGCGCCCGGCCGCATCGCGCGCGATCCCGCAGCCATTGATGCCGCCGCCAATTATGAACAGATCCGTTGTCTCACTCATCCGCCCGGCCCCTTGCACGATCCGCGCCCAAACCACTACAGCGCCGCGCCGGAGGTGCAAAGCCCTGCCATGCCCCTTCGCGCCTCAGCCAAGGCCAAGCGTCGATACGGCGCGGTCGATGGCGCGCAGCACCAGTTGGCGGCCCGGCGGGGCCGGTTCCTCGGCGCGGACCATCAGCCCGACCGGCCCGCTTGTGCCGGCCGTATCGAAGGGCAGGCGCCGCAGCCGGCCTTCGGCCACCGCCTGCGCCACCACGCCCGCCGAGATGATCCACACCGCGTCCGACCGCGCCGTCAGCACATGGCCAAGCGCGCCCGAGACGGTTTCCAGACGGCGCGCCGGCTCTGGCACGCCGGCAGCGATCAAAAGCCGCTCGGCAAAGGGGCGGATCGCGGCGCTGCGGGTCGGGAAGATCACCGGGAACTCGCCCAGCCGGCTGATGTCGGGGCGCGCCAGCAGCGGGTGGCCGGGGCGCACGACGAAGGCGATCTCTTCGGTGTAAAGCTGGGTGAAGGACAGCCCGCGCATCGTATCGGGCGCGCCGAGCCGGCCAATCACCATGTCCAGATCGCCGGCGCGCAACTGCCCGGTCAGATAGCCATGCGCGCCGTCCAGAACCGACAGACGCAGATCGGGCGCGATCCGCGCCGCCTCGGTCACGACCTCGGGCATCAGCCGCGCGGCAACCGAGGGCAGCGCGCCGATCCGCATCCGCAGCGCGCCGCCGCCCGGCCCGGTCGCCGCCAGCCCCTGTTCGAGCGCGCCCAGCGAAAGCTGCGCGAAATGGTAAAGCCCTTCGCCCTCGGCCGTCAGCGCGACCCCTGCCCGCCCGCGCGTGAGAAGCCGCGCGCCGGTGATCGCCTCAAGCTCGGCCAAGGCGCGCGATATGGCGGGCTGGGTGAGGTTCAACCGCTCGGCCGCGCGCTTGAGACTGCCCAGACGCACGATCTCGGTGAACACGCTGATATGGCGCAGCTTGATCCTCGGGTCCATTCACGCTTACCGAAAAGAGCAACTATCATGCGCTATATCTCATTTTACTTGCCCGTTTCCATAGGTCATTCTTGACCTGCGGGGGAGGACGCTCATGCGGGTTCAGGTCGTTATCATCGGCGGCGGTCCATCGGGGCTTTTGCTGGGGCAGCTTTTGCACAAGCAGGGCATCGAGGCCGTTGTTCTTGAACGAAAGACCAAGGATTACGTGCTCTCGCGGATCCGAGCGGGGGTTCTGGAAACCGGCATGGTGCGGATGCTGGAAGAGGCCGGCGTGGCCGAGCGTCTGCACCGCGAGGGCTTTGTCCATGAAGGCACCCAGATCGCCTTCGATGACGAGATGTTTCATATTGATTTCAAGGCCCTGACCGGAACGCCGGTGATCGTCTACGGTCAGACCGAAGTGACACGTGATCTTTACGAGGCGCGCGAGGCGGCCGGCGCGAAGACTATCTTTGAGGTCGAGAATGTCGCGATCCACGGCGCGGACAGCGACGCGCCCTATGTGACCTTCGACAAGAACGGCACCGAGCACCGGATTGACTGCGATTTCGTCGCCGGCTGCGACGGGTTCCACGGCGTCAGCCGCCAGACCATCCCGCTTGGCGTGCGGCGCGAATATGAGAAAACCTACCCGTTCGGCTGGCTCGGCATCCTCTCGCGCACGAGGCCGGTGCATGACGAGTTGATCTATGCCAGCTCGCCGCGCGGCTTTGCGCTGTGCTCGATGCGTAACGAGAAGCTGTCGCGCTATTACATCCAATGCGCGCTGTCGGATCATCCCGGCGACTGGACCGATGACGCGTTCTGGCAAGAGCTGAAGCGCCGCATCCCGGAAGAGGTCGCGGAGCGGCTGGAAACCGGCCCATCGATCGAGAAATCCATCGCTCCGCTGCGGTCCTTCGTGACCGAGCCGATGCGTTGGGGCCGGCTGTTCCTGTGCGGAGACGCGGCCCATATCGTGCCGCCAACCGGCGCGAAGGGGCTGAACACAGCGGCGAGCGACGTGCATTATCTTTATAACGGGCTGAGGCGGCATTATCAGGACGGGGATGACGAGGGGCTGGATCGCTACTCGGAACAGGCGCTGCTTCGCGTCTGGAAGGCCGAGCGGTTCAGCTGGTGGTTCAGCGGCCTGCTGCACCGCTTTCCCGATCAAAGCCCGTTCGATCTGAAAATGCAGGAGGCCGATATCGCCTTCCTGCGCGACAACGAATCCCAGCAACGGGCGTTTGCCGAGAATTACGTGGGGTTGCCTTACTGATGCTGACCCTGCGGACAAATGACTGCGATCTGCACTATACCGACGAGGGGCCGAAGGACGGCGCGGCGGTTGTGTTTGCGAACTCGCTCGGGACCGATCTGCGGCTTTGGGACGCGGTTTTGCCCCATCTTTCACGCGGGCTGCGGCTGATCCGTTACGACAAGCGCGGGCATGGGCTGTCCGAGGCGCCCGCCGGCCCCTACCAGATCGAGCAGCTTGCGGAGGACGCGGCGGGGCTTATCCGGGGGCTCGGCCTGCGAGATGTCGTATTCGTCGGGCTGTCGATCGGCGGGCTGATCGCGCAATCCCTCGCGCTGCGGCACCGCGATCTGCTGCGCGGTATCGTGATCTCGAACAGCGCCGCTAAGATCGGCGACCCCTCGATGTGGGAGGCGCGGATCAAAGCGATCGACGAAGGCGGCATAGGCGCGATCTCGGCCACGACGATGGAGCGGTGGTTCTCGCCCGCCTTCCGCGCCACCCCCGCGCTTGGCCCCTGGCAGCGCATGATGGAGCGTCAGCCGCAGGAGGGCTATATCGCCTGCTGCCGCGCAATTGCGGACGCCGATTTCCGGGACGCGCTTGGCGGGCTTGATCTGCCGGTGCAGTTGATCGGCGGCGCGCTTGACGGCGCGACCCCGCCCGAGCTGGTGCGCGAGACGGCCGCCCTGATCCCGGGCGCCGAATATGCCCAGATCGAGGGCGCGGCGCATCTTCCCTGCGTCGAGGCGCCGGGCGAATATGCTGCGATCCTCAATGCGTTTCTGAGAAGGCTCGATCATGTCTGACCGCACCGCAAACGGCATGAAAACACGGCGCGAGGTTCTGGGCGACGCCCATGTGGACCGCGCCGAGGCCGCCAAATCCGATTTCGACGCGCCGTTTCAGGATCTGATCACCGATGCCGCGTGGGGCACGGTCTGGGCCTCGGACGAGATCACGCGGCGCGAGCGTTCGATGCTGACGCTCGCCCTGCTGGCCGCGATGGGGAATTTCGAGGAAATTCCGATGCATATCCGCGCGACCGCCCGCACCGGCGCCAGCAAGGAGGATGTGCGACAGGTCTTTCAGCACGTCGCGATCTATTGCGGCGTGCCGCGCGCGAACCATGCGCTCAAGCTCGCGAAAGAGACCTATGCCGAGATGGAGAAGGGAGAGGAGAGATGACCGCCAAGCCCAAACCGCAGGGCGAGTTCTATCAACGCGACCGGGGCCGCCACCCGCCCGCTTTGTGCCCCGATTACAAAACCTCGGTCGCCCGCAGCCCGCGCTTTTCGCTGATCTCGCTGCAAGGCTCGGCCTCCGAGATCACCGGGCCGGCCTTCGGGCATGATGACGTGGGCCCGCTCGACAACGATCTGATCCGCAATTTCGCGACCGATGCCGATCCGGTGGGCGAGCGGATCATCGTCCACGGCCGCGTTCTGGACGAGAATGCGCGCCCGGTGCCGAACACTCTGGTCGAGGTGTGGCAGGCCAATGCGGGGGGGCGCTACCGGCACAAGAACGACCGCTATCTGGCCGCCATCGACCCCAATTTCGGCGGCTGCGGGCGCACGCTGACCGACGAGGACGGCTATTATTTCTTCCGCACCATCAAGCCGGGCGCCTATCCCTGGCGGAACGGGGTGAATAACTGGCGGCCGGCGCATATCCACGTCTCGGTGTTCGGGACCGCGTTTGCGCAGCGGCTCATCACGCAGCTTTACTTCGAGGGCGATCCGCTGATCCCGCTTTGCCCGATCGTGCAGACGATCCCCGACCCCGAGGCGATCCAGCAGCTTGTCGCGCGGCTGGACATGAACGCGAGCGTGCCGCTCGATTCGCTGGCTTACCGCTTCGATATCGTGCTGCGCGGGCGGCGCTCGACGCTGTTCGAAAACCGGCTGGAGGGCAACTGAGATGACGCAGACGCTTCCCTATCTGAAGGAAACGCCCTCGCAGACCGCGGGGCCATACGTTCATATTGGCCTCGCGCCCGGCGCGGCGGGGTTCGAGATTTTCGAGCGTGAGCTCGGTTGGGACATTGCCGGGCCCAACGCGAAGGGAGAGCGGATCCGCGTCGAGGGCACTGTGATGGACGGGATGGGCAGCCCGGTCAAGGACGTGCTGCTGGAAGTCTGGCAGGCCAATGCGGACGGGCATTACGCGCATCCCGAAGGCGGCGGCGAGGTCGAGGACGGGTTTCGCGGCTGGGGCCGGGTCATCTCGGACTTCCAGACCGGCGAGTGGGCGTTCGAGACCGTCAAGCCGGGCCGCGTCAAGGCGCGCGCCGCGATGCTCTCGCGCCCCTCGGACGAAAAGCGCGCTCTGATGGCGCCGCATCTCAATCTCTGGATCGTCGCGCGCGGGATCAATATCGGGCTGAACACGCGGATGTATTTCGACGACGAGGCCGCTGCCAACGCCGAGGATGCCGTCCTGAACCTGATCGAATGGGAAAACCGCCGCGCCACGCTGATCGCCAAACGCGAGGACAGGGCGGGCCAGATCGTCTATCGTTTCGACATCCGCCTTCAGGGCGAGAACGAAACCGTCTTTTTTGATATCTGACCCTTAAGGAGCCCGCCATGTCCGACCCCTGCATCATCTGCGTGGCCATCACCGGCAGCGTTCCGACCAAGGAAAACAACCCCGCCGTGCCGATCACCGTGGCCGAGCAGATCGAATCGACGCATGAGGCGTTCGAGGCCGGCGCGTCGATCGCCCATTGCCATGTGCGCGACGACGAGGGCAAGCCGACCTCGGACCCCGAGCGTTTCGCCGCGCTGAAAGAGGGGATCGAGAAACACTGCCCCGGCATGATCATCCAGCTTTCGACCGGCGGGCGCTCGGGCGCGGGGCAGGCGCGCGGCGGGATGCTGCCGCTCGCGCCGGATATGGCCTCGCTCTCGGTCGGGTCGAACAATTTTCCGACCCGCGTTTACGAAAACCCGCCCGATCTGGTCGACTGGCTGGCCGCCGAGATGCGCGAACATGGCGTGAAGCCCGAGATCGAGGCGTTCGATCTGTCGCACATCTTCCAGGCCAAGAAGATGCATGACGATGGAAGGCTGCCGGAACTGCCTTATGTGCAGTTCGTGATGGGCGTGAAGAACGCGATGCCCGTGGACCGCGAGGTGTTCGATTTCTACATCGCGACGGTCAAGCGCCTGTTTGGCGCGGATGCGCCCTGGTGCGCGGCGGGGATCGGCGCCCATCAGCTCACGGTGAACGAATGGGCGATCTCGTCCGGCGGGCACGCGCGGACGGGGCTCGAGGATAACGTGCGGCTTGACCGCGAGCGGCTGGCGCCCTCGAACGCGGCGCTTGTCTCGCGTGCGGTCGATCTGTGCGAAAAATACGGGCGCGAGGTCGCGAGCCCCACGCAGGCGCGGCAGATATTGGGCCTGAAAGCGCACGCATGAGCGAGCTTTACGCGCAGCTTTTCGGCGACGCGGAAACGCGCGCGATCATGGGCGAGAAGGCTCATATCGCGGCCATGCTGCGCGTCGAGGCGGCATTGGCCGAGGCCGAGGCGGCATTGGGCGTGATCCCGGAAGAAGCAGGCGCTGCGATCGCGCGCGCGGCTGGGGTGCTGCAAACCGATCCGGCCTCGCTGGCGGGCGGGACGGCGGGCGCGGGGATCGCCGCGCAGCCTTTGATCGCCGCGCTGAAGGCAAAAGCGGGCGAGGCCGCGCCCTTCGTTCATTTCGGCGCCACGTCGCAGGATATCACCGACAGCGCGTTCGCTTTGCAATTCGCCGCGCTCTGCGATCTGCTGGGCGGGAGGCTTCGGGCTTTGGCC
>JAUNRZ010000013.1:20072-30046 GCA_030539455.1 Paracoccus sp. (in: a-proteobacteria) | reverse complement strand
TCAGCAGCCGCACCCACACCCCGATCAGCGGCACGTTCAGGATCACCAGCATCACGTTCCCGATCCAGAAGCTCATGATGAGACCCCAGAACAGGGCCGGCTGCTCGGTCACGAGGCTCGGCCCCGGCGCGATGCCGTGGATCATGAGAGCGCCAAGCATGAGCGCCATTGTCGGGCTGCCCGGAATCCCGAGGCTGAGCGTCGGGATGAACGAGGTCTGGTCGGCCGAGTTGTTGGCGGATTCGGGCGCCATGATGCCCTCGATGGCGCCCTTGCCGAACCGCTCGGGTTCTTTGGCGACGCGCTTTTCGACCGCGTAGGCCATGAACGAGGCAACCGAAGGCCCGGTGCCCGGCAGCGTTCCGAAGAACGAGCCGATCGCCGAGCCGCGCCCCATCGGGAACCACGACCGCCGCCAGTCGTCGCGCTTGGGCCGCATCGCGCGGAAGGTCACGCTTTCAGGGTCGATATCGCCCACCTGTATCTTTCGGACCGAGGCAATGATCTCGGCCACGCCGAAGATCCCCATCGCAAGCGCAACGAGGTTGATCGCATCGGTCAGCTCGAGAACGCCAAAGGAAAAGCGCGGGATGCCGGTATAGATATCGGCGCCGACCGTGCCGAACATGATGCCCAACACCACCATCGCGAGCCCCTTGATCGCCGAGCCGTCCGCAATGGTCGAGGCCGCAACCAGCCCCAGCACCATCAGCGAGAAATACTCGGCCGAGCCAAAGCGCAGCGCATAGGCCGCAATGACCGGCGCGAAGGTCATCAGCAGGATGATCCCGATCGAGCCGCCGACGAACGAGGCCACCGTGGTCATCAAAAGCGCAACGCCGCCCCGCCCCTGACGCGCCATCGGGTAGCCGTCAAGGCAGGTCACCGCATTCGCGGGCGAGCCGGGGATGTTCAGAAGGATCGAGGCGGTGTTGCCGCCATAGCTCGAGCCATACCAGATCCCCGCCAGCATGATGAGCGCGGTTGTCGGGTCGAGATAGAAGGTCAGCGGAAACAGCAGCGACATGGCGGCCAGATGGCCGATGCCCGGAATGACGCCGACAAGCGTGCCCAGCAGCACGCCCAGAAAGCAGTAAAGCAGGTTCTGGAAGCTGAGCGCCGTCTGCATCCCCAGCGAGATGTTCGAGAAAATATCCATCGCGTGCGCCTTCGGTTAATAGGGCCAGCGGAACATCGGGATGGACAGGCCCAGCCCGAAGCCGAAGATCAGGTATGAAATCGCGCTGAGCGCGGTCACGAGGATGATGAGGCTGACCGGATAGATGCGCTTTTCGGCCAGCGACGAGATCACGGTCACCGCGATCACCGACGGGATCAGCCCGAACGGGCGGATCATCATCGCGAAAGCCGCAACCGAGAGCAGCACGAAAATCGGCGTCCAGATGCGGATCTCGGGCATGACGCCCTCGCGAAAGAAGGCGGGCACGGCCTGAAGCGCGCCGAACACGGCCAGAATGATGCCAAGCGCTGCGGGAAACGCGCCCGGACCCAGCCGGCGGATCGTGCCCATCTCGTAATGGCTGATCGCGTAGGCAGAAAAGCCGAGGCCCACGACGATCAGAAGCGCCCCGCCGACGATATCGGTATAGTCTCTGGAAAACATGGCTTGCTCTGTGATGCGGGCTGTGCGCCCGGTGACAGCGAGAAGCGGGCCGGCCGCGCACGGGGCGCGCGGCCGGTCCTTTTCGTGATCAGTTGGCGTAGACGCCGGCTTCTTCGATGATCGGGCGCCAGACGTCGATCTCGGATTCGACCTTGGCGCGCAGCGCCTCGGCGGTCGCATCCTCTTGCGGCGAGGGGACGGTGCCGAGATCGGCAAAGCGCTCGATCACGGTTTCGTCCTCAAGCGCGGTTTGCAGCGCCTCCGAGAGCTTGCTGATGATCTCGGAATCCGTGCCCGCGGGCGCGTAGATGCCGTGCCAGATCGAGACCTCGAACCCGTCGAGCCCCGACTCGGCCATCGTCGGCAGGTCCGGCAGGTTGTCGAGCCGCTCGGGCACCGTCACCGCGAACCCCTTGATCGAGCCGTCGCGGATCTGCTGCGTGGTGTTGGTGGTCTGATCGCACATCACGTCCACCTGACCGCCCATGAGATCGGTCAGCGCCGGGCCGGTGCCCTGATAGGGGATCGTGGTCAGCTGCGTGTCGATCGCGTTCATGAACATCAGCCCGCACAAATGGCTGGCCGCGCCGATGCCGGCATTGGCGTAAAGCGCGCCTTCGCCCTCTTCCTTGGCCCATTCGACCAGATCTTCCATCGTCTCGAGCTCGAGATCGGGGCGCGAGACGAACACCATCGGCACCTCGGTCACGAGGCCGACATATTCAAAGTCTTCCAGCGCGTTATAGGGCAACTCGCGGTAAAGAACCGCAGTGGTCGCCATGCCGATATGGTGCAAAAGCAGCGTGTAGCCGTCATTCTCGGCCTGCGCGACGCGCGCGGCGCCCAGCGTGCCGCCCGCCCCGCCGACATTTTCCACGACGATCTGCTGGCCCAGCTCTTCGGACATGGCGCGCGCGACAAGGCGCGTCACGGTGTCGGTCGGCCCGCCGGCGCTGAACGGCACGATCATGGTGATCGGCTTGGTCGGATAGCTTTGCGCATAGGCGAGCGAGCTGGTCCCGAGCGCAAGCGCCGTCGCCAGAACAAGGGTCTTTTTCATGGAATTATTCCTCCCGTGGTTTCAGATGCGCGCGCGGCAAGCAGGCCGTGGCGCGACCGTGCCTTGTTGCGCGCTCGCGGGTGCGCGATCAATTGGTTTGGCGCAATTGTTGAAAATAATCTCGGGCCCGCGCGCAAGTTTGGGTCAGGCCCGACACATGGGGCAGGGCGGTTGTGCACTGGCTGACACATTGCGGGTATGGTCGCGTCGGACGCCGCCGCCGACAAGGCGGACGGGACACCTGCTATTCCGGCTCGTCGTCAAGGATGAAGCCGCGCCGGTCCAGCCCGTATTTGCGGATCTTCATGTAAAGCGCCTTGCGCGAGAGCCCGAGGCTTTCATAGACCGCGCGCAGATTGCCGCCATTGGCTGCAAGCGCGTTCGCGATCACCGCTTTTTCATGCGCCGCCATCCGCTCGGCCAGCGTGCCGCCCCCGGTCTCGGGATGCTCGGCCTCGCCGGGGCGGGCGGCGTCGAATTCAAGGCCAAGCCCCAGCCCGACGCGGTCGGCGGCGTTGCGCAATTCGCGCACATTGCCGGGCCAGCTCCGCTCGGCAAGCGCGGCCATCACCTGCGGCGGCACCTCGACCGGATCGCGCCGGTAGCGGGTTGCGGCGTCCGCGACGAGGCGCAGGAACAGCATCGGGATATCCTCGCGCCGCTCGGCCAGCGGCGGCAGGCGCAGCGTGACGACGTTCAGCCGGTAAAGCAGATCGGCGCGGAACCGCCCCTCGGCGACGCGCGCATCGAGATCGTCCTTGCTGGTCGCGATGAAGCGCACATCGAGACTATAGGGCTCGTTCGCGCCGAGCCGCGTTGTCGCGCGTTCCTGAATGACGCGCAGCAGCTTCGCCTGCACCTCGGGCGACATCGCGCCGATCTCGTCCAGAAGGATCGTGCCGCCCCGCGCCAGCTCGAACTTGCCGAACCGCGCGCGCATCGCACCGGGGAATGCGCCGGCCTCATGGCCGAAAAGCTCGCTCTCGATCAGCATCTCGGGCAGGGCGGCGCAGTTGATCGCAACGAAGGGCTTGCCCGCGCGGTCCGACAGATCATGGATGGCGCGCGCGACCACCTCTTTGCCGGTGCCGGTCTCGCCGATGATCAGCACATCGGCATCGGTCGGCCCCACGGCGCGGAGCCGGTGGCGCAGATCGATCATCGCGGCCGAGCGCCCGGTCAGACGCTGTTCCAGATCATCGGGATGGCCCGCCGCCGCGCGCAGCACGCGGTTTTCCAGCACCAGACGGCGCATCTCGAGCGCGCGCGAGGCGATATCGACCAGATGCGCGTTCGCAAACGGCTTTTCGACGAAATCATACGCGCCCTCATGCATGGCGCGCACGGCAAGCTGCACATCGGCGTGGCCGGTGACAAGAATGACGGGAATCTCCGGGTCATGATCGCGGATCTTTGCCATCAGCGTCATCCCGTCCATGCCCGGCATACGAATATCGCTGATCACCGCGCCGTTGAAACCGTAGCCGGTCAGGTGCAGCGCCTCTTCCGCGCTTGCCCGCGCGCGCACGCGCAGCCCGGCAAGCTCGAGCGCGAGGGCGGTCGCCGCGCGCAGCTCGTCATCATCCTCGACCAGCAATATCTCGGGCTGTTTCATGCCGCGCTGCCTTGCCGGACGCCCGGCTCGGCGAGATCGAGCGAGATCTGGAACACCGCGCCGCCCCCTTGCGCGTTGCGCACTGTAAGATCGCCGCCGAAATCCTTGATAATGTTGTAGGAAATGGACAGGCCAAGGCCAAGCCCGCGGCCGACGCCCTTGGTCGAGAAGAACGGATCGAACACGCGGTCGATCACCCCGGCCGGAACGCCCGGCCCGACATCGCGCACGATCAGCAGCGCGCGGCTGCCCGAGCGGCTTGCGGTGATCTCGATCCGCGGCGCCGCGCTGCCTTCCATCGCGTCAAGCGCGTTCGAGAGGATATTGACCAGCACCTGTTGCAGCCGGACCTGCCCCGCGCGGACGATCAGGGGCTTGCTGCCAAGATCGAGCGCGATCTCGACCGCCTCGGCCCTGATGCGCCAATCGACGATCGCGAGCGCGTCCGCGACGGCTTTCGAGACTGACACCGCATCGAGCTTTTCACCGGGCGAGCGGGCGAAGTTCGACAGATGGCGGCTGATCGCGCTCATCCGCTCGACCAGCCCGCCGATGCGGCTGATATATTGGCGGCCCTCATCGGTGCGGCCGCGCTCGATCAGCACGTTCGCGCTGTCGGCATAGGATCGCAGCGCGGCGAGGGGCTGGTTGAATTCATGCGAGAGCGCCGCCGACATCTGGCCAAGCGCGGCGAGCTTGCCGGTCTGGACCAGCCCCGACTGCGTCTTGCGCAATTCGGCCTCGGTCGCGCGGCGCTCGGCGATCTCGTCCTTGAGCCGCGCGTTCAGATCGGCCAGATCGCGGGTGCGCGCCTCGACGCGCCGCTCGAGCTGCTCGCGGACCTCGCGTTGATGGGCCAGCCGCTCGGCCAGCCGCGCGCGGCGCTGCCGCCACAGCAGCGCGCCCATGACCGCGAGCCAAAGCGCGACCACAACAAGCGCGACGGTGATCCTCGCCTGAAGCCGCGCCGGGGTCGGGTCGGCGAGAACCTGAACCGTCCAGTCCGCATCCGCCATCTGTTCCGAGACGACCAGATAATCGCGCCGCGCGCCGTCCTCGGCGATCGTAAACAAAAGCTGCCCGCCCCGCGTCTCGCTGCGCGTCAGAGGCAGCGCGCGCAGCGTCGCATCGGCGTAGCGGCGCGTGGCCGAGGTGCGCGCCAGCCTCTCGCGCGTCAGATCGTTCACGGCTGAAAACAGCCATTCGGGCCGGCCTGACATGAAGATGATCCCCTCGGCGTCAGTCACCATGATCTGCGGATCGCGGCCCAGCCATGTCGTCTCGATCGGGTCGAGATCGACCTTGATCACCACCACCCCCGCGATCCGGTCATCAAGCCGGATCGGCGCGCTGAAATAATAGCCGCGCTTGAGCGAGGTGGTCCCGAGCGCGAAAAACCGCCCCTCACCCCCCGCGATCGCCTCGGTGTAATAGGGGCGATAGGCGAAATTCTCGCCCACGAAGGGGCGCGGCTGATCGAAATTCGAGGCGGCGATCGTGGTCCCGTCGGGCGAGAGGATATAGATGTCGGACGCCTCCAGCTGCGCGTTGATATCGGCAAGCGCGCGATTCATCGCCGCGATACGCGCGATATTTTGCGGATCGCGGGCAAGCGCGCGGAAGTCGAGCTGCGCGGCCAGCAGCTTCGGCAGGCTCTGATACCGGTCGAGCTGCCCTTGCAGCGCAGAGACCGCAAGCCGCAGCGTGTTCTGCGCACTCCGGGCCGTCTCGTCCAGATAGCGGTTCGAGAAAAAACCGAGCAGAATGAAGGTCAAAGGAATGGTCAGCGCCGCAAAGCTGAGCGCCATCGCCAAGAGCCCGCCCGGCCGGGTCCGCCGCCCCGTCTGCGCGCCCGGCGCGGCGCCTTGTGTCAAACTGCTGCGGGCGCTGCCGTCCATCTGCCCTCTCGCATCGCTTTTCTCTTGCGCAAATCCTTGCCCGAGTTAACGCGGAATTCGCCCCCGCGCCAAGCCGGAGCCCGCATAAAAGAGTGCGGCCTGCGCGCAACAGTCAAAGTAATGTCCTGCTTGTGATTTGAAAAAGCACCGGCGATCCGTATCTGCATACAGCAAAAAGAACGATAAAATCGGCAGATCAAACAGAGGGAAGCGAAATGAAGCATCTCAAAGCCGCGCGTCCGGGGCTCGACCGTCGCGCTTTCATGGGCAGGATCATCGGGGGCGGCATGATCGGCGCGGGCCTTTTGGGCAGCGCGGCCTTTGCGCAGGACGGCGCGGCCAGCCAGCGCAACATCTCGTCCTTCCGCAACCGGCACTGGAACGAGTTTTTCAGCTCGCTCGGCAAGGGCGTCTTGCTGGCCGATGTGTCCTCGCGGGCGGTCTATTACTGGTCGGGCGACGGGCAGACCTCGCGCGTCTATCCCTGCTCGATCCCGATGACCGAGCAGCTGACCCGGCGCGGGCGGACCGAGATCGTGCGCAAGCAGACCAACCCGAGCTGGACGCCGACCGCCGATATGCGCAGCCGCGATCCGAGCCTTCCGGCGCAGGTCGCCGGCGGCGCGCCCGACAACCCGCTTGGCCCGTTCGCGCTTTATCTCTCATGGCCGGCCTATCTGGTCCACGGAACCCACGATACGCGCAAGATCGGCCGCCGCTCGTCCAGCGGCTGCTACGGGCTTTACAACGAGCACATCACCGAGCTGTTCGGCATGGCCGAGGTCGGAACGCAGGTCGCCGTGTTCTAGGGCGCCCTGATCGGGTTGAATTTCAAAGGGCGTGCTCGTGCAGGGCGCGCCCTTTTGTCGTGTCCCGAAAAATCAGCGTTAACGACGTTAAGACATATTGAGCGAAACCGCGCGGCGTGCTACGGCGTTGCTGGTGCGCATATTGCACATACAGTTCCACGAAAAGCCGCAAGGCTGTCTGAAAGGAAACGTGATGAGTTACACCTCTACGGTGGATTGGTTATATATTGGCAATCACGGCCAGACCAACGCCAACCCCAGAACCCCCCCGACGCAAACCGACGCCAACAAGCTGCTCGGCATGGGTGGCACCGGCCCGGATGAGCTGGCCGCGGTCGAGCTGACCGGCACGACGCACAGCAACGGGATGACCGGCGGGCGTTGGTTCCTGCCGGAATATTACCGCAATGTTTACGGCAGATACCCCGATTCGCAGTTCACCTATCAAAGCCCGACCACGGGCGAGATGGTGACCGGTCAGACGATCACCGGCGTTTATGTCGTCGATGTCGAGATCACGCTGCCGGACGGGACGACGACGACCCGCACCGCGACCGCCGTGCAGATGAGCAATGGCGACATGTTCATCCGCCCGTATTTCCAGCGCCCCGGCCAGCTTGACGGGATCGACAAGATCGAGAGCATCTCGATCGTCAAGGCCGCGCCGCCGAAGGAAGGCACCAATACCTATCTCGACCCCAAACTCTCCTGGGGTCCGGGGATTCACGACATCATCTTCATCTGCTTCACGGCGGGGACGATGATCGCGACGCCCTCGGGCGAGGTCGCGGTCGAGGATCTGCGCGCGGGCGATATGGTCAGCACGGTCGATAACGGCGCCCAGATGCTCCGCTGGGCCGGGCACAAGACGCTCGGCGCCGCGCGGCTGGAGGCGAATCCGCGCCTGCTGCCGATCCGCATCCGCGCCGGTGCTCTCGGGCCGAACACGCCCAGCCGCGATCTGCTGGTCAGCCCGCAGCACCGCGTTCTGGTCCGCTCGCGCATTGCGCAGCGCATGTTCGGCACCGATGAGGTTCTGGTCGCGGCCAAGCAGCTTTGCCAGATCGACGGGATCGACATCGCGACCGAGCTGGACGAGGTGGTCTATGTGCACCTGCTCTTTGACCGCCACGAGGTGCTGATGTCGAACGGAGCGGCGACCGAGTCGCTTTATACCGGGGCTCAGGCGTTGAAAATGGTCGGCGCGGCGGCCCGCGAAGAGATCTTCGCGATCTTCCCCGAGCTTGCCGATGGCGGCATCCCGTCCGATCCGGCGCGCGAGTTCGCCTCGGGTCGTCGCGGCCGCAAGCTGGCCGTGCTCCACGCGCAAAAGCGGCTCGATCTGGTCGCGTGAGCCGCCCGTCTTTGCTCAGACGCAAAAGGCCCCCGCGAGGGGGCCTTTTTCATGACAGGGCAGGGGCAGGGCGGCGCGCGCCCTGCCGCGATGTTCAGATCAGCTTGCCCATCGCGACGGCGGTGTCGCTCATCCGGTTCGAGAAACCCCATTCATTGTCATACCAGGTCAGGATGCGGCACAGGCGCCCCTCCATCACCTTGGTCTGATCCATGTGGAAGATCGAGCTATGCGGGTCGTGGTTGAAGTCGATCGACACGAGGCTTTCATTCGTGTAGCCCAGCACGCCCTTGAGCGGGCCGTCCGCCGCCTCGCGGATCGCGGCGTTGATCGCGTCGACCGAGGTGTCCTCGGCGGCCTCGAAAACCAGATCGACGACCGAGACATTCGGCGTCGGCACACGGATCGCGACGCCGTCGAGCTTGCCTTTCAGCTCTGGCAGAACGAGCCCCACGGCCTTCGCAGCGCCGGTCGAGGTCGGGATCATCGACAGCGCCGCGGCGCGCGCGCGGTAGAGATCCTTGTGCATCGTGTCCAGCGTCGGCTGATCGCCGGTATAGGAATGGATCGTCGTCATGAAGCCGCGCGCGATGCCGATCTTGTCATTCAGCACCTTGGCGACCGGCGACAGGCAGTTGGTCGTGCAGGACGCGTTCGACACGACGATCTGATCGGCTTTCAGCGTGTCGTGGTTAACGCCGTAAACGATCGTGTTGTCTACCCCGTCGCCCGGTGCCGAGATCAGCACGCGCTTCGCGCCGGCGTCCAGATGCGCCTGACATTTCTCCTTGCTGGTGAAGATGCCGGTGCACTCCATAACGACATCGACGTCCTTCGCGCCCCAGGGCAGATCGGAGGGCTCACGGATCGCGGTGACTTCGATCGGGCCCGATCCGACATCAATGGTCGAGCCCGAGACCTTCACCTCGGCCGGGAACCGCCCGTGGACGGAATCGTAACGCAGCAGATGCGCATTGGTCTCGACCGGCCCGAGATCGTTGATCGCCACCACCACGATATCGGTGCGGCCCGATTCCACGATCGCCCGCAGCACGTTGCGCCCGATGCGCCCAAATCCGTTGATCGCCACCTTGACTGGCATATTCACCTCCGCAGGAAAAAACTGAGGACGGGATAGGCGCAAACCGGGGTGAATGCAATTGCAGCTTGGCGGGCGGGGGCGCCGCGTTTAGCGCCAGAAGCTGAGATATTCGACGAGGTTGACGAATTGGCGGGCCAGAAACAGCGGCATATCGCCGCCGAGCCAGTAATGATCGACCGCAAGAACGCCCCCGATCAGCAGAGCCATAAGCAGCGCGATGCTGTTCGTCATGAGCCAAAACCCCGGCGGTAAAAATCAACCAACACTGGCGCTCGATAGCCAAGCGTGGCGCGGCGGGCAAGCAGGTTGCGGGTGGGGTGGCGGGTTGGATATCAACGGTGCGTGTAATCAAGCCCAGATCAAGCCCATGCTCGAGAGGGGAGATCCTCAGGGCGAGCCAAGCGCGCACCGACACTGATGCTCGCGATTGCACAGAGGGCTGGCTGACGGATCGCTTCCCCCTCGTGCGGCGCGGCCGCTCGTCCGGGTCAAGATCGGGCAGTCTCGCCATC
>JAUNRZ010000013.1:1438-19972 GCA_030539455.1 Paracoccus sp. (in: a-proteobacteria) | reverse complement strand
GTCTTCATCTCCACCGAAGCCGGGTCCGCGTCGTCCTCTGCGTCCATCGCGATCAGGAACAGATCGCCCGCCTCTTCCATCGTGCGGATTGTCGCGACGATGCTCGCCATCGCTTCCTCGCAATCTTTCGCCGATATGCGGCCGGCGGCCTCGATCTCGTCGCGCAGGCTGTCTGCCATACGGGTCGAGAGGCACGAGAGGATGAAGTCCGCCGTTTTCTTGTCCGCGTCCTTGGCGCCCGACATGGCGCGGGTCAGTGCCAGCGGGTCGGCCTCGCGCAGGATGCGGGGGATGTCGCGCGGATCGATCCGGCGCGGGATGCCGGCCCAGGTGAAGATCGCGCGGCGCACCTCGGCGGCGAAATCGGGATCGTCGGCGTCAAGCCCGACCAGCACCTCGTCGCGCGTGCCGGCGGGGCTGAAATTCAGGATCTCGCCGACTTTCTCGACCGGCCCGGCGTCGATCGCCGGCCGCGCGAGTCCGTCCGCCGCCTGCATGAGCGCAAGCCCGATCCGCCGCAGCGCCGCATCCTCGATCCCGCCGGTCATCGACATGCCGAACGCGATCTGGCGCGCACGCGCGGCGGGCATCAACCCGAACGCCTCGGCCGCCTTGGAGACGGGCAGGCGGGCGAACATCACCGCCGCCACCTCGGTCGATTCGAGCGCGGCGAGCTCGGCAAGCTGCCGCGCGGGCATGGCCGAAATCCGCTCCCACGGGTCGGCATCGCCGGCAAGCGCGGCCATGCGCCGCAGCCGGTCGGTGATCTCGCGCGAGATGGTATCGCCCAGCATCGAGAGAGTGCCATCAAGCCCGCCGGGAAAGGTCACGCCGACCTGCTCCAGAGCGTCGCAAAATTCCTGCACGATCTGATCGCAGCTTTCGCGGTCGACAACGCCCATCACCGCCATCTCATGCGCGAGCGCAGCCTGCGTGTCGGGCGCGAGATCGCCCAAGGCGAGGTCTTCGCTGTTTTCCAGCATGAGCCGGACGATCACCGCCGCCTTTTGCCGCTGATTCAGCATCGGTATCACGTCCATTCCGGCCCCCGCTTGTCGATTCGCAAGGGCAGAATGTCAGAGAATTCCTAAGATGCGGTTAGCGCGCCCCGAAGACCCGCTCGAAAATCGTGTCGACATGCTTGGTGTGATAGCCGAGATCGAATTTCTCCTCGATCTCGCCCCGCGAAAGCGCTGCCGTCACCTCGGGATCGGCCAGAAGTTCCTCTTTGAAATCAGCGCCTTCTTCCCACACTTTCATCGCGTTGCGCTGCACCAGCCGATACGCGTCCTCGCGCGAGACCCCGGCCTGGGTCAGCGCCAGCAGCACGCGCTGCGACATCACCAGACCCTTAAACTTGTTCATATTTTTCAGCATGGTTTCGGGGTAGATGACCAGCTTCTCGATGACGCCAGCCAGCCGGTTCAGCGCAAAGTCGAGCGTGATGGTCGCATCGGGCGCGATCCCCCGCTCGACCGAGCTGTGCGAGATGTCGCGCTCGTGCCAAAGCGCGACATTCTCCATCGCCGGCACGACCGCCATGCGCACAAGCCGCGCGAGGCCGGTCAGGTTCTCGGTCAGCACCGGGTTGCGCTTATGCGGCATCGCCGAGGAACCCTTCTGGCCGGGGCTGAAATATTCTTCCGCTTCAAGCACTTCGGTCCGCTGCATATGACGAATCTCGATCGCGATATTCTCGATCGACGAGGCGATGACGCCGAGCGTTGCGAAGAACATCGCGTGCCGGTCGCGGGGGATGATCTGCGTCGAGATCGGCTCGGGGACAAGGCCCATTTTCGCGCAGACATGGGCCTCGACCGCCGGGTCGATATTGGCGAAGGTGCCGACCGCGCCGGAAATCGCGCCGGTCGCGATTTCCTCGCGCGCGGCTTCCAGACGCGCCCGCCCGCGCGCCATCTCGGCGTAGAACCGCGCGAAAGTCAGGCCCATCGTGGTTGGCTCGGCGTGAATCCCGTGGCTGCGGCCGATCCGGACCGTGTCCTTATGCTCATGCGCGCGGCGCTCCAGCGCGGCCAGCACGCGGTCCATATCGGCCAGAAGAAGATCGGCCGCGCGGGTGAGCTGGATGTTCAGCGTGGTGTCGAGAACATCGCTCGAGGTCATGCCCTGATGGACGAAACGCGCCTCGTCGGCGCCGATATGCTCGGCGAGATGGGTCAGGAAGGCGATCACGTCATGCTTGGTCACGGCCTCGATCTCGTCGATCCGGGCGACGTCGAATTCGGCATCCTTCGCGCGCCAGACCGCCTCGGCATTCTCGCGCGGGATAACGCCGAGATCGGCCTGCGCGTCGCAGGCATGAGCCTCGATCTCATACCAGATGCGGAACTTGGTTTCGGGCGACCAGATCGCGGTCATCTCGGGGCGGGCATAGCGCGGGATCATCGGATTCTCCTTCTTTTGCCCGCCGTTTAGCGTGCGCGGCGCAGCTCTGCCAGCACGAAGAGCCGCAGCGCGGTCGCGAGCCCGATCTGAGGCGGGCGGGCGTGGTCGATCTGGCCGATCAAAGCGGCGCGGGTGAGACCGCGCGCGCCCGCCAGATCGGCAAGGGCGCGCCAGAACGCGGTCTCGAGGCTGACCGAGGTGGAGTGCCCGTCAATCGTGACCGAGCGCTTGGCGGGCGCGTCCATCGGCGGCAGCTCAATCGTCAAGCCGCGCTCCGTCAAGCAGCCTCTCGCGACGCGCCTCGGCTTCGGTCTCGGCGGCCTTCCGCGCCTTGCTGCGACCGTGTTTTGCGGCGCGCGCGGCGGCATCGCTGCGGGCCTCATCGCGCGCAGCCTGTTTGCGAAAACGCCTGAGATTGACGATCTGGCTCATTTTTTCGGGCCGCGTTAAGGGGTGGTTAGTTTCTTCATGTTAGGCAGATCGACGATCAAGGTCAAAACGCGAAGGAAATATGATGCGTGAATTCTTCATCAACTCGGCCGAGCGGCTGATCGGTGTGTTTGTCGTGCTCGCGGCGCTTGTCTTTACGCTTGTCGGGCTTGGCGGCATGGTGTCGGGCGTGCCCGGCGGGCCCTTGATGGGGTTTTTGGTTATCGCGGGCGGGCTGATCCTGTTGCTGATCGCCGCCGGGCTGACCTATGTGGCTTTCGGCATCTACCGCAACACGCAGGAAGCGAACCGGATTCTGGCCGAGACGCTGCGGCGGCAATAAGCGCCTCAGGCGGCCTCTGGCGGCACCATAAGCTGCCACGAGACGCCAAAGCGGTCTGTCAGCCAGATATAGCAGGGCGAGAAATCATATGCGCCCTGCGGCATCAACACCGCGCCGCCCCCGGCGAGAATCTCGGCCAAACGGCTCAGCTCGGCTTCGCTTTCGCACTCGACAAGGAGCGAGATCGAAGGGGTGAAGGTGAACTCATGCATGGGCGGGCTGTCGAAAAGCGCGAGCTCTTGCCCCGCGATAAGCAACCGGCAAGGGTTCGTGCCCTCGCGCTGCGCATCCGGGAAGGCGCGGGACCAGAGCGTGATGGCGTCCTCCATCTCGCCCTGAAACATGATCTGGGTGCGCAGCTTCATCGCGGCCTCCGCCAGCTTCTCAAGGCAAAAGATGCGCGGCGCGCGCGCCTTGCACGCGCGCCGCGTTGGCGGTCAATCGGCGGGGCCGATCATGTCCTCGGGACGCACGATCCTGTCGAACTCTTCCTCGGTGACAAAGCCCAGCCCCACGGCCTCTTCGCGCAGCGTGGTGCCGTTCTTGTGGGCGGTCTTGGCGACCTTGGTGGCGTTGTCGTAACCGATCGTCGGCGCAAGGGCGGTCACCAGCATGAGGCTTTCCTTCATCAGCCGGTCGATCCGTTCCACATTCGCCTCGGTCCCGGCGACCATGTTGTCGGTGAAGCTGCTCGCCGCGTCGCCCAGAAGCTGCATGGATTGCAGCACGTTATAGGACATCATCGGGTTGTAGACGTTCAGCTCGAAATGCCCCTGACTGCCGGCAAAACCGACCGCCGCGTCATTGCCCATGACCTGCGCGCAGACCATCGTCAGCGCCTCGGCCTGGGTCGGGTTCACCTTGCCCGGCATGATCGAGCTGCCCGGCTCGTTCTCGGGCAGGATCAGCTCGCCCAGACCCGAGCGCGGGCCCGAGCCAAGCAGCCGCAGATCATTGGCGATCTTGAAAAGGCTCGCGGCGACGGTTTTCAGCGCGCCCGAGAACATCACCATCGCATCATGCGCGGCGAGCGATTCAAACTTGTTGGGCGCGGTTACGAAGGGGAGCGAGGTGATCTTCGCGATCTCGGCCGCGATGGATTTATCCCAGCCCTTCCTGGTGTTCAGCCCGGTGCCGACCGCCGTGCCGCCCTGCGCGAGCTCGTAAATATCGGGCAGGCACATCTTCACCCGCTCGATCCCCTTGGCGACCTGATGGGCGTAGCCGCCGAACTCCTGACCCAAGGTCAGCGGCGTTGCGTCCTGCGTATGGGTGCGGCCGATCTTGATGATATCCTTGAAATCCTCGGACTTCGCGGCCAGAGCCTTGTGCAGCTTTTCAAGGCCGGGGATCAGCACATCGCGCGCCATCATCCCGATCGCGACATGCATCGCGGTCGGGAAGGTGTCGTTGCTCGACTGCCCCATATTGCAGTGATCATTCGGGTGGACCGGCTTTTTCGAGCCCATCTCGCCGCCCAGAATCTCGATCGCGCGGTTCGAGATGACCTCGTTCGCGTTCATGTTCGACTGTGTGCCCGAGCCGGTCTGCCACACCACAAGCGGGAAATTGTCGTCGAATTTGCCCTCGAACACCTCGGTCGCGGCCTGCTCGATCGCGGCGCCAAGCTCGGCCGGGATGCGGCCCTCGGCGGTGTTGATCCGCGCCGCCGCCAGCTTGATCGCGCCAAGGGCGCGGATCACCGCGACCGGCTGGCGTTCCCACCCGATCGGGAAATTGCGGATCGAGCGCTGCGTCTGCGCGCCCCAATATTTGCTGGCGTCAACCTCCAGCGGGCCAAAGCTGTCGGTTTCGGTGCGGGTCTTGGTCATCTGTGGCTCCCTCACGGTTTCGTGGGGGTTTTAGCCGCGCCGTGCCAGATTCGCAATTCGTATGCCGCGGTATGCAGCCGGCTTATGGCTGTTGGCGGAACTCGTAAACGCGCGCGGGCGGGAAATTCGCCCAGATGCGCGGGCTTTTGCGGTAGGTCAGGCGCAGCGCGTCGCGCGTGTTCTGCGACAGCGGCGGCAGCGGGCCATAGGTGATCTGCATGAACGGCGCGCCGGGCTTCATCATCGAAAGCGCGGCGCCGACGATCGCCATTTGCAGATCGTCGGGCATCGGCAGGGTCGGCACACCCGAAATGACCGCATCGAGATCCGAGCGGCCGACATTGACCATCTCTTGCGCGGGGAGGTTATGGACGATGCAGCGCGGGAACTGCTCGGAGAGCCGCGCGCAAAAACTGGCATTCAGCTCATAAAGCTCGAGATTTTCGGGCGGCAGCCCGGCGTCGAGGATCGCCTTGGTGATCGTGCCGGTGCCGGCGCCGATCTCGGCGACATGGCCGGTCGAGGGGGTGATCAGCCGCGCCATCGCGCGCGCCGCAGCCCGCCCGGTCGGCAGGACCGCGCGGACCTCGCCGGGGTGACGGATGAATTCGCGAAAAAAGAGTGAGAGATCGGACACGTTCAGGACCACCTTTGCTTGTCTCGCCCCCGTGTTATGTCCTTCATGTGACGTCTTGGTGACGCGGGCGGGCGGTTATTTACGCCATTTATCAAGGCTGACGACATCGGCGGAATGGCCGGCCTCGCCGCCATCTTCAGCCACCGGCTCGGACGGTGAGCCTTCCAAAGCGGGCGCTTCTTCCGCCTCGATCGTATCGCCGGCGCTGTCTTGCGTCTCGAAGCGCAGGCCAAACTCGACCGAGGGGTCGACGAAGGTGCGCACCGCGTCGAAGGGAATCACCATCGGCTCGGGCGAGTTGCCGAAATTGAGCGTGACCGCGAAATGATCCTCGGCGACGGTCAGATTCTCGTACCAGTGCTGGATGACGATCATCATCTCGGACGGGTAGCGCTCGCGCAGCCAGTCGGCCATCTCGACCCCGTCTTCGGTCGTGTCGAAGGTGATGTAGAAGTGGTGATCGCCCGGCAGCCCGTTCGCCGCGACCTGCGCCAGCACCTCGGCGATCAGCCCCTGCATCGCGCGGTGCATCATCGAGCCGTAGTCGATTGCTCCGTTCATCGGCACCCCCTTCATCATGGGTTCAGCATAGGGATATGGTTCTGGATGAAAAGGGGCCAAGTGCGCGAAAAAATGGCAGGCGCGAAGCCTGCGGGCACGCGTCAGAAGCGCGGGGGGCGAAGGCTGTGCCAAAAGGGAAAGTGCAGGATTCTGTTGCCAGGCTCCTGCGGGCCCCGCCTTAAGCTGCTAGGCGTAAGGACTTAAGTTTCGGTTACCCGAGCTGCTTACGCAGCCAGAGCCACCGGAGCACGGTTGTCGTTGGCAACTGTACTTTTTGCACCGATAACGGTGGTAGCTCACCGAGACAAAGCAAACAGCTTTAGACGTTCGTCGATCCTGTTTCGGCCCCATGGTCCCCCAACGAGGGGTGTCTGGTGGAGCCGCCGGGTACCGCCCCCGGGTCCGATCCGCTTATTACCTGCGCGTTTATGTCCATAGTCCGGGTTGCCCCGGACAAGCCCAATATAGGCGCCGCGCCGCCGCCGCGCAAGTCGGCCCGCCGCGCCCGGAACCGGCCGCGCCAGGCTCGCGTTCGGGGTCACGCCATTCAAAGGAGTATTGGAATGCGTAATCTGATTGCAGGCGCCATCCTGGGCGCGCTTCCCCTGTCCGCCATCGCCGCGCCGCCGCCCGCCGACGCGCTGCCCCTGTCCGAGATCATCGCGATGATCGAGGCTGAGCATGGCGACCGGCTTGCCTATATCGACGAGGTCGAGTGGGACGATGACGGCTATTGGGAGATCGAGCTGAAGGACACGGACGGGCAGGACGTCAAGCTGCGCGTCGATCCGCTGACCGGCGCGGCGACCCCGCGCGACTGACCGGCGCTGCCGGACAAGAAAGGCGGGCCGCAATGGCCCGCCTTTTTATTTGCGGTTCTGAGGCCCGCGCGGCGCCTAGAAGCCCGCCTTGATCTGCTCGAACTCGGCAAGCTGGCGGTCGCGCTGCTCGGGGGCGTTCGGGGTCTGGACCAGCACCGGCGCATCGACGGGCGAGAGGTCCGCCTGAACGCGCGGGTCGTCCGCGATCTCGGCCATACCGGCGGCTGTGGTGTGCCCGTAGCCGATCGAATCGAGAAGCGCGGTGGCCGATTGCGGCGCGAGCCATGCGTTGATGAAATCGTAGACCTTGTCCTCCGAGCCCGGCCCGTTCTTGAGGTTCACGAAGCCGCAGAAGAACTGCGACGAGCCCTCGGTGGCGGCGCGCTGGAATTCGACCGGGTAGCCGTCATCGCGCAGATAGACGACGCCGTCATTCCACGACCATGCCAGAACCACCGCGCCCGAGGCCATCAGCTGCGCCTGCTCGGCCGGGTCGTTCCAGTAGGCGGCGACGTTCTGGTGAACCTGCCGGATCCAGTCGGCGGCGGCCTGATACTGCTCTTCGGTGACATCGTCCCAATCGGTCACGCCGGTCGCGAGATAGGCGAGCGCCCAGACATCGTCGGACGAGTTCGGCAGCGACACCCGCCCTTGAAAACGCGGGTCGAGCAGCACGTTCAGCGAGGCGACATCCTCGGCGCTGACCACATCGGGGTTATAGGCAAGCGCGGTCACGCCCCAATCGGTCGGGATATACCAAACGCCCTCATCGTCGCGGAACACCTCGGAATCGAGATACTGATCCTCGATATCCTCGAAGGCGGGGATGCGCGATGTGTCCCACGGCTCGATCAGCCCGGCATCGCGGTATTTCGACACCATCTGGCTGCACGGATGGGCGATATCGGCGCGAAACCCGGTCGCGATTTTCTGGAACGCCTCGTCGTCATTGCCGTAGAAGGCGAAGGTCGGGGCCTGACCGTGCTGCGTGATGTAATCTTCAAACAGCGTCTCGTCCTCGAACCCGGCCCAGTCAAAGACGGTGAGTTCGGGATCGGCCGCGAAGGCAGGCGCGGCAAGCACGGCGAGAATGGCGGTAGTGCGCAGAAATGTCATTCGAGATATTCCCCCAAGCTGGATATGTCGCGAACGCTAGCACAAGGGGCGGGGCGCGCAAGGGCGGGGCAGGGGCCGCGTCTTGCGTCCTGGCCCCAGCCGCGGGACCACCCGGCGCCTAATCGCGCTTCTTGACGTAAAGATCGAGCCTGTGGCGGACGATATCGTAGCCATGCGCGGCGGCGATCTCGGCTTGCAGGCGCTCGATCCGCTCATCGGTGAACTCGATCACCTCGCCTGTATCGACATCGATCATATGATCGTGATGGGACTGGTCCGCCGGCTCGAACCGCGCCGGCTCGCCCTCGAAGGCGAGCTTCAGCACAACCCCCTGCGCCTGCAATTCGGACAGCGTGCGGTAAACGGTGGCAAGCGAGAGGCCGGGCGCGCCTTCCCGCGCGCGTTCGAGCAAGGCGGGCGCGTCGGGGTGATCATCCGCGCTTGCAAGCGCGCGCAGGATCGCCGCGCGCTGTTTCGTGATGCGAATCCCGGCGCGGCGAAGCGCGGTCTCGAATTCGCTTGCGCGGGCGGTTGCGTGATCGTCGCTGTCCATAGCCGCTTATCGGCGCAGCGGCGAAGTGATGCAAGCCTTGTTGCGAGCCGTTCGCAACTGATTGACAGTTGCGAGCCGTTCGCATCTAACATCCCTATGATTCGTCTGCTCGCCCCCTTTGTCCTCGCGCTGCTGGCAGCCACCGCCCCGGCTGGCCGCGCCGAGACCGAGCGTCTGCGGGTCGTCACCAGCTTCACGATCATTCAGGACATGGCCGCGAATGTCGCCGGAGCGCGGGCCGATATCGTCTCGCTGACCCCGCCCGGCGCCGATATCCACCTTTATGAGCCGACCCCGCGCGACATTCTGCGCATCAGCAATGCCGATCTGGTCCTGCTCAACGGGCTGGAGCTCGAGGCGTGGTTCGGCGGGTTTCTGGACAATGCGGGCGAGGCGCCGCGCGCGGTCGTCTCGGACGGGCTTGTGCCGATGGCGATTTCGGGGGGCGAATATGACGGGCAGCCCAACCCGCATGGCTGGATGGGTCTCGATGGCGCGGCGATCTATATCGGCAATATCGCGCAGGCATTGTCGGATCTCGACCCCGCGAACGCGGATGAATACCGCGAGAATGCGCAGGGTTATCTAGGGCGGATCGAGGCGCGGATCGGCCCGCTGCGGGACCGGCTTCGCGCGCTGCCAGAGAAGCGGCGCGTTCTGGTGACCTCCGAGGGCGCGTTTTCCTATCTGGCCCGCGACGCGCATCTGGGCGAGCTGTTCCTGTGGCCCGTCAACGCCGATCAGCAGGGCCTGCCGCAGCAGGTGCGGCGGGTGATCGACGCGGTGCGCGCGCGCAATATCCCGGCCGTGTTTTCCGAAAGCACCGTCTCGGCCCGCCCTGCCCAGCAGATCGCGCGCGAGACGGGCGCGGCTTATGGCGGCGTTCTATTCGTCGATACGCTGAGCGCCCGCGACGGGCCGGTGCCGAGCTATATCGACCTGCTGGCGGTGACGTCCGAGACGATCCTCCGGGGGCTGAGCGATGGTTGAGCGCGCAAGACAAAACGCCCCGGACGCGATCCGCGCCGATGGCGTCTCGGTCGCCTATCGCGGCGGGACGGCCGCGCTTCGCGATGCCAGCTTTACGGTCCCGCAAGGCTCGATCACCGCGCTTGTCGGTGGCAATGGCGCGGGAAAATCTACGCTCTTCAAGGCGTTGATGGGGCTCGTCCCGCTTGCCGCCGGGCGGATCGAGCTGGGCGGGATGGCGGCCGCCGACGCGCTGCGCGCCCGCAGCCTCGCCTATGTCCCGCAGACCGAGGACGTCGACTGGACCTTCCCCGTTCTGGTCGAAGATGTCGTGATGATGGGCCGCTTTGGCCATATGGGCCTGCTGCGCCGCCCCCGCGCGCGCGACCGCGACGCCGTCACCGAGGCGCTGCGCCGCGTCGGGATGGAGCGGTTTCGCCTGCGCCAGATCGGCGCCTTGTCGGGCGGGCAGAAAAAGCGCGTCTTTCTCGCCCGCGCGCTTGTGCAGGAAGCGCCGATCCTGCTGCTCGACGAGCCCTTCACCGGCGTCGATGTCCAGACCGAGGCCGCGATCATCGCGCTTTTGCGCGAGATCCGGGAAGAGGGGCGGGCGGTTCTGGTCTCGACCCATGATCTTGGCTCGGTCCCCGAATATTGCGACCGCGTGGTGCTGCTGCGCGGCACGGTTCTGGCTTACGGGCCGACCGCCGAGATCTTCACCCCCGCGAATCTGCGCGCCACGTTCGGCGCCGTCTTGCGCCAATTCGCGCTTCACGGCGACGCGCTGCATCAGGACGAGGATTCCCGCGCGCTGCATGTGTTCAGCGATGACGAGCGCCCGCTTGTGTTCTACGACGATCAGCACCGCGTCGCGGGCGAGGGCGCTGCCGCGCAAACTGGCCCGCGCGATCCCGGCGCCCCCGCTGGCGAAACAAAGCCCGGCTCGGGGCGCGCGCCATGATAGCGCTCGAGCCGTTCGCCTACGGTTATATGACAAGCGCGATCTGGGTCAGCGCGATGATCGGGCTGGTCTGCGGGCTGCTGTCGGCGTTTCTGATCCTCAAGGGCTGGTCACTGATCGGCGACGCGCTGTCTCACGCGATCCTGCCGGGCGTCGCGGGCGCCTATATGCTCGGCCTGCCATTCGCGTTCGGCGCGTTTGTCTCGGGCGGGCTCGCGGCGATGGCGATGCTGTTTCTGAGCGCGCGCACAGGGCTGCGCGAGGATGCCATCATCGGCGTGATCTTCACCGCGTTTTTCGGGCTCGGCCTCTTCATGGTCTCGCTGAACCCGATGTCGATCAGCATCACGACGATCATCATGGGCAATGTGCTGATGATCGGACGCTCTGAAATGGTGCAGATGGCGGCGATCTCGGCGGTGGTTCTTGCAGTGCTGGCGCTCAAATGGCGCGATTTCATGGCGGTGTTCTTCGATCCGGTCCATGCGCGCAGTGTCGGGCTGCGCGTTGCTGCGCTGCGGGTGATCTTCTTCGCGCTGCTCGCCGCCGCGACGGTCGCCGCGATGCAGGCGGTCGGCGCGTTGCTGGTCGTCGCGCTTGTGATCACACCGGGGGCGAGCGCGTTTTTGCTGACCGCCCGCTTTGGCCGCATGGTCCTCCTCGCCGGCGCGATCGGAGCGGTCAGCAGCGGGCTCGGCGCGTATCTGTCCTATTTCCTCGACGGCGCGACAGGTGCGGTGATCGTGCTGCTGCAAAGCGCGGTTTTCGCCGCGGCGTTCCTTTTCTCTCCGCGCCACGGCATCCTGTTCCGCGATGCGCCAAGGACCGGCGCATGACCGAGTTCCTGACGATCCCCCTTGGCTTCGAGGTAATGCAGCGCGCCGCCCTCATGGCCGCGATCGTCACTGTTCCGGCGGCGCTTTTGTCGTGTTTCGTGGTGCTGAAGGGCTGGTCGCTGATGGGAGACGCGATCAGCCATGCGGTGCTGCCCGGCATCGTTCTGGCGTGGCTGACGGGCCTTCCGCTTGTGATCGGCGCGCTCGCCGCGGGGCTCGGCTGCGGCTCGCTGTCCTCGTATATGCGCGCGCGCACGCCGCTGAAGCCCGACGCGGTGCTTGGGGTGGTCATGTCCGCGATGTTCGCGCTTGGGCTGTTTCTTCACACCAAGATCGAAACCGGCCTCCATATCGACCACATCCTTTTCGGCAATATCCTGCGGGTCCAGACGCGCGATCTGTGGGTGAGCGGGCTGATCGGCGCCGCCGTTGCAGTAGCGGTGCTGATCTGGCGCCGCGATCTGACGCTTTTTGCGTTCGATCCGGTGCAGGCGCAGATCATGGGGCTGGATCTGCGGCTGTTTCAGAACGCGCTCATGGCCGGGATCGTGCTGGTCGTGGTCGCGACCCTGTCCTCGGTCGGGCTGATCCTTGCCGTCTCGGTGCTGATCGCGCCGGGGGCGACGGCGTTCCTTTTGACGCGGCGGATGGGCGCGATGCTGGCGGTTGCCTCGGGTCTTGCGCTTTTTGCCGGGCAGGCGGGGCTGATCGCCTCGTTCTGGCTCGACGCCGCGCCCGCGCCGACCATCGTTCTGATCCTGACCGCAGAGTTCATCGCCGCCTTCATCTGGCGCGCGCGCCGCGCCTCGCTGGACTTGCGCCCGCCGCACGCGTAAGAGGCCCGGCAAGCAATCGCAAAGAGGGTGACATGGGCTTTCGCATGGGGATTGTCGGGCTGCCGAATGTCGGCAAATCGACGCTGTTCAACGCGCTCACGCGCACGGCGGCGGCGCAGGCGGCGAATTTCCCGTTCTGCACGATCGAGCCGAATGTGGGCGAGGTCTCGGTCCCCGATCGCCGGCTTGACGCACTGGCGGAGATTGCCGGCAGCAAGCAGATCATCCCGACGCGCATCACCTTTGTCGACATCGCGGGGCTCGTGAAGGGCGCCTCGAAGGGCGAGGGGCTCGGCAACCAGTTTTTGGCCAATATCCGCGAGGTAGACGCGATTGCTCATGTGCTGCGCTGCTTCGAGGATGGCGATATCACCCATGTCGAAGGTCGGATCGACCCGCTTGCCGATGCCGAGGTGATCGAGACCGAGCTGATGATCGCCGACATGGAATCGATCGAGCGGCGGCTCGCCAATCTCGCGCGCAAGCTCAAGGGCGGCGACAAAGAGGCGCTTGCGCAGGACCGTCTGCTGCGGCAGGCGCTTGCCGCGCTGGAAGAGGGCCGGCCGGCCCGCGCTGTCGAGGTCGCGGAAGATGACCGCAAGGCGTGGGATATGCTGCAACTTCTGACTGCAAAGCCGGTGCTTTATGTCTGCAATGTGGCGGAAAGCGACGCTTCGGGCGGGAATGAGTGGTCCGCGAAAGTCGCCGAGATGGCGCGCGCGCAAGGGGCCGGCCATGTGGTGATCTCGGCCCGGATCGAGGAGGAAATCAGCCAGCTTGATGCCGAAGAAGCGGGGATGTTCCTGACCGAGATGGGGCTTGATGAGGCCGGGCTCGACCGGCTGATCCGCGCGGGCTACGATCTGCTGGGGCTTCAGACCTACTTCACCGTCGGCCCGAAAGAGGCCCGCGCCTGGACGATCGGCAAGGGCACTCTGGCCCCGCAAGCCGCCGGCGTGATCCACGGCGATTTCGAGCGCGGCTTCATCCGCGCCGAAACCATCGCCTATGACGATTACATCGCCGGCAAGGGCGAGGCCGGCGCCCGCGAGGCCGGCAAACTGCGCGTCGAGGGCAAAAGCTACGAGGTCAAGGACGGCGACGTGCTGCACTTCCTGTTCAACGCGTGAGGTCAGGGCGCGCGGGCGGGGGCGCGTTGATATTTGACCGCCGCGCGCCGGCAGCTTCGGACGGCGGATTGCATGGCTCGCCAGACCCGTTTCGCGGGGTCACGACACCCTCCGGCCCGCCGGGCGCTATCGAAGATCCTCGCGACCCGCCGGATAAACTGCCCCTCGGGCAGGGCGTAGCGCTCAGATTTGTCTAGCGAACCTCGCGTTTTTGGTTAATGACGCTATGCCACCCCCCGGCCGCCCCTAAATCGCCGCGCCGCAGTGACGGCAGGCTTCGTGCTGGCTCAGAAACACCTCGCCGCTCAGATGGGTCAGAAAATCGGTCCGGGCGAGGCGGTCCATCACCGGGCCTTTCACCTCCGATAGATGAAGCCGGATCGCCGCCTCGCCGAGCCGCCGGTTGATCTCCTCAAGGCTTTCCAGCGCCGAGGCGTCGATGAAATTCACCGCCGAGCACATCAGCACCACATGGCGCAGCGCCGGCCGCTCGGCGACGAGCGCGGCGATGCGGTCCTCGAGATAGCGCGAATTGGCGAAATAAAGGCTCTCATCGATGCGGATCGACAGCACATTCGGCGAGGTCAGCACCTTGTGGCGGTCGATATTGCGGTAATGCTCGGTCTGCGGCACCTGCCCGACGACCGCGATATGCGGCTTGCTGGTGCGGTAAAGATAAAGCAGCAGCGACAGCGTCACCCCGGCGATCAGCCCCCATTCGACGCCCGCAAGAAGGGTCAGCACCATCGTCGCCGCCATCGCCGCGAAGTCCGATCGCGAATAGGCGAAAACGCGCGCGATCGCCGGCAGATCGACAAGCGACAGCACCGCGACGATGATGATCGCCGCCAGCGTCGCCTGGGGCAGCGCGCCGAGATAGGGGGTCAGAAACAGCGCGGCAAGCGCGATCCCGGCCGCCGTGAAGCCGCCCGCCGCCTGCGTCTGCGCGCCGGCGTCGAAATTCACCGCCGAGCGCGCGAGCCCGCCCGTGACCGGGTAGCCCGATGACAGCCCGGCGGCGAGATTGGCCGCGCCAAGGCCGATCAGCTCGCGGTTCGGCTCGATCCGCTGGCGGCGCCGCGCGGCAAGCGTCTGCGCGACCGAGACCGATTCCACGAACCCGATCAGTGAGATCAGAAACGCTGGCAGGGCGAGCGCGGCGATCAGCTCGAGCGGCAGAAGCGGCAGCGCAAGCGGCGGCAGCCCCTGCGGGATCGCGCCGACAAGCGCGACGCCGCGCGCTGCGAAATCCAGCGCCTCGGCAAGCGCGATCGTCGCGGCGACGGCGGCGATGGGGGCGGCCTTCGCGGCGATCGCTGACGCGCGTCTGGGCAGCCCCGCGCGGGCAAGCACCGCGGGCAGCCCGCGCCGCGACCAGATCAGGAAGGAAAGCACCGCCGCCCCGGTCGCGAGCGTCACCGGATTGACCGCGCCCGCCTCGCGCAGCAGCGCGGCGGCGATCTGAGGCAGCGTGGTGCCGCCGCCCGAGGTGCCAAGCAGATGGCGGATCTGGCTCGCTGCGATCAGCAGGCCCGCTGCGGTGATGAAGCCCGAAATCACCGGGTGGGACAGGAAATTGGCAATGAAGCCCAGCCGCAGCGCGCCCATCGCCAGCAGCATCGCGCCCGACATCAGGGCCAGCATGGCGGCGGCGGCCAGATGCTGAGGCCCGCCGGCCACGCCGATCTGCCCGATCGCGGCGGCGGTCATCAGCGAGACGATCGCGACCGGCCCGACCGCGAGCGTCCGGCTCGTCCCCAGCAGCGCGTAGGCCAGCAGCGGCAGGATCGAGGCGTAAAGCCCGACCTGCGGCGGCAGCCCCGCCAGCATCGCATAGGCCAGCGATTGGGGGATCAGCATGATCGTCACGATCACCGCCGCCAGCAGATCCGCGCCGAGATCGCCGCGCGCGTATCGCCGCGCCCGGTGAAGGGCGGGTCCGGCGAGGGTGCGCGCTCGGCTCATGCGCGAGCGGCGCCCTGAGCTGTGGGCGCGATGCGGCGGGCGAGCGCCATGCCGGCAAGCATGGAGATCACGAACACCGCCGGCTCGGCGCGCAGCAGGCCGATGGCGGGGATCGAGCCGCCCGGACAGAACCCGGCCATCGCCCAGCCAGCACCGAAAAGCACGGCTCCGGCAATCAGCCGCGCGTCGATCGCGCCCCGCGCGGGCAGATCGAAGCGCTTTGCCAGCAGCGGGGCAGGGCGCGCCAGCACCAGCCGATAGCCAAGCGCCGTGACGGCGAGCGCTCCGGCCATCACGAAGCCGAGCGACGGGTCCCAATGCCCGGCGATGTCAAAGAAATTCAGCACCTTGGCCGGGTTGATCATACCCGATATGGCGATGCCCGCGCCGAAGATCAGCCCGGCGAGAATGGCGCTTACGAGCCTCATGCGAGCCCCCAGATGTGGCGGATGACGAACAGCGTCAGGCCGGTCGAGGCCATGAAGATGAGCGTCGCCGCGATGGATCTGCGCGACAGGCGCGCCATGCCGCAAACCCCGTGGCCCGAGCTGCATCCGTTCCCGATCGTGACGCCGATCCCGACCAGAACCCCGCCCGCGACAAGCAGGGGCAGCGGCGCGGGGCTGTCAAACGCGATGGTTGCGCCGAAAAGCTGCGCGGCGATCAAGGGCGCCGCGACTGCGCCCGAAAGGAAGGCGATCTGCCAGCCGCGCGCGCCGCGCCCGCCGAGGATCGCGCCCGAGACGATGCCGCTCAGCCCCGCAACGCGGCCGTGGACAAGCATCAGCAGCACCGCCGCCAGCCCGATCAGAGCGCCGCCCAGCAGCGATTGAAATGGCGTGAACTCGGTCATTTCCCGTCATCCGTGCTGACGCCCAGCATCTTGTATGCGGGGCAAAATCGCAGCGCGCCGGTCACCAGAAGCAGCGCGCCCGCAAGCCCGGCGAGCCAGCGGGCGCCGGGCGCCGCGATCAGCCAGCCGCCAAGCGCGAGGATCAGCAAAACCGCCCCGACCAGGACGCGCAGCAGCCGGTCATTGGTTCCGATATTGATACGCATGAAACTCTCCGTTCAATGACCGGCGCCGCCGAACAGCGCGCGTATCGCGGCAACGAAAGGCCGCGCCCGCGCGTCGCTCAGGCGGTAGAACACCTGCTTGCCCGCGCGCCGTGCCGCGATCAGGCCCGAGGCGCGCAGCGTCGCGATCTGCTGCGAGAGGCCCGGCTGCGGCAGGCCAAGCGCGGTCTCGAGCGCGCTGACCGACGCCTCACCCTCGGCCAGATGGCACACGATTTTCAGCCGCGCCGGATGGGCCAGCACCCTGAGAAACACGCTCGCCTCGGCGGCGGCGATCTCGGTCTGGCGCGAGGGGGCGATCGTGGTCATCAAAGGGCTCGGCGGGCGGCGTGCTGGCCAGATTAGCGACGCTTGCGGTTTCTTGCAATCATCTTCCTGAATGTCACCCCTGCGCCGCCGCGCCTTGCCGGGGCGGAACCCCGAGGGGGCGGCGGCGGTTATGTCGCCAAGGTTCAGGGAGAACAAGATGAGCGACGATCGCAAGGAAGAATTCTACAAACGTCTGGGCGATACCCGCACCGGGATGCTCGAGGCCGAGGGCCGGTTCCTGCCCATGTCTCCGAACATGATCGAGGATGACCCCAATATCTGGTTCATCACCGCGGACGGAACGCCAATGGCCGATGCGGCCGCGAAAACGGCGCCTGCGAAATTCATCGTCAGCAATGACGACAAGGGGCTTTATGCCGATATTGACGGGACGCTCCATCTGTCCGAGGACAAGGAAAAGCTCGATGAAGTCTGGGGCCTGATCGCCTCGAGCTGGTTCGAGGACGGCAAGCGCGACGAGGATGTCCAGCTTGTCCGCTTCGCACCGAAAAAGGCCGAGATCTGGATGACCGAAGGCGGTGCGTTCAAGTTCTTCTATCAGGTCGCGCGCGCGCAGGTGACGGGCAAGAAGCCCGATATGGGCGAGCATTTCAGCCTGACGCTCGGCTGAGCCGGCGGGCCGAGATGGCCGCGCCGCCGCTTCTCACAAGGCCCGAGGGGCTTTACTGCCCCTCGGGCGATTTCTTTATCGACCCGCTTCGCCCCGTGCCGCGCGCGCTTGTCACGCACGGCCATGCCGATCACGCGCGATCGGGTCATGGCGCAGTGCTGGCGACGGCGCAAACGCTTGATATCATGGCGATCCGCTATGGCGAGGAGTTCACCGCCTCGCGCCAGATCGCGGATGGCAAGATGCAGATCGGCGGCGTGACGGTCAGCTTTCATCCCGCCGGTCATGTGCTCGGCTCGGCGCAGATTCTGGTCGAGGGGGCGGGGCCCTCCGTCTGCGTGTCGGGCGATTTCGCGCGGGTGCCGAACCCGTCCTGCGCGCCGTTTCAGCTCGTGCCCTGCGATATCTTCGTGACCGAAGCGACCTTCGCGCTGCCGGTCTTTCGCCATCCAGCCCCCGAGGACGAGATCGCGCGCCTTCTCGCCTCGGTCGCGGCCTTTCCCGAGCGCGCGCATCTGATCGGCGCCTATGCGCTTGGCAAGGCGCAGCGCGTGATCATGCTGCTGCGCGAGGCGGGCTGGGATGGGCCGATCTACATCCACGGCGCGCTGCAACGGCTCTGCGATTATCACATCTCGCAAGGGGTCGCGCTTGGCGATCTGCGCCCGGCGACGATCGCGCGCGGCACCAAGGCCGATTTCGCGGGCCAGATCGTGATCGGCCCGCCATCGGCCTTTGCGGCGACATGGGCGCAGCGGTTCCCGGACCCGGTCATCGCCTTCGCAAGTGGCTGGATGTCGGTCCGCGCCCGCGCAAGGCAGCGCGGGGTCGAGCTGCCGCTGATCATCTCGGACCACGCCGACTGGCCCGATCTGACGCGCACCATCACCGAGCTCGACCCGGACGAGACATGGATCACCCACGGCCGCGAGGATGCGCTGCTTCGGTGGTGCGCGCTTGAGGGGCGGGCGGCGCGCCCGCTCCATCTGGTCGGCTATGAGGACGAGGAGGGAGAGGCGTAATGCGCGCATTCGCGTCCCTTCTCGAGCGGCTGGCCTTCACCCCGCAGCGCAACGGCAAGCTGCGCCATCTGGCGCGCTACTTCGCCGCCGTGCCGGACCC
>JAUNRZ010000013.1:0-1338 GCA_030539455.1 Paracoccus sp. (in: a-proteobacteria) | reverse complement strand
GCGACGGGCGGGCTCAGGGTCGGGGTCTCGGGCCGGCTCGCGCGGCAGGCTCTGGCCGATTACGGCGATCTGCCGCTGACCGAGATCGAGGAAATCTGGCACGGCCTGCGCCCCCCCTATACCGAGATGTTCGCCTGGGCCGAGGGCGGCGAGAAACCGATCTCGGCGGCGCGCGCCCCGTTCCGCCCGGTGATGCTGTCCACCGCGACCGATCTTGAGGCGCTGCGCGGGCTCGACCCCGCGCTTTACGCGGCCGAGTGGAAATGGGACGGCATCCGCGTTCAGGCGGTCTCCGATCAGGGCACAAGGCGGCTTTATTCGCGCACCGGCGAGGATATTTCGGGCGCCTTCCCCGATCTGATCGACGCGCTGGATTTCGAGGGCGTGATCGACGGCGAGTTGCTGGTCCGGCGCGGCGAGGCGGTCGGCGCGTTCGGCGATCTGCAACAGCGGCTGAACCGCAAGACCGTCTCGCGCAAGCTGCTGGGATCGCACCCGGCCGCTTTGCGGGCTTATGATCTGCTGCTGCTGGACGGCGAGGATCTGCGCGCGCAACCCTATGATGCGCGCCGCGGGGCGCTTGAAAGCGCGGCACGCGCGCTCGATCCGGCGCGGATCGACCTCTCGCCGCAGCTTGCCTTCGCGACTTGGGACGATCTCGCCGCCCTGCGCGCGGACCCGCCCGAAGCGGTGATCGAGGGCGTTATGATCAAGCGCCGGGACAGCCCGTATCTTGCCGGGCGCATGAAGGGGCCGTGGTTCAAGTGGAAGCGCGATCCGATGCTGGTCGATGCGGTGCTGCTTTACGCGGAGCGCGGGCATGGCAAGCGCTCGGGCTATTATTCGGATTTCACCTTCGGGCTGTGGGACGGCGACGATCTGGTGCCGGTCGGCAAGGCGTATTTCGGCTTCACCGACGCCGAGCTGCGCGATCTCGACCGCTTCGTGCGCGCCAATACGGTCGAGCGGTTCGGCCCGGTCCGCGCCGTCGCGCCCACCAAGGTCGTCGAGGTCGCGTTCGAGGGGCTGAACCGCTCGGCCCGGCACCGCTCGGGCATCGCGATGCGCTTTCCCCGCATCTCGCGCATCCGCGACGACAAGCCCGCCGCCGAGGCAGACCGGCTCGAAACGCTCGTTGCGATGCTGCCGGAATGAGCGGGGGAAAGCGCAACGGGCCGGGCGAGACGGAGGGGCGCGGCAAGCCGGGGGAGGGGCGGGCCAGCTCGCGCCAAGGCGTCGCGGCGTCGGGCGAGAAGCGCGCCAAAGGGGACGAGGGCGTCGCCTCCACGGCTGAGGGGCAGGCCGGATCGGGCAAGGGTGCCGCCACGCCGCGCGAGG
>JAUNRZ010000113.1 GCA_030539455.1 Paracoccus sp. (in: a-proteobacteria) | reverse complement strand
GCGGGAAATATCTCGCACTCGATACTTGCGCCTTGGCGCGGGCTGCCGTAAATCACCCCTCGGCCTAGGGGTATAGCTCAGTTGGTAGAGCATCGGTCTCCAAAACCGAGGGTCGGGGGTTCGAGTCCCTCTGCCCCTGCCAGTGCCCGACCCTTGCCCGCCCCGCCTCGCGCCAAGCGTTTGGCAAAAAGGGGAGCGCAGATCGTTCGCTGATTTAGCCCCAATGTGAACCGCGCAACGACCGCCTAACGAGCCGCCAAGCATGACCGTCCGCATCCATGTCGGCGCGCACAAGACCGCGACGACTCATCTGCAAAGCGCGCTCCGGGAAGTGCGCGCCGATCTGGCCCGCGCCGGGATGGGGTATATCGGGCCGGGGCGGCTGCGCGGCGGGAATGGCTCGCTCGAGCAGTGCCTGCGCCAGCCGGGACGCGCAGGCGCGGCCTCGCGCGCGGTTGGCGAGAGCTTGCGCGCGGCGCGGGCGCAGTTCGGCGATCTGCTGCTGTCGGAGGAGAACATCCTCGGCGGCACGCGCCGTTCGCATATTTTCGGGCCGGAGGGGATGCTTTACCCCCGCGCGGTCGAGCGGCTGCGCTATGTCATCACGCTTCTCGGCCGCCCGCGCGCGAGCGTCTTTCTGTCCGTCCGCGATCCGGCGAGCTTTGTCGTCTCGGCCTTCCACCAGCAGGTGCTCAGCGCGCGCGAGGTGCTGATCGAGGATTATGTGCGCGATGTCCCCGTCGCCGCGCTCGGCTGGGCCGAGTTGGCGGGGCGCATCGCGGCGATGCCTTCGGTCACGCGAGTGATTGTCTGGCGTTACGAGGATTACCGCGCGCTGCGCCCGGAGATCTGCGCGCGGATGCTGCGGCCCGAGCTCGCCGGGCTGGTCCCCGACCCGGCGCCGAACAATACCGGCATGTCGCAGGCCGCCTACGAGCTATATACCAAGCGCGCGCTCGAGGATATCGAGGCACCGCTGAAGGATCTGGTCAAGGAGGCGATGCGCGCCCTGCCGCGCGGGCCGGACCGCCCCGGCCTGCGCCTTCTGGACGACGAGACCTATGCGCGCTCGGCCGCCCATTACGCCGCCGAGATCGAGCGCATCGCCCAGATCCCCGGCGTCGAGCTGCTGCGGCCGCCATCTTCGCCCGCCCCGGCGGGTTGAAAAGCCGCGCGCATCCGGCTATGTGACGCTCTGCAACACAGGAAGACCCGCATGGCCAACCCCGTTCAGTTTATCAACCAGGTCCGCGCCGAAGCCGCCAAGATCGTCTGGCCGAACCGCCGCGAGGTGGTGACGACCTCGCTCATGGTGTTCTTGCTCTCGACGCTGGCGGCGGTGTTCTTCTTCGCCGTGGACTGGCTGATCCGCATCGGGCTGACCTCGCTTCTGGGGGCGGTTTCGGGCTAGGCTGCGCGGCTGCCCGCCTCCGGCGCTTGCAATCACGCGCGGGGGGCGCTATGCCCTCGCAACCCGTCCGGGGATTTGCGGCGTGCATCGAATCGTTGCGCGCCGATTTCGATTTTCGGGCAGATCAATTTTCATCCGGGCCGGGCAGATCAGGGGATCTGGCCAGCCGCAATCATCGGGGGTCGCTTCGGCTCATGGCTAAACGTTGGTATTCGGTCAGCGTCCTGTCGAACTTCGAAAAGAAGGTCGCCGAGGCGATTCGTCACGCGGTGGCGGAAAAAGGTCTCGAGGACGAGATCGAGGATGTGATCGTCCCGACCGAAGAAGTCATCGAGATTCGCCGCGGCAAGAAAGTCACCTCGGAGCGGCGCTTCATGCCGGGCTATGTGCTTGTGCGCATGGACATGAACGACCGGACCTACCATCTGGTGAACTCGATCAACCGCGTCACCGGGTTTCTGGGCCAGCAGGGCCGCCCGGTTCCGATGCGGGACGAAGAGATGGGCCCGATCCTGCACCGCTCGGGCGAGGGCGGGGCAGAGCCCGAGCCGCGTAACCTGATCCGCTTCGACGTGGGCGAGCAGGTGAAGGTCACCGATGGCCCGTTCGACGGGTTCCAGGGGACCGTTGAGGAAGTTGACGACGCCGCAAGCCGCATCAAGGTGACGGTGTCGATCTTTGGCCGGCCCACGCCGGTCGAGCTGGAATTCACGCAGGTCGCCAAGACCTCGTGATGTCGCCGTGGGAGGCGGGCGCAAGGCCGCCGCACCACTAAGTCAAGGCCCGCTCTGGGCATGATGATAAAGGAGAGGCCACATGGCCAAGAAAGTCGTCGGGCAGCTCAAGCTGCAAATCAAGGCGGGCGAAGCGACCCCTTCGCCGCCGGTCGGTCCCGCGCTCGGTCAGCGCGGCATCAACATCATGGAATTCTGCAAGGCGTTCAACGCCAAGACGCAGGAAATCGACAAGGGCTCGCCCGTGCCGGTCGTGATCACCTATTACGCCGACAAGTCGTTCACCTTCGAGACCAAGACCCCGCCTGCCTCGTTCCTGCTGAAAAAGGCCGCCGGCCTCAAGCCGCAGGGCAAGCGCAACCGCGCGCGCGGCGGCGAGAAGCCCGGCCGCGTGTCGGCTGGCTCGGTCACGGTCAAGCAGCTCCGCGAGATCGCCGAGATCAAGATGCAGGACCTCTCGGCCAATGACGTGGACGAGGCGATGAAAATCATCGCCGGCTCGGCCCGGTCCATCGGCATCGACGTGAAAGGCTAAGATCATGGCAAAGATTGCAAAGAAAAAAGCCGCCGCGCGCGAAGCTTTCGAGGGCAAGATGAACCTGCCCGTCGCCGAAGCTGTCAAGCTGGTCAAGGACAACGCCTCGGCAAAGTTCGACGAGACGGTTGAGATCGCGCTCAATCTCGGCGTCGATCCGCGCCATGCCGATCAGATGGTGCGCGGCGTCGTCACGCTGCCCGCCGGCACCGGCAAGGATGTTCGCGTCGCCGTGTTCGCACGCGGCCCGAAAGCCGATGAGGCGACCGAAGCGGGCGCCGAGGTCGTTGGCGCCGAAGATCTGGTCGAAAGCATCCAGGGCGGCAAGATCGACTTCGACCGCGTGATCGCGACCCCCGACATGATGCCGCTCGTCGGCCGTCTGGGCAAGATCCTCGGCCCGCGCAACCTGATGCCGAACCCCAAGGTCGGCACGGTGACGATGGATGTCGCCGCTGCCGTCAAGGCGGCCAAAGGCGGTGAGGTCCAGTTCAAGGCCGAAAAAGCCGGCGTCGTGCACGGTATTCTGGGCAAGGTCTCGTTCGACGAGGCCAAGCTGGCCGAGAACCTGCGCGCCTTCGTCGAGGCCGTGAACCGCGCCAAGCCGACCGGCGCGAAAGGGACTTACATGAAGAAAGTCTCGATCAGCTCGACCATGGGTCCGGGCGTGTCGATCGACGTCGCAGACGCGGTCGCGGCTCAGTAAGCGCTCGTGCGTTCCAGCGTTACGAAAGGCCCCGCTTCGGCGGGGCTTTTTATGTTTGCGCCGCCATCTTGACCCCGCCCCCGTGGTGCGGCACATCGCGCGGATGTTGCCGCAAGACCGTCTCGACCAGATCACCCAGCGTTTCGCGTATCTTGAGGCGCGGCTCAATGACGGCCCTTCGCCGGACGAGATCGCCTCGATCAGCCGCGAATATGCCGAGCTGAAACCCGTCACCGAACAGATCGCCCGGCTTGGCGAGGCAAGGCGCGCTTTGGACGAGGCGCAGGCGCTGCTGTCCGATCCCGATATGCGCGAGCTGGCCGAGGACGAGATCGCCGGGCTGCGCGCCGAGCTGCCGGCGCTCGAGCAGGCGCTGCGCATCGCGCTTTTGCCGCGTGATGCTGCCGATGGCCGCCCCGCGATCCTCGAGATCCGCCCCGGCACCGGCGGCGATGAGGCGGCGCTTTTCGCGGGCGATCTGCTCTCGATGTATCGCCGCCATGCCGAGGCGCAGGGCTGGCAGTTCCAGCTTCTCGACCATAGCGAGACCGAGCTTGGCGGCGTCAAGGAGGCCGTCGCCCGGATCGAGGGCGAGGGCGTGTTCGCGCGGCTCAAATACGAATCGGGCGTGCACCGGGTGCAGCGCGTCCCCGAAACGGAATCGGGCGGGCGCATCCACACCTCCGCCGCGACCGTCGCGGTGCTGCCCGAAGCCGCCGAGGTCGATATCGACATCCCCGCCACCGATATCCGCATCGACACGATGCGCGCCTCGGGGGCCGGCGGGCAGCATGTCAACACCACCGACTCGGCCGTTCGGATCACCCATATCCCGACCGGGATCGTGGTGACGAGTTCCGAGAAATCGCAGCACCAGAACCGCGCCAACGCGATGGCGGTGCTACGTGCGCGGCTTTACGACGCCGAGCGCCTGCGCGCCGATGCCGAACGCGCCGCGGACCGCAAATCGCAGGTCGGCAGCGGCGATCGGTCCGAGCGCATCAGGACCTATAATTTCCCGCAAGGCCGCATGACCGATCACCGCATCAACCTCACCCTCTATTCGCTCGATCGGGTGATGGCGGGCGATCTGGCCGAGATCATCGACGCGCTCGTTGCCGATCATCAGGCGCGTTTGCTGGCCGATGACGGGGTCTGAGCCGACCATCCGCACCGCACTCGATCAGGCGGCGCAAACGCTTGGCGCGGCGGGGGTGGACGATCCTGCGGGCGATGCGCGCCGGCTGATGGCTGCCGCGCTGCGCGCCAGCCCGGCGCTTCTCGCAACGCGCATGGGCGAGCGGCTTTCGCCCGAAGAGGCGGCGCGGTTCGCAGGTCTCCTTGCCCGCCGCGCCCGCCGCCAGCCGGCCTCGCAGATCATCGGGCGGCGCGCGTTCTGGGCGCATGATTTCCGCGTCACGCAAGATGTGCTCGACCCGCGCCCCGAGACCGAAACGCTGATCGAGGCGGCGCTTGCGATGGGCTGGCGCTCGGTCCTTGATCTCGGGACCGGCAGCGGGGCGATCCTCATCTCGCTTCTCGCCGCGCGGCCGGGCAGCACGGGGCTCGGCGTCGATCTCTCGCCCGCAGCGATCGAGATCGCCCGGCAGAACGCGGCCTCGATCGGTGTCCGGGCCGATTTTCTGGTCTCGGACTGGCTTTCTTCGGTGACAGGGCGCTTCGATCTGATCGTCTCGAACCCCCCCTATATCGCGCTGTCCGAGATGGAGGGCCTCGCCCCCGAGGTCCGCGACTGGGAGCCGCGCCTCGCCCTGACCGACGAGGGCGACGGGCTTGGCGCGTATCGCGCGATCATTGCCGGGGCGGGGGCGCATCTGGTTGATGGCGGCGCGATCCTTCTGGAAATCGGCTCGACCCAGGGGGATGCGGTCTCGGCCCTGCTCCGCGCCGCCGGTTTCGAGCGAATCGCCGTCCTGCCCGATCTGGACGCCCGCCCGCGCGCCGTGCGCGGGCATTTGCCGAAAACCGCCTCAAAAACCGCTCAATGAGGCGATTCCGGCAAGAAATCCTTCATTTTTTCCTTGTAACCTCATGTTCAGCGTGCTTATTCGGCTATGTGGAACGGGCACGAGCCCGCCGCCGACCAGCCGCGACATGAAGACATACTCGGACGGGATCGACCCGCCGGATCAAGCTTAGCCGTCGCGCCGCCGGTGCCAGAAACTCCAGACCGAAACTGGACCTATAGTAAGCAGATGAGATCTTCCAAATCCCGTTCGCGTTCCAAGTCGAACCGCCAGCGTTCACTGGGCAATATCGTTAACCGTGTGTTCGATTCCTCGGGCCCCGAGGGCAAGGTGCGCGGAACGCCGCAGCAGATCATCGACAAATACCTGACCCTGGCGCGCGACGCTCAGCTTTCGGGCGACCGGGTGGCCGAGCAGGCGTTCCTGCAGCACGCCGAGCATTACACGCGGATGCTGGGCGAGGCGCAGCGCGAAATGGCCGAGCGTCAGGCCCAGCAGCAACAGCAGCAGGGCGGGCGCGACGACGACCGCGAGAACTGGCGCGATCAGCAGGGCCGCGAGGGCGGGCGTGACGGTGCTCGTGAGGGTGGCCGCGATGCGCCCCGCGATCATGGCCGCGATCAGCCGCGCGAAGACGGTCGCGACGATGCCGGCCGCCAAGGCGGACAGGGCCGGCACGCCTCCCCGGACGATCAGCCCCGCCCCGAGCGCGCGCCGCAGCGCGACCGCAGCCCCGAGCAAGGCGCCGAGCCGGACACCGCCCCCGCCCCCGACGCACTGCCCGAAGCCGGCGAGACCGAAGATGCAGGCGGACGGGTCGAGACCCCCGAAAGCGCCGACGCACCGGCCAAACCCCGCACCCCGCGAGCGCGCAAGCCCGCCGCCCCACGCACCCCGCGCCGCAAGGCAAGCGACACCCCGCTAACCGACGACCCGGCGGCGTAAGGTAAGAGAGAAGGGGGCCTTGCGGCCCCTTTTTCGTGCGCGTGGCGCAATGCGCGGAGTGGGAGGAGCGCTTTGTCCATGATCGCCGGCTTCAACGGCGCGACGAGCCGACGCTTCTCGTAGCCGCTCATGAGCAGCCAAGCGCGTCGCGTCAGAGAGTGGAGACGCCCGAAAGCTCCGATGCGCCGGCCAAGGCCAGCCCCCCGCGCAAGCCGGCAGCCCCGCAAGCGCGTTGACCCAAGGCGAGCGACACACAACGACTGAGGCGCGGGCGGCATAACGATAGATAGGAAATGTCCGCTACGCCCATTTTTCGTGGCCCCGCACAACGCAACCGGTCGGCGAACACTTGAGCCAGTGACGGCCCGACTACGGGCTGGAACGGCGCGATGAACCTTCGCCGCTCTGCGGGTAGCGGCTCACGATCAGCCAAGCGCCTCCCTCCAAAGGGTCGAAGCCTCCCGAAAGCACCGATGCGCCAGCGAAACCGCGCCCCCTGCGCGCGCAAACCGGTCAGCCCGCGCGCCCCGCGCCACGATGCGAGCGAAACCCCGCTGGCCGACGATCCGGCCGCGTGAAGGTAGGAGAGGAAGGGGCCGCGCGGCCCCTTTTTCGTGTGAGCGGCACGATGCGCGGGCTTAGGCGAGCGCTTTTGCCGGCGACTGCGGGCTTCAGCGGCGCGATCACCCGGTGAAGCTCCGCGTAGCCGCTCGTCGTCTGCCAAGCGCCTCGCTCCAAGCCTCCTTAGGCGCCGATGTGCCGGCCAAGACACGGACCTCCCGCGCGCGAGCCCGCCACCTCGCGCAACCCGTCCCCTAAGGCGAGCAAGTCCCGCTGAGCAGTGACGGTAAGACAGAAATCGGACTCGCGATCCCCTTTTGGCGGCCACGGCGAAATGCGCGGGGTAGGCGCCGGGCTTTGGCCTTTGACCGGTGCGACTTAGATTATCAACGGCGCGATGAAGCGCCGTTGTGCGCAGGCCGGGCGCTACTGATGGTTAACCG
>JAUNRZ010000112.1:3536-7527 GCA_030539455.1 Paracoccus sp. (in: a-proteobacteria) | reverse complement strand
AGCCATCTTCGGCCCGCCGGCCAGCCGCGCCAGTGGCGGCCTCTTTCATCGCGCGCGTGCGGCGGCGGGCGCGGCGTTCGCGGTCGGCTTCGCTGAGCAGCACGTCCAGCACGTCCGCAGGTAGCTCGCGTTGCAGGCGGACATTGCGTGGCGGCTCGGGCGAGTCGTTTACGTCGTCGCCATCATCGTCCGGCGGCGACGGCGCCACCTCGCCCTCGCCCTCAAGCGCCTCGCCACCATCCGCGCGCCCCGCCAGCCAGATCTCGGCGCAGACCGCGCATTCCACCTCGCGTCCGCTATCAGGGATCAGCTCATCCGCGATTTCATATTGCGCCGCGCAGCGCGGGCATTGCAGCCGCATCACATCGTCCTTTATTCGACCCAGCCCGCGCTCGCGTGGTTTCTGGCAATCCTTTGCAAGCTGTTCTATCAACGCAATGCTCGGCTTCCAAGCACCGGGCGAGGAGGTCGGACGTGATCGAAATGCAGGCCGTGTCTTTCGGCTATCGGGGCGGCGGAGAATTGCTGTCGGATATGAGCCTCAGCCTCAAACGGGGCTCGTTTCACTTCCTCACCGGGCCTTCGGGGTCGGGCAAGACGACGTTTCTGCGGCTCTGTTACGCGGATCTTCTGCCAAGCGCGGGCGAGCTCAAGGCGTTCGGGCAGAATATCGCGGGCCTGTCTCGCGACGGGATCGCGATGCTGCGCCGCAAGATCGGCGTGGTTCATCAGGATGCGCAGTTTCTGGACCATCTGCCGGTGGCCGAGAATGTCGCGATGCCGCTGACCGTCTCCAATCAGGCGGTGGACATGCAGGCGCTGAAAGAGCTGCTGGGCTGGGTCGAGCTGACCGGCCACGCGCGCGCCCTGCCGCCCTCGCTCTCGGGGGGCGAGCGGCAGCGGGCGGCGCTTGCGCGCGCGGTGATGCTGTCGCCCGATGCCGTGCTGGCGGACGAGCCGACCGGCAATCTCGACTGGGATATGTCGATGCGGCTGCTGATGTTGCTGGTCGAGCTGAACAAATCGGGCAAGACGATCCTGATCGCGACCCATGATCTGAACCTGATCCGAGCCGCGCGGCAGATGGAGGTGCAGGCGCGGGTGCTGCGGATCTCGGGCAAGCGGGTGCAACTGGCAGGGGCGGATCTGTGATGGATGTGAAGAAGGCGGGGGACCGCGCGCTGAACAATCTGCGCTCGCTTGACTGGAAATCGCTGTGGCGCGGGCTGGCCGGGCGCGAGGCGGGGCTGGCCGACCGGATCGTGCCGCCGACCGGCTTTACCGCTCAGCTGACGCTTGTGACGGCGGCGGCGATGGCGTTTCTGGCGGTGTTCGCGCTTGCTTTGGCCTTCGCGACCGGGCGGCTTGCGGATCGGTGGTCGGACGCGCTTGCGCGCACGGTGACGGTTCGCGTCTCGGCGCCGGCAGATCAGATCGACACCCAGACCAACGCCGTTCTGGAAATCCTGCGCACGACGCCCGGCATCGGCGATGCGCGGCGGCTTTCGGGCACCGAGGTCGAGGATCTGCTCGAGCCGTGGTTCGGCCCTGATATGCCGATCGAGGCGCTGCCGATGCCCCGGCTGATCGAGGTGACCGAGACCGGGCGCGGCTTCGACGCCGAGGGGCTGCGCCTGCGGCTGGCGGGTGAGGCGCCCGGCGCGGTGCTGGACGATCATACCAGATGGCGGCAGCCGCTTGTGTCGGCGGCGAACCGGCTGCGGGTGCTGGGGGCGGTCTCGCTGATGCTGATCGCGGTCGCGGGCGCGGGGATGATGACGCTGGCGGCGCAAAGCTCGCTCGCCGCGAACGGGCAGGTGATCCGCGTGCTGCGGCTGATCGGCGCGCGCGACATAACCATCGCGACCGCTTTCGTGCGGCGCTTTACAAGGCGCGCGGCGCTTGGCGCGCTTGCCGGGACGGTGCTGGGGATGATCGCGATCGCGGTGCTGCCCGACATGAATCAGGCGGGCGGGTTCCTGACCGGGCTCGGCTTCCGGGGCTGGGGCTGGCTCTGGCCGCTGCTGATTCCCATCGTCGCCGCCGGGGTCGGCTTTGTCGCGACGCGTTGGGCGGCGCTGCGGATGCTTCGCGAGGTTCGTTGATGCTGCCCCCGCTGCTGAGTGCCGAGCAGGCCGCCGCGTATGATCCGAAACCGGGGCGCACCGGCATTTTCGCCTATCCGCGCGCGGTCCTTTACTATATCCACATCGCCCTCGCGACGGTGGTTCTTGGGCTTTGGGGGCTGACCCAGATCGGGCGCGGGCGGCCCGGCGCGCATCATGTCGCGACGACGTGGATCGGCTATATGCTGCTGGCCGCCCGGTGGCATCTGGGCGTCGCGGTCGAGCAGCGCGGCACAGCCCCGACCGAGGACTGCATCGTCGCCGCCAAGCATCAGAGCTTTCTCGATATTCTCGCCATCGCCTATGCCTGCCGCGAGCGCGGTTTCATCATGAAGCGCGAGGTGCTGCGCGTGCCGATCATGGGCTGGTATGCGCGCAAGGCCGGCTGCATCCCGATCGACCGGGCGCGCGGGCGCGATGCGATGACGCAGATCTTGGCCGAAATCGCGCAGCGCCGCGCCGATGAGGGGCTGGGCCATCTGATCATCTACCCCGAAGGTACGCGCACCAAACCGGGCGAGCGGCGCCCTTACAAGCACGGCGTCGCCACGATCTACGCGGGCACCGGGCTGCCCTGCCATCCGGTCGCGGTGAATTGTGGGATGTTCTGGCCAAGGCGCGGCATCCCGATCCGTCCCGGCCGCGCCGTGATCGAGTTCCTGCCCGTCATCGCGCCGGGTCTCAGCCCCGACGCGCTCGTCCCCGAGCTGCGCGAGCAGATCGAGACCGCCTCGGACCGGCTGATGGCAGAGGCCGGGCTGAGCCTGCCGGGGCCCGACACGGACCGCGCAATCGCGCAGGCTGACGCGGCGAAGGTCTGATCTGCGCGTAACCCGCTGAATGGCCGGCTCAAATCCCGGCGCGGCGGGCGCCATTTTCCGCTCACGCGCGGCTCACGCGAATGCGAGCGACGCTTGCGCGGTTAACAAAACGGCGTAAGATGGGCCAGCCTTGGGCCGTGAAAGCCGGCGCGGGCAGGTTTATGTTAATGAGGATAAAAATGTATATCAAAGCTGCCCTTGCCTTCGGCACCGCGCTTGCACTTGGCGCGTGCGCCCCGACCCCCGAACAGTTCGAGTCGACCCCGGTTCTTGTCGAGACCGCGCAAGGCACCGTGACCTGCCAGCTTTATACGCTGAGCCAGGTGACGTGGGACCGCTCGATCCACCGGCCCGCCTCGATGGATGTGCGCACTGCCGACACGATCTGCCGCAACGAGGGTCAACGGATCATGGATGGCGGAACGCCGGTTCTCGCGCCGACGGTCGCTGCGCTCTGAAAGCGGCGCGCCGCCTTGCCCCGCGCGTGGGGCGGCGCGCAGCAAGTTCAGTCCTTGGGCGTGTAGTTCAGCACCGGCATCAGCCACCGCTCGACATCGCGCAGCGCCATGCCCTTGCGCGCGGCGTAATCGGCGGCCTGATCGGCCTCGACCTTCGCGACGCCGAAATAATAGGCGTCCGGATGCGCGATATAGAGCCCCGAGACCGACGCGCCCGGATGCATCGCCATCGATTCCGTCAGCCTGACCCCGGTATGTGCCGTCGCATCGAGCAGCCGGAACAGCGTCTCTTTTTCCGTGTGATCGGGCTGGGCGGGGTAGCCCGAGGCGGGGCGGATCCCGTCATAGGGCTCGGCGATCATCTCGGTCGGCGTGAACGCCTCGTCCCTCGCGAAGCCCCAATATTCGCGCCGCACCTTGGCGTGGAGCAACTCGGCCAGTCCTTCGGCAAAGCGGTCCCCAAGCGCCTGCACCATGATCGCGGAATAATCATCGCCCCGCTCTTTGAAGCTTTGCGCGATCTTGTCCTCCTCGGCGCCCGAGGTCACGACGAAGCCGCCGATATAATCCGGCTGGCCTTCGGGCG
>JAUNRZ010000112.1:0-3436 GCA_030539455.1 Paracoccus sp. (in: a-proteobacteria) | reverse complement strand
TCGGCGCCCGAGGTCACGACGAAGCCGCCGATATAATCCGGCTGGCCTTCGGGCGCGACGAAATCGGCCAAAGCGACATTGGCGCGATCCTTGCTTTTCGCCATTTGCTGGCGGAGCGTGTGGAACGTCGCGAGATGGCGCGCGCGCGTGTCGTCGGTGAAAAGATGGATGTCGTCGCCCACCCGGTTCGCGGGCCAGAACCCGGCGACGGCGCGGGGCGAGAACCACTGCTCGTCCACGATCCGTTTGACAAGCGCCTGACCGTCCGCAAACAAGGCCCGCGCCGCCTCGCCCTGCTTTTCATCGTCGAGTATGCGGGGGAAGACGCCCTTCATCTCCCAGGTCTGGAAGAACGGCGTCCAGTCGATGAACCCGGCGATGTCAGCGAGCGTGAAATCCGTGATCTCGCGCGCGCCGAACCATTGCGGCACGGTGGCCCGATAGCTGTCCCAATCCGCGACAAAGGCGTTAGCGCGCGCCTCGCTGAGGGCGAGCCGCTTTTTATCCGCCTCGCCGCGCGCATGGCGGGCGGCCACGTCGCCATATTCGCCGCGAATGCCGGCCAGATAGGTCTCGGCGCGCTCGGACAGCAGCTCGGACACGACCCCCACAGCGCGGCTCGCGTCATTCACATGAACCACTTTTTCAAAGCGCGGGCTGATCTTGACCGCCGTGTGAACGCGGCTTGTCGTGGCGCCGCCGATCAGCAGGGGGATGTCCATCCCCTCGCGCTTCATCTCGGAGGCGACATGGACCATCTCGTCGAGCGAGGGCGTGATCAGCCCCGATAGCCCGATCGCGTCCACATTCTCGGCCCGCGCGACCTCGAGGATTTTCGTCGCCGGCACCATCACGCCAAGATCGATGATCTCGTAATTATTGCAGGCCAAAACGACGCCGACGATGTTCTTGCCGATATCGTGCACATCGCCCTTCACGGTCGCCATCAGCACCCGGCCCGCCGCGCGCGCCCCGCCCGAGGCGGCCTTCTCGGCCTCCATATAGGGTTCGAGATAGCTGACCGCCTGCTTCATCACGCGCGCCGATTTCACCACCTGCGGCAGGAACATCTTGCCCGACCCGAAGAGATCGCCGACGACGTTCATCCCCGCCATGAGCGGGCCTTCGATCACATGAAGCGGACGCTCGGCGGCGGCGCGCGCCTCTTCGGTGTCCTCGGTGATGTATTCGGTGATCCCGTTGACAAGCGCGTGTTCCAGCCGCTTTGCGACCGGCCATTCGCGCCAGCTCAGATCCTTCTCGCGCCCCTTGGCGCCGCCCTGACCCTTGTAGCCCTCGGCCAGCTCCAGCAGGCGCTCGGTCGCGTCGGGGCGGCGGTTCAGAACGACATCCTCGCACGCCTCGCGGAGCTGCGGCTCGATCTGGTCATAAACCGCAAGCTGGCCGGCATTGACGATGCCCATATCCATGCCCGCCTGAATGGCGTGGTAAAGGAAAACGGCGTGCATCGCCTCGCGCACCGGCTCGTTGCCGCGAAAGCTGAACGAGAGGTTCGACACGCCGCCCGAGATATGGACATGGGGCAGCGTCTGCACGATCCGGCGCGCGGCGTTGATGAAATCATTGCCGTAATTGTTGTGCTCTTCGATGCCGGTCGCGACGGCGAAGATGTTCGGATCGAAGATGATATCCTCGGGCGGAAAGCCGATCCCGGTCAGCAATTCATAAGCGCGGGTGCAGATCTCGACCTTGCGGTTTTCGGTGTCGGCCTGCCCCTCTTCGTCGAACGCCATCACCACGACCGCCGCGCCATAGGCCCTGCACAGATGCGCCTGCTGAAGGAACGGCGCCTCGCCCTCCTTGAGGCTGATCGAGTTCACCACCGGCTTGCCCTGCACACATTGCAGCCCTGCCTCGATCACCTCCCATTTCGAGCTGTCGATCATCACAGGAACGCGCGCGATATCAGGCTCGGACGCGATGAGGTTGAGGTAATCGACCATCACCTGCCGGCTGTCGATCAACCCCTCATCCATGTTGATGTCGATGATCTGCGCGCCGTTCTCGACCTGATCGCGCGCCACATCCAGCGCGGCGGCGTAATCGCCGGCGGTGATCAGCTTGCGAAAACGCGCGCTGCCGGTGACGTTCGTGCGCTCGCCCACGTTCACGAAGGGGATGTCGGGGGTCTTGGTGAACGGCTCGAGCCCCGAAAGCCGCAGCGCAGGCTCGATCTGCGGGATCTCGCGCGGGGGCAGGCCCGCGACCGCTTCGGCGATGGCGCGGATATGATCGGGCGTCGAGCCGCAGCACCCGCCCACGATATTAACCAGCCCCTCGCGCGCGAAACCGGCTATCTGCGCGGCCATCTGCTCGGGCGTTTCGTCATACGCGCCCATCTCGTTCGGAAGGCCGGCGTTGGGATAGGCGCAGACAAGCGTGTCGGCCGCGTCGGAAATCTCGCCGATATGGGGCCGCATCGCCTCGGCGCCAAGCGCGCAGTTGAGCCCGACCGAGATCGGCGCCGCGTGGCGAACCGAGTGCCAGAACGCGGTGGGCGTCTGTCCCGTCAGCGTGCGGCCCGACGCGTCGGTGATAGTGCCCGAGATCATCACCGGCAGGCGCAGGCCGGTTTCGCTGAACACCTCTTCACAGGCGAAAATCGCGGCCTTGGCGTTCAGCGTGTCGAAAATCGTCTCGATCAGGATCAGATCGGCGCCGCCTTCGATCAATGCGGCGATCTGCTGCGCATATGCCGCGCGGAGCTGATCGAAGCTGATCGCGCGATAGCCGGGATTGTTCACATCGGGGCTGATCGAGGCGGTTCGGTTGGTCGGCCCAAGCGCGCCGGCCACAAAGCGCTTGCGGCCGTCCTCTGCCTCGGCGCGGTCCATCGCGGCGCGAGCCAGCCGCGCGCCGTGGAAGTTCAGATCGCGCACCGCCGCTTCCATCCCGTAATCGGCCTGCGCGATCGTGGTCGAGGAAAACGTGTTCGTCTCGACGATATCCGCGCCGGCCATCGCGTAGCGGTAGTGGATTTCCTCGATCGCCTCGGGCCGCGTGAGGTTCAGCATGTCGTTATTGCCCTGCTGCGGGTGGTCCGAGTGATGGGCGCAGCCGCAGCCGGTGAAATCGCTTTCCGAAAGCCCGAGCGCCTGAATTTGCGTGCCCATCGCGCCGTCAAGGATCAGGATACGCTCGCGCGCGGCGGCGCGGATGGCGTCAAAGACGGGCGATTGCGTCGGGCGACGGTCAAGGCTCATGGCGGGCTTCCTGAAGCGCGGTCTGATGAACGCGGTTATCAACTCCGCACGCATTAGGCAAATTAATGATTTTCGACTCTGATATGAGGGGAATTCATAAAGAAAGACCCCGGCGCGGTGCCGGGGCCTTCATCTCGCCTTAAGGGGCGATTAGTTCGTGGTCGCCGGAGCGGTGCCGGTCGCCGGAGCCGGATCGGCAGCCGGGGCCGGGT
>JAUNRZ010000111.1 GCA_030539455.1 Paracoccus sp. (in: a-proteobacteria) | reverse complement strand
AGCATATCCTCGATCGCGCGCTTGCTGGCGCCGTAGGCGTTCAGCGGAAGCTGCGCGCTGTTTTCGTCCAGAACGACGCCGTCCTGATCGCCAAAGGTCGCGCAGGTCGATGAGAACACGAAATCGCGCACCCCGGCGGCGAGCGTCGCCTCGATCAGGTTCAGCGAGGCGCATACATTTCCGCGCCAGTATTTGCCGGGATGGGACATCGCCTCGCCCACCTGGCTGAGCGCGGCGAAATGCATCACCGCCGCCGGTTTGTGCGCCGCGAAGACCTCGTCAAGCCGGGCGCGGTCCATCAGATCGCCCTGCTCGAACGGGCCGAACTTGACCGCCTCGCGCCATCCCGTGTCCAGATTATCGAACGTCACCGGCGTGTAGCCGGCCGCGCGCAGAGCCTTGCAGGCGTGCGAGCCGATATAGCCCGCGCCGCCGGTCACCAGAACTGTCACCGACATTGTTTATTCGGCCGCCCGCCGCGCTGCGACGATATCGTGCAGAAACTCGGAGAATTCGCCGCTCAGATCGTCGCGGGCGAGGCCGAACGCGACAGTCGCCTGCAAGAAGCCCGCCTTCGAGCCGCAGTCGAAACGCTGGCCCCGGAATCGCAGGCCGAACACGTCGCGCCCCGCCGCGATATCATCGGCGATCGCATCGGTCAGCTGGATCTCGCCCCCGGCGCCTTCGCGCAAAGCGTTGAGGTTGCGAAGCACGGTCGGCGCCAGGATATAGCGCCCGATCACCGCCAGATTGGAGGGCGGATCGCTTTTCGGCTTCTCGACCATGCCGCCCACGCGGACCACGGCGCCCATATCCTCGGCCACGTCCAGAACGCCGTAATTCTGCGTCTGCGCGGTCGGCACTTCCATCGTTGCGACCATCGTGCCGCCAGTGTCGTGATGCGCCTCGATCATCTGCTGAAGGCAGGGCGGCTCGCCCATGATGACATCGTCGGTCAGGATCACGGCGACGGGTTCATCATCGGCGATCAGGCGGCGCGCGCACCAGACCGCATGGCCAAGCCCAAGCGCCTGATGCTGACGAACATAGGCGATCGCGCCCGATTCCATATCCGTCGCGCGCAGCATCTCGAGCAGATCGTTCTTGCCGCGCCGGCGCAGCAGCGATTCAAGCTCGGAGGAGTGGTCGAAATAATCCTCGAGCGCGCTTTTGCCGCGCGAGGTGACGAACACGAATTCGGTGATGCCCGCCGCGCGCGCCTCGTCGATCGCATACTGGATCAGCGGGCGGTCGATCAGCGTCATGATCTCTTTCGGGATCGACTTCGTGGCCGGCAGAAACCGGGTTCCAAGACCTGCCACCGGGAAGATGGCGCGTGTGACCTTGCGACGCATGAAGATACTCCGAAACAGGTAATTAATTGCACAAAACAGGTAACTTAGCGGATAACCTTATCACTCGGGTTAGACGACAACCATATGACCGGCAATGGGGTCGCGGTGGAACCTAGCTTTACCGGCAAGTTATGACCGAAGGATTTACGCGCGACGAAAGAGAATATTTTCCCGCTCTCGGGCGATGCGCGCGTGGCGGCGCATCAGCACAACGGGGCCGTCAGACGCCAGCGATGCGCCCCATAAACCGCCCTTTTGTTCGAACCAGCCGCCCTTGGTGAATTGCATCCGGTGCGGCAGGAAAGTAGGCGTGAGGAGCAAAATCGAGACGATTTTCCCGGATCGGGCCGCATGAGCCGCCTTCCGCCGAAGGGTCTTGGCCTGCCAGTGCCAGCCGGTCAAAAAGACAAAATCGCGGCGCGGCGAGGGCATGGGCAGGAAATCCGGCGGCGGCGCGAATCGCCTCGGCGCGGGGGCCTGCGCGGGGTTATCATCGCCGCGAAGCCCGTCAGCAAGGCTCGAGAGCAGCGGCGCGACGCGCAGCGGATCAAGCCGTCCGGCCACCATATGACGCAGCAAACGCGCGCGCTGCGCCGCCATGAGCGCCGCGCCGCCCTGACCGCCATTGTAGCGCGCGAGGAAAATCGAGGCCGAGCGGCCGAGCATCGTCAGATCCACGGGCGTTTGCGCTGCCGCGCGGCTGTCATTCGCGGCCAGCCCGTGCATGACCCGCGCGCCCGGAACGATGGCGGTCAGCGCCTCGGGCCATGCCGCCGCCATGCGCATATTGAGGTCGGATTCGTCGAGATGATAGGCGAAGGCCGGATCAAACCCGCCAACCTCCCGCAGCGCCTCCGATCGGAACGCGCAATTGGTGCCGATGGTCGAGACGGGCAGCCCACCCTCGGGCGGCAGATGCTGCGTCTCGGGATGGGGCGGAAGCTCGGCCGCCCGGCCATCAGCCTGCAATCGCTGGCTCTGCGCCTGAAAGCTCAGCCCGTCGGGGCCGTGGGTCCAGCCGGTCGCCGCGATCACCTTGGGGTCTTCGAAAGGCGCGCAGAGCCGGCGGGCCCAGACCGGCTCGGCCACCGCATCGTCGTCGATGAAGGCGATGATCTCGCCCGAGGCCTCGGCGATGCCGCGATTGCGCGCCTGCGAGATATTCGGCTCGTCGAACGCCGCGCGTTTGAGCGGCAGATCGGGTCGAACCGCCAGCCCCTCGGGGTCGGAGACGAGCACGATCTCGAACGAGGGGTGATCCTGAAGCGCAAGCGCGGCGAGGCATTGCGCCAGCCAGCCCGGCCGCCCGCGCGAGACGACGACGATGCTCAGCCGGGCGGCCAAGTCTAGGGCTCGCCCATCGCGGCCAGCATGGATTCGATGCGGGGGATGTCCTCGGGGTTGTTCAGCTCCCAGAACTGGCGGCCGCGCGCCTCGACGTCGACGCAAAGGAGGCGGCGACCATGTTCAAGAAAGCGGAGCTGTTCAAGCCCTTCCAGCACCTCAAGCCGCCCTTCGCCCCAGCCCGGATAGGCGGCAAGCGCGGCGGGGCGGTAGGCGTAAACGCCGACATGATGGTAAACCGGGGTCGGCGCGTTCGGGGCGAAATCGGCGCTTGCGAAGGGGATCACCTCTTTCGAGAAATAGAGCCCGCGCATATCCGCGCCGAACACTGCGGTCGTCCCGCCGACCCGCCCTGCGGCGCGGTCGGCCAGCAGATCGGCGCGCATCGCCCCGGTGCAGCGCAGCACCGGCGTTGCAAGATCGGCGCCCTGATCGGCGCGGAGCCCCGCGATCAGATCTTCGATGAACCAGGCCGGCGTCAGCGGCGCGTCGCCCTGAAGGTTAACCACGATCTCGGGTGAGAGCCCCATATTCGCGACCGCCTCGGCGCAGCGCTCGGTCCCGTTGCGGCATTCGGGCGCGGTCATCACGACCTCGGCGCCAAACCCCTCGGCCGCGTCACGGATACGCGCATCGTCAGTCGCCACAACCACGCGGTCCACGCCCGAGACCGACATGGCGGCGCGCCACGACCGCTCGATCAGGCTGCGCGCCTCGCCGCCCGCGCCGCGCAGCATGGCGAGGGGCTTGCCGGGATAGCGGCTTGAGGCGTAGCGCGCCGGGATGACGATCAGGACGGACACGCGCCAATCAGTCCTTGACCAACAGAACGCCCGGCGCATAGGCGATGAAATGCGGGTTCTCGAAGCTCGGCTTGCCGTATGACAGCGGGGTATGTTCCGCGAAGGTCACCACCTCGCCGCCCGCACCGCGCAGAACGGCGTCGCCTGCGGCCGTGTCCCATTCCATCGTGCGGCCAAGGCGCGGGTAAAGATCGGCCTCGCCCGTCGCGACAAGGCAGAATTTCAGCGAAGAGCCGGCCGAAGTCATGTCGCGCGTCTTGTAGCGCCCGATATAGGCGTCCGTCGCGGCGTCGCGGTGCGATTTGGAGGCGACCACCATCAGCCCGCGATTATCGGGCATCGGATTGACGCCGATCGGGCGCTGCTCGCCCGGCTCGGCGCCGAACGGAGCGGTTTCCTCGACGGCGTTGCCCTCGGCTGTCGTGTAAAAGAGCCGCTCGCGCGCCGGCGCATAGACGACGCCCGCAACCGGGCGGCCGTTTTCGACATAGGCGATGTTGACGGTGAAATCGCCGCGGCGCTGAACGAATTCCTTGGTGCCGTCCAGCGGATCGACGATCAGGAAGGTCTCGCCCGCCAGATCATGGGTCGCGGCCTGTTCTTCGGTCACAAGCGGGATGTCGGGAAACGCCGCCCGCAAGCCTTCCGAAATCAGCGCATCCGCCGCCTCGTCAGCCGCCGTGACGGGCGAGTTGTCATCCTTGGCGCGGGTCTCGAAATCGTCCGAGCGATAGATCTCCATGATCTTCTCGCCCGCCTCCAGCGCCAGTTTGCGCATCACGATATTCAGTTTCGCAAGATCCATCTCGTCACCCAAGTATAAACCGGCGCGCGCGGCCGATTGCCAGAAAAGCGTTTGCCACTTATGGTCCCGCGACAGCGGCAGAGCAAGCCGCAGCAGGAACGGCCATGTCCGAGATATTCAAGCCGCGCCGATCGCGCAACATCATCGAGGCCAGCTTCACCACGCTGGCGCTCATCTACCACATGACGGTCTACAAGCTGCGGCAGGGGCAGCGGAACGCCATTGTGGGGCTTTTGATGGCGATCTTGCAATCGGTGGTCATGGTCGCGGCGTTTCTGGTGCTGTTCATGGTGCTGGGGATGCGGTCCTCGCCGATCAGGGGCGATTTCATCCTTTACATCATGTCCGGCATTTTCATGTTCCTGTGCCACATGCAGTCTCTGGCAGCCGTCGCGGGGGCCGAGACTGCGGTGAGCCCGGTGATGAAGCACAAGCCGATGAACACGATGATCGCGATCCTGTCCTCGGCGATGATGGCGCTTTACAACCAGACCCTCGCCGCGATCGTGGTGCTGTTCACTTACGTGACGATCATGGGCGGGGTCGATATCGAGAATATCGTCGCCTGCTACGGAATGCTGGTGCTTGCATGGCTGACCGGCTGCGCGGTCGGGCTCGTCTTCATGGCGCTGCGGCCGTGGTCGCCGCAGGCGGTCACGCTGGCGCAGATGATGTATATGCGCGTCAACATGCTCGCATCTGGGAAGATGTTCGTCGCGAACGCCATGCCGACCTCGCTTCTGGCTTTTTTCGACTGGAACCCGCTGTTTCACATCATCGATCAGACACGCGGCTTTGCGTTCATCAACTACGCCCCGCGCAATTCGAGCCTGACCTACCCGATCTACGCCGCGATCGCGCTTGTGATGATCGGGCTTCTGATCGAGTTCACGACGCGGCGCAATATCTCGCTCAGCTGGTCGGCCGGGCGCTAGATCGCCAGCAAAAAGGGCCGCTCGAAGGCGGCCCTTTCGCGTGATCGTCTCAGTCTCAGACTGCGTAGCGCATGACGGCGGCCAGCGGCGCCTTGCCCGGAATATCGTCCGCGCGCACGCCGAGGACCTGCCCGCCATTGCGCAGAACGCGCGCGGCGATCTCGTCGACGACGCTGTAATTCACCGCATCGTCCTCTTTGTCGAGCGTCACGGCGCCGCTTTCGCGGTCCACAAGACCCGGCAGCACGGCGTCGATATCGACCAGCATCGTATCGACCGCACCGAAGGTCGCGGCGCGGGCTGCTTGCGACACGTCAGTGGTCGCACGGCCCTCGCCGTTGCGGGCCTCGTAAAGCTCGTGGAACGCCTCGATGCGGTCGGCCAGCACGCGGTCCACGACCGGGCGCGTCAGGCGCGCCAGTTCGGCCGGGCTCATCCGGGCGGGGGAGTGTTCGACCACTTCCTCGAGCATCTCGGAATAGCTCGACACCGACTGGTAGACCGAGGCGAGCGGCTGCGTCGCGACGACGACAAGCGGCTCTTCATGGCCGGTCAGGAACGGGCGGAGCGCCTTGTCGATCTGCCTGCAATACTGGCGCAGGCGGACCTTCTGGCCCTCATCCCCCGCGATGCGGCGCGAGTGAGAGCGGTCGTTGATGGTCGATTTGCCCACCGCCGAGGCCGCATCCTTCGGCATATCCGCAACGCGCACCTCTTGCGCCTGCTCGCCGTTCATCGCCTCGACCAGACGCACCTGATTTTCTTCCAGCGCAAGGATAAAGACGTGATCGGGCCGCGACATCACACGCAAAAGCGGGTTGATGTGGAGCCGGTCGGACACATGGACCGAGGCCGGCAGATTGGTCGGCAGGCGAAAGGTCTTGTGCCGCTCGGGCGTCACGAAGATCGCGAGGCTGGTCGCCTGATGCGCCCAGAAATCATCGTCCTCGGAGATCTCCTCGATCTGATCCTGCACGGCCGAGCGGACGCGCTTGTCGACGCCGACTTCCTCGAGCTGCTGATCCGCCTCGCGGGCGAGGTTCTTCAGCTCGATCCGCGATTGGTCGATATCCTGCGTGACCGCCGTGGTCGGCAGATAGATGGACACGGACGCGGGCGAGCGCGTGTCGATCAGCCGGTTGATTTCTGCCTTGGTGGGAACGTCGATATAAAACAAGCCTTTGTCCTTTCATGAAGCCGCTTATGGTTCTGATTTAGACATAGAAACCCGCTCTTGTCGGGACAAGTTCCGCGCCGGGCCCGATGCCTGCGGTAAAGCGCCGCGCCGCGCCTTCGGGAACGGCGGACGCGCGGCGCCGAGCGCGGTGCAAAACTCCGCCGTCACAAATCTTGCAGGGGTCTGATCCTGTTCCTATATAGCCAGCCAAGCCGGACGATGCGCCGGATACGACACGCAAAATCGGGATAAACCCAAACCAAGGGATCAGGGCTTTGGGGGCCTTCACCGGACCTGAAACCCGCCAATATCGCCGCCAAGAAAGGTTAAGGAATGTCTAAAGTTATCGGGATCGACCTCGGAACCACGAACAGCGTTGTGGCCATCATGGATGGCAGCCAGCCCAAAGTGATCGAAAACTCGGAAGGCGCGCGCACGACGCCCTCGATCGTCGGGTTCACCGAGACCGAGCGGCTTGTCGGCCAGCCGGCCAAGCGTCAGGCCGTCACCAACCCCTCGAACACCGTTTTCGCCGTCAAGCGCCTGATCGGCCGCCGCGTCAATGACCCGGCCGTGGACAAGGACAAGAAGCTCGTCCCGTTCGCGATTGTCGATGGCGGCAATGGCGATGCCTGGGTCGAGGTGCGCGGCGAGAAATATTCGCCCGCGCAGATCAGTGCGATGATCCTTCAGAAGATGAAGGAAACCGCCGAATCGTATCTGGGCGAGAACGTGACGCAGGCCGTCATCACCGTGCCCGCCTATTTCAACGACGCCCAGCGTCAGGCGACCAAGGATGCCGGCAAGATCGCGGGCCTCGAGGTTCTGCGCATCATCAACGAGCCGACCGCCGCGGCGCTTGCCTACGGGCTCGACAAGAAAGACAGCAAGACGATTGCGGTTTATGACCTTGGCGGCGGCACGTTCGACATCACCATTCTGGAAATCGACGACGGGCTTTTCGAGGTGAAATCGACCAACGGGGACACGTTCCTCGGCGGCGAGGACTTCGATATGCGCATCGTCACCTATCTCGCCGAAGAGTTCAAAAAGGAACATGGCGTCGATCTGACCGGCGACAAGATGGCGCTCCAGCGTCTGAAAGAGGCCGCCGAGAAAGCCAAGATCGAGCT
>JAUNRZ010000012.1:27277-30959 GCA_030539455.1 Paracoccus sp. (in: a-proteobacteria) | reverse complement strand
TCTCGTCGTTCTGCATCGGCAAATAGGAGTGTTTCACGTGAAACATTATGACGTGATTGTTGTTGGCGGCGGCCATGCCGGGCTGGAAGCGGCGCTGGTCGCTGGCCGGATGGGGCGCACCGTTGCTCTGATCACGATGAGTCCGCAGGACATCGGAACATTGTCATGCAACCCGGCCATGGGCGGCCTCGGGAAGGGGCATCTGGTACGCGAGGTTGACGCGCTGGACGGCGCTGTTGGGCGGCTTGCTGACGCGGCCGGCATTCAGTTCCGACTACTTAACCGGCGCAAGGGTGCGGCGGTGCAGGGGCCGCGGGCGCAGATTGATCGCGATGTTTACAAAAGCGCCGCGCGAAAAGAGCTTGAAGCGTCGCCAGTTGATCTGGTGCTCGGCGAAGTTACGGAAATCTTGATCGAGCGTGGCGCAGTTGAGGGCATACGTGTCGGCGTTGAGATTGTTAAAGGGCGCACGGTTGTTCTGACGACGGGTACGTTTCTCAATGGCTTTATTCATATCGGGGACGAGCGCCGCCCGGCAGGCCGCTGGGGTAACGCTTCTTCGCAGCGCTTGGCGGTAATGGTGCAGGAGTTGGGACTGCCGGTTGGCCGTCTTAAAACGGGCACCCCGCCGCGTGTTGTCAGCGGCTCCATTAATTGGGCAATCCTTGAAGGCCAGCCGGGCGACGATGAGCCGGTGATGCTCTCGCAGATGAGTGATGCGCCCGTCTTGCCGCAGATTGCGTGCGGCATAACGCATACGAACGATGCGACGCATGAGATCGTGCGTCGGAATATTCACCGCTCGGCGATGTACGGAGGCAAAATCGAGGGGGTTGGGCCACGTTACTGCCCCTCGATCGAAGATAAAATTCACCGCTTTGCGGATAAGAACTCCCACCAGATCTTTCTTGAACCCGAGGGTCTGAACTCGACCCTCGTATATCCCAATGGCATCTCGACGTCGTTGCCGGCGGATGTCCAACTCGAATATGTGCGGACCATTCGCGGGCTCGAGGCCGCGGAAATTGCTCAGCCGGGTTACGCGGTCGAGTATGACTATATCGATCCGCGAGCATTGCGCCGCGATCTGTCCGTTAAGGGCGTTCGGGGGCTCTATTTTGCGGGCCAGATCAATGGGACCACCGGCTATGAAGAGGCTGCCGCGCAAGGGCTGGTGGCCGGGATCAACGCCGCGCGGTTTGAGCGTGACCAGCCTGTGATTTTCTCTCGCACGACCTCTTACATTGGCGTCCTGATCGACGATCTGACCTCTCGTGGAGTGTCAGAACCCTACCGGATGTTCACTTCACGGGCAGAGTTCAGGCTTTCCCTCAGGGCCGACAATGCTGATCAGCGGCTGACGCCAATAGGCATCAAGATTGGGTGCGTCGGACGGCCACGCCAGGCTGCGTTTGAGGCCAAGATGGCCGAGTATGACGCTAATCGCGCGGTGCTCGACGGCAGCCGCATCAATGCGCGCGATGCGCAGGCCGCCGGCTTGGCGATCAGCCAAGATGGCCGCGCGCGTACCGCTTTCGAGCTGTTGGGACTGAACGAAGCGACTGTCGCGCAGGTTTCGTCTCTGGTGGAATTGGGCGCGATTTCGCCCGAGGTTGCGCGCCAACTCAAGGTCGATGCGACATATGCCCAGTACGTCGACCGTCAGGCACGCGAGGTTGAGATGCTTCGGCGAGACGAGGCGGTGCTGATACCGGCGACGCTCGACTACCGCGCGCTTTCGGGGCTTTCTGGCGAGCTGACGGCAAAGCTCACTTCTCAACGCCCTGACAGCCTCGCGGCTGCGTCAAAGATCGAGGGGATGACGCCCGCTGCGCTTACGCTGATCCTCAGCGCAATTCGTCAAGAGGAGCGTCGGAGCGCCTGATGAGCGATGTTTCACGTGAAACAGAGGCTCTGTTGGCGCGGTATGAGGCGTTGATACGTAAGTGGAACGCGTCGATAAACCTCGTTTCGCCAACCACTCTGCCGGCGCTCCGTTACCGCCACATCGAGGATTCGCGGCAGCTTTTCCCATATGCGGGCCTGACAACAGGCAAATGGCTCGATCTCGGCTCCGGCGGCGGGCTTCCCGGCGTAGTTATCGCCATTGAGGCCCGCGAGCTGCCAATCAAGATCACCCTAATCGAGAGCGACGCACGAAAATGCGCTTTTCTTAACACGGTGCGCCGAGAGTTGGAACTCTCCAATCTGACCATCGCCAATTCCCGTATTGAAGCAGCGCCGCCTGCTCAAGCCGACGCCATCAGCGCACGCGCCTTGGCCCCACTTCCGCAATTGCTCGCCTATACAGAGCGCCATCTGGCGCCGGGCGGCAGCGCGATCCTGCTCAAGGGGCGAAGCTGGCGCGAAGAGGTAGACGCGGCCCGCGTCTCGTGGCAATTTGACCTCGAAACATGGCCGAGCGCGACCGAAGAAGGCGCGGCGATCCTGAGATTGACGAATTTGTCCCATGCTTGAACCCAAGATCATCGCAGTCGCCAACCAGAAAGGCGGCGTTGGCAAGACGACGACGGCTGTCAATCTCGCCGCTGGCCTTGCCGCCAAGGGCAAACAAGTTCTTATCATCGACCTCGATTCGCAAGGGAACGCATCGACCGGACTCGGGCTGGGCGCGCGCGAACGCGAGCGGAACTCGTTCGATCTTCTTCTAGGCGAAGCGAAGGCGGCCGATATCATCCAGAAAACAACCGTCTCCGGCCTTTCGATCATCGCTTCCACCTCGGATCTCACCTCAGCCGACGCCGATCTTGCCAACCACAAGTCCCGGACGCATCTGCTGAAGACCGCACTGCGCGGTCTCGACGGCTTCGACTATATCCTCCTCGACTGCCCGCCTGCGCTCGGCCTTATCACGCTCAACGCGATGATCGCGGCCGACAGCGTGCTTGTGCCCCTGCAAGCCGAATTTTACGCGCTTGAAGGACTCTCACAGCTTTTGCGGAGCATCAGGCAGGTCCGCGACGGAGCGAACCCGCGCCTGCGCATCGAAGGCGTGCTGCTGACCATGGTGGACGCGCGCAACCGGCTTGCCCAGCAGGTCGAGGCCGACGCGCGCGAGACGCTGCAAGGGTTGGTCTACGACACAGTCATCCCGCGCAATGTGCGGATCTCAGAGGCGCCTTCTTTCGGGATGCCGGTGCTCGACTACGATGCGGCGTCCAAGGGCGCGCAGGCCTATCTTGATCTGACCGACGAATTTCTCGCCAATCAACTGGAGACTGCCGCATGAGCAAGCAAAAACCGCGCGGCTTGGGTCGCGGCCTCTCTGCTTTGATGGCCGATATCGACATCCCCGAAAGTGAGGCACAATTCGTCGCGGGCCATGCTGGTGCTCTGATTGTCCCGATCGAGCAGATCAGCCCGAACCCCGATCAGCCGCGCCGCAGCTTTAACCCCGACGCATTGCGCGAGTTGGCCGATTCGCTTCGCGCGCGTGGGGTCATACAACCGCTCATCGTCCGTGAGCATCCCGACGATCCGGGCCTCTATCAGATCGTCGCTGGCGAAAGGCGATGGCGCGCTGCGCAGCTTGCGCAGCTTCATGATCTGCCGGTCATTGTGCGCGAGTTTTCTGATGTCGAGATGATGGAAGTTGCCATCATCGAAAACATCCAGCGCGCCGATCTCAACGCGATCGAAGAGGCGTCGTCCTATCGCCAGT
>JAUNRZ010000012.1:0-27177 GCA_030539455.1 Paracoccus sp. (in: a-proteobacteria) | reverse complement strand
GCGCAAGATCGCGTTCAACAGAGGGCGGCCCGCGCGCGTCGCCGCCAACCGGCCGTCCGCGCGCGCTGCCAGCCCGTTTTCTTCGACCAAGGCAAGCCCGCGCTCGTCAAGCTCACCGCCCAGCGCCGCCAGCCGAGCGAGATCAACGCCCTCACGCAGCCTGATCGACATCAAAAGATATTCCAGCGCGCGGTCCGCCCGCGACTGAAGGGCACGGCTCTCATCGCCACTCCCCGCCGCCTCAACCTGGGAAAGCCACGCTCCCGGTGCGCGCAAAGCCACCGTTTCTACGCGCCCGGCAGGCAGCGTTAACCGCCCATGCGCGCCGGGCCCGACGGCCGCCCAGTCACCTTGCCGCCAGTAAAGAAGGTTATGAACGCTCTCACTGCCCGGCCGCGCGTGGTTCGAGACCTCGTAATACGGAAGGCCCACACCCTCCAGATAATCAAGCGTCTCTAAATACATAGCGGCCGAGTGATCATCATCCGGCAACCCCGCAAGCCCACCCGCATCTAGACGGGCTGCAAACGCCGTCCCTTCCTCGATCGTGAGCTGATAAAGCGACAAATGATCAACCGCCATCGCCGCAGCCTCGGCCAGCTCTGATTTCCACGCGGTCAGATCCTGATACTGCCGCGCATAGATCAGATCGAAGCTCACCCGGCCAAATGACCGGCGCGCCAGATCGTAGGCCTGCCGAGCCTCGGCGGCGGTGTGGAGGCGCCCGAGCCTGCGCAAATCTTGGTCATTCAATGCCTGCACGCCCAGCGAGACGCGGTTCACGCCCGCATCAGCAAAACCCTCAAATCGGCCCGCTTCAACGCTGCCGGGATTGGCCTCGAGCGTGATCTCGATATCGTTGGCAAACCCCCACGCCGCGCGCGCCGCGTCGATAACGGCAGCGACCGTCTCAGGCTCCATGAGAGAGGGCGTGCCCCCGCCAAAAAAGATGCTGTTCAAGATACGGCCGGGCGTCTCGGCCGCGACCCGCGCGATTTCCGCGCGATAAGCCGCCCGCCAGCGCCAATGGTCGATCGCGGCCGAGACATGGCTGTTGAAATCACAATAGGGGCACTTGGATGCGCAGAACGGCCAGTGGACATACAGCCCGAACCCGGCATTGCGCCAGTCGTCCTGCCCGCTCATCCGCGAAATGCCGTCACCTCGATTTCGACCTTCATCTCGGGGCGGATCAACCCCGCAACCACCATAGTCGCCGCTGGCCGCGCGCCGCCCATATATTCGACCAGCACCGGCGCGATCTCATCCAGAATGCCCACGTCCGTCACCGTGTATTGCACACGAACCACGTCATCGAGCGTAAAACCAGCATCACGAAGCACATCTCCGATCGTCTCGAAGCAGTTTCGCGCCTGATCGGCCGCCTTTTCCGGCATCTCCATCGTGCGGTAATCGTAGCCAGTGGTCCCCGAGACGAAGCACCACTCGCCCTTCACAACGGCGCGGCTATAGCCCATCGCTGCCTCGAATGGCGAGCCTGATGAGATTCTACGCAAGGATTCTCCTCAGCTTCTCAAACGCCATAGCCCGATGACTGATCTCGTTTTTCTGGGCTGGCGTCATGGTCCCTAACGTCTCCTTATGCCCGTCAGGCTGGAAGATCGGGTCATAGCCATGCCCCTCGCGCCCGCGCGGCGGCCAGACGACCTGACCGGGCAGCACGCCTTCAAAGGCCTCCTCATGCCCGTCGGGCCAGGCCATGACGAGCGTGCAGCGAAACTGCGCGCGTCGCGGCGAGGGAGCGTCGATGGCTTCGAGCTCGCGCCATGTCCGCTCCATCGCCATGCCAAAATCGCGGCCATCGCCCGTCTCGGCCCAATCCGCCGTATAGACCCCCGGCGCGCCGCCAAGCGCATCGACCGAAATCCCGCTATCGTCGGCGAGCGCCGGCAGTCCCGTCGCCTCAACCGCCGCACGCGCCTTGATCCGCGCATTGCCGAGAAAACTGTCCTCGGTCTCGGCCGGCTCAGGCAGCGACATCTCGGCGGCGCCCACCACTTCAACGCCGTAAGCGCCGAATAACGCCCGCATTTCTTCCAGCTTGCCGGCGTTATGCGTCGCGACCAGCACCCGCTTTTCAGTCAGCTTTCTCATGTAAGCGCGTCCTTCTGCGCCGCCACCAGCTCGGCAACCCCTTGATCCGCAAGCGCGAGCAGACCGTTCATCTCATCGCGCGAGAACGTGGCGCCCTCGGCCGACATTTGCACCTCAACCATGCGCCCCGCGCCGGTCAGAACGAAATTGCCGTCCGTGCCGGCCTCGCTATCCTCCGCGTAGTCAAGATCAAGCACCAACTGCCCCGCATAGATCCCGCAAGACACCGCCGCGACATGATCGGTCAGCGGGTCCGACCGCAGAAGCCCCGCATCCATCAGCTTGTTGACCGCCAGCCGCAGCGCAACAAACCCGCCCGTGATCGCAGCGCAGCGCGTGCCCCCATCGGCCTGGATCACGTCGCAATCAACGGTGATCTGCCGCTCGCCCAGTGCCAGTCGATCCACCGATGCGCGCAGTGACCTACCGATAAGCCGTTGAATTTCAACCGTTCTGCCACCCTGTTTGCCCTGCGCCGCCTCGCGCCGCATCCGTGTATTCGTCGCGCGTGGCAGCATCCCGTACTCCGCCGTCACCCAGCCCTGACCCGTGCCACGCAGGAACGGAGGCACTTTCTCGTCGATAGAAGCGCTGCAAAGAACATGCGTGTCACCCACCTTGATCAGGCACGACCCCTCGGCATGCCTCATCACCCCGGTTTCAATTGAAATCGGGCGCATTTCGCTTAACTTGCGGCCAGATGGGCGCATCGTTCGGTCCTTTCGGCTGTTTGCGTCAGTTACAGGCCCGCCAGCACAGGACGCAACCCGGAAAGCCATGTCGAACCCGCTTCTTGCCGAACTCAACGACCGCTCGCGCGAGGTGTTCCGCCGCGTGGTCGAGGCCTATCTTGCCAGCGGCGAGCCGGTCGGCTCGCGCAGCCTCAGCCGCGATTTCAGCGAGAAAATCAGCGCAGCGACGATCCGCAATGTGATGCAGGATCTTGAACATCTTGGCTTGCTCGACAGCCCGCATATCTCGGCCGGGCGGATGCCGACCCAGCTTGGCCTGCGCATTTTCGTCGATGGCCTGATGGAGATCGACAAGGTCGACCCGGCCGACCGCGATCAGATCGAGCAGACGATGGGCCACGATTCGCCCGACATCACCACGATGCTCGACCGCGTCGGCTCGGCGCTGTCGGCATTGACGCAGGGCGCCTCGCTCGTTCTCAGCCCCAAACACGAAGCCCCGATCCGCCATATCGAATTCGTCTCGCTCGCACCGGGCCGAGCGCTTGTGGTGCTGGTTTTCTCGGACGGCCATGTCGAGAATCGCATCTTCACGCCGCCCGCAGGCCAGACCCCGTCCGCCATGCGCGAGGCCGGGAACTTCCTCAACGCCTTCGCCGCCGGCCGCACGCTGTCCGAGCTGCGTAGCCTGATCGGCTCCGAGATCGCGCGCCACCGGGCCGAGCTTGACGGGCTGGCCGCCGCACTTGTCGAGCAGGGGCTGGCGCAATGGGAAAGCGAGGCCGCCGACGCGCGCCTGATCGTGCGCGGCCGCGCGAATCTGCTCGGCACGCAAGAGGCCGATCTCGACCGGATCCGCGTTCTCTTCGACGACCTCGAGCGCAAGCGCGACATCGCCGAATTTCTCCAACTGACCGATGAGGGCGCCGGGGTGCGCATTTTTATCGGCTCCGAGAACAAGCTTTTTTCACTTTCGGGTTCCTCTCTGGTGGTTTCTCCCTATATGAATGCCGACCGAAAGATTGTTGGCGCGGTGGGGGTGATCGGGCCGACCCGGCTGAATTACGGGCGGATCGTGCCGATTGTGGATTATACCGCACAGCTGGTCGGGCGCGTCCTGTCCGGCCAAAAGGGGTAGATGATGACGACTGAAAATCGCGAGAATGGCCCGGATGTGGCAGAGGATGATCTGCACGATGATGAGGCCGGGCTGACGATAGACGATCAGGGCGACGAGCTCGATCGCCTGGCCGCCGAGCGTGACGATTACCGCGATCGTTTCGTGCGCGCGCTTGCCGATGCCGAGAACGCGCGCAAGCGGGCCGACAAGGACCGCCGCGACGCCGAGAAATATGGCGGAACGCGCCTCGCGCGCGATTTGTTGCCGGTCTACGACCATCTCAGCCGCGCCATTCAGGCGGTCCCCGAAGATCAGCGCGACCAGAACGCCGCCCTGCTCGAAGGGGTCGAGCTGACCCAGCGCGAGCTGGCCAATATCTTCTCCAAACACGGCATCACCGTCCTGACGCCCGAGATCGGCAGCACGTTCGACCCGCAGCTCCACGAGGCCATGTTCGAGGCCGCCGTGCCCGGCACAAGCGCGGGCGAGATCATTCAGGTCATGGATAGCGGTTTCATGCTGCATGACCGCCTGCTCCGCCCCGCCAAGGTTGGCGTCTCCTCGACGCCGGCAAGCTGATTTGACGACCATTTTTGACAAGGAACCGCCGAGAGATGCCGCATTTCGTGCTTGATGAAGACGATGACGACGAACGCCACGACGCCGAGAAACCCGAACAGGGGCTGGGCCTGCCGGACGCGGCGAATATCGGCAAGCTCTATTTCAAATCGCGCAATGTGATCGTTGCCGGGCCGATCAATGACAAGCTGGCGCAGCGCACCGTCGCGCATCTTCTCGCGCTTGCCGAAGATGGCGACGAGCCGATCAACATGCTGATCTCCAGCCCCGGCGGCCATGTCGAATCGGGCGACATGATCCATGACATCATCAAGTTCATCAAACCGCGCGTGCGGACCATCGGCTCGGGCTGGGTGGCGTCTGCCGGCGCTCTGATCTTCGTCGGCGCCGAGAAAGAGGACCGCTATTGCCTGCCGAACACCCGGTTTTTGCTGCACCAACCCTCGGGCGGGATCGGCGGCACCTCTTCGGACATGATGATCCAGGCCGAACAGGTCCGCCTGATGCGCGAGCGTCTTAACCAGATTTTCGCCGACGCGACCGGCCAGAGCATCGAGAAGATCGAGGCCGACACGCAACGCGATTTCTGGCTCAATACGCAAGAGGCGCTAGATTACGGCCTGCTCGGCCGCGTCATCAATTCGGTCTCCGAGCTGAAATGAGCGCAGATCGCCTGACGATCCGTCCCGTCACAGGGGCGGATCACGGCGCGATCTGGGACATCCTGAAACCCGTGTATCGCGCCGGCGAGACCTACTGCATCCCGCGCGACATCACCCGCGAGGACGCCATCGCCGACTGGCTGGCGCCGCCCTTCAGCGCGTTCGTCGCCGAGGCAGAGGGCGAGATTCTCGGCCTTTCCCATATCGGCGCGAACCGACCGGGCGGCGGCGATCACGTCGCGAATGCGGGCTTTGCGACCTCGCCCGCCGCGCGCGGGCGCGGGGTTGCGCGCGCGCTTTGCCGCCACGCGAAGGACTGGGCGGCGGCGCAGGGTTTCCGGGCGATGCAGTTCAATTTCGTTGTCTCGACCAATGCCGACGCCGTCCATCTCTGGCAATCCGAAGGCTTTGAAATCGTCGGCCGCCTGCCGGGCGCATTCGCCCATCCAGCACATGGCTATGTCGACGCGCTCGTGATGTTTTCGCCGCTTCTTCTGCGCAAAAATACTCAATAATCGCGGTCGAAATAGATCCCGAGCCGGCTGTTGCCGTCCGTCCCGACCGAACCGCGAGCGGTGAGGTTCGGCGTGATGTCGAGGTTCAGGTTCACCCGCGATTCGCCATCTCCGCCGATCTCGACATCCGTGTAGACGTTCCGCGACAAATAGCGGCCGGCGCGGACAGCGACATTGCCCTCGTCATCGGTGGTCAGGTCCAGATCATCGAGCCCGATCGAATCGCGCAGCGTATCGACGATGCCGGCGCCCCCCTGTCCGGCCAGAACCGCAATCGCGTTGGCAAGCTGCGCGGCTTGCAGCGCGGTGATGTTCTCCAGCCCGCGACCGAACAAAAGATGTGACAGCACCTCTTCCTCGGGCAGCTCGGGCGTTGATTCGAAGCGGATATCGGGCTCCATCAGCTCGCCGTCGATGATGATCATCGTGGTGATGTCGCTTTGCACATTCGTTGCAACCAGACGGATCAGAGGACGGAAATCGCCCTGAAGCTCGATCAGCCCTTCGCTCAGATCAAAGCGACGGCCCAGCAGGTCGAGCCTGCCACGGATAAGCTCGAAAAACCCGATCGGCACCATGTCGCGCGCCGTGCCGGTCAGGCGGACCGAGCCGCCAAGCTCGGCGTCGACGCCCCGCCCGCGCACGAAGATCTGGTTGGGCGCTTCGATATTGATGTTCAGCCGCAGCGGCACGGCGGGCGGTGTCGCGGCGGGCCCGCCCAGATTGGCCTGCTGCGCGGCAAGGCTGCCGAATGGCTCGAGCCCCGCGCGCGCGCGCGTCGTGCGCACCTGCCAGCTATCGCGTCGGTGGATGATCTCGGGGATCTGCCGCGCGCCGCCGAGCCCGGTCGAGGGGATGCGAAGCTCCGCCTCGGCGACGTTGATCGTCCCGCTGATCAGGGCGCCCTCGGCCAGAACGCCCGATGCGGTCAGAACGCCGTTAAGACGCGCCTCGTAAAGCGCGGGATCGCGAACGACCAGATCGTTCAGCCGTATGGCGACGTCCAGCGATGGCTGCCCGCGTAGATTGATCGGCCCCGATACGCTGATCGCGCCCCCCGCCGCCATCTGGCCCCCGCCATCAAGCTGGATCAAGCCGCGATCAAGCTGCGCGGTCAGGTTCACCCCTTGCAGCCGCATTCCCAGCCGAGGCTCGGCCACCGACACATCGGTCAGCCGGATCGTCCCGGTCAGCGAATCGAGCTCGGGCGGGCCGGCGAGGCGCAGATCGAAACTGACCGGCCCCTCGACGCTGCGCGTTCGGATCAGCGGGTTGAGGATCGCGGCGTTGCTGACGCCGGACACCTGAATATCCGCGCTCGAGAAATCGCTTTGAGCCGAGCCGCTGATCTGCGCGCGTGTCCCGCCCGGCGCGGTCGCGGCAAGGTTCAGCCCATAGGCGCCGTCCTGCTGCTGGATCGTGCCGATCACCTGCGCAGGGCCGGTGAGACCCGGGACCAGCAGATCGAGATTGGTCAGCCGCGCGTCCAGCTCAACCGCCTGGCGCGGATCGCCCGAGGCGATGATCTGCGCCTGCGGATTGCGCGCATCGAGCCGCTGAATATTCACCTGCCCGCCATCCAGCAGCGCGACGGTGTCGAACCTCGTCTGCCCCGCCAGCAGCCGGTCGGCCTGCGTGTTCCCGACCGCCAGATTATTCGCGGTCCCGCTTGCCTCGATCCGCTGGATACCGCCCGGCGCGTCGGCAAAGCGGATATTCGCATCGACCGCGCCGCGCAGCCCGCCGCCGATGAACGACAGATCCGAGGCCGCGACACGGCCGCTGACATCCGTAACGCCCGGACCGACCGTGCCGCTGCCCGAGATGTTCAGGCGCGGATTGGTGATTTGCGCGCTCTCGATATTAAAGACGCCGCCCTGCTCGGTGCCGGTCGCCGCGATCTGCGTTTGCCCGGCAAGCGCCCCGTCCGCCTGCGTCTGGCCCAAGGCGAGATTGGTGCCGGTGCCGCTGACATCAAAGCGGCGCACACCCGCCTGATCGGCCAGCGTGCCGGTCAGATCAAGCGCGCCGGAGAAGCCGCCGCCAAGAAAGCTGATATCAGGGCTGCGCACACGCGCGTTCAGATCGGTGCCTTGATCGCCGTAAGTGCCTTGCGCCTCGGCAAAAACCTGCGGGTTTTCGATCCGCGCGCCGTCGATGCGAAAGCCGGTCTCGTCCTGCTCGCCCCTGATCGTGAATACCGTGCGCCCGCGCAGCGCCGCGTCGGCCTGCGCAATCCCGATGCGCAGATCCTGCGAATGGCCGCTCAGATCGACGCTGCGCCGCTCACCCTCTTGCGTGATCCGCCCCTCGGCCTCGACCGCGCCGGCAATGCCTCGGCCCAGAAAGCTCAGATCGCTTGCGTTGATGGTGGCGTCGAGGTCGATCTGGCGGGGCCCGACAACACCCTGCGCCTCGGCGTTCATCAGATCGTTCGATATCCGCGCGACATCCAGCGTCACCACGCCGCTGCGTTCGGTGCCGCGCGCGATCACGCGCGTCTCGCCGGCAAATGCGCGGTCCATCTCGGTCTGGCCGAGCGCGAAGTTCTGCACCGTCCCGTCCAGCGTAAACGCACGCTCGCCCGCGCCGGCATCGAGCAGCGTCGCCTCGGCCTCGGCGCTGCCGCTCCAGCCAAGGCCAAGCACTGCGAGATCGGTGATGCGCAGATCGGCGCGCGCGTCGGTTCCGGTTTCCGCGATCACGCCCGAGGCGGTGATCTCGGCATGCCGGTTGACGATATGGGCGCGGTCGATCTCGATATCGCCGCCGCGCTCCACGCCCTGAATGTCGATTTGGGTCAGCCCTGTCAGCATCCCGTCCGCGAGGGCCTCGCCGAAGGCCAGATCCTGCCCCGTCCCGGTGATGCTCAGCCGCCGCGCGCCGTCCGGCTCGCTGACCAGTGTTGCCTTGGCGTTCAGCGCGCCGCCAAAATCGCGCCCGAAACGCGCGAGTTCGGGAATGTTCAGAACGATATCCGCGTTCAGGTCATCGGCGGCAAGCTGACCCTCGCCCTGAAGCGAGATCTGCGGGTTGGTCAGCCGGAGCTCTTCGATCTGAAAGCCGCCATCTTCCACCTGCGCCAGCACAGCGGCCAGTTCGGTCTCGCCCGCAAAACCGCCGTCGATTTCGCGGATCCCGGTTTGCAGATCGCTCGCATTGCCCGTCACGCTGAGCCGGCGCGCGCCGTCAGGCCCGGTCATCCGCGCCACAGCGATGATCGAGCCGCCAAAGCTGTCGTCCAGATCTTCGAGTCCCGGCACCTCGAACATCGCGGTCACGTCGCTGCTGTCGGTGGCGATCTGGCCCGCCCCGGTCAGGCTGATACGCTGTGCGTTGACCGCAAGATGGCGCAGATCGAGCCCGTCCTCGTCGCGCCGCACCGAGATTTCCACCGTCGAGGCGCCCTCGAGCAGCCGGTCGGCCTGCGGCTGATCGACCGTGATATCGGTGCCGGTCAGATCGACATCGGCATCGAAAATATTGGACAGATACTGCCAGTAGCCGTTGATTTCGGCATCGGCGCGGCCTGACAGATCGCGCCCGGCGATGGTCGACAGCGTCGAAAGGTCGCGATGCGCGGCGGTCAGGTTGCCGGACAGGACGATCCCGCTCGACAGCCCGTCCACGGTCGCCTCGCCGCCCAGCGAGAACACATCGCCGCCGATATTCAGCCCGGTCAGATGGACGACCTGCCCCGGCACGAACTCGAAATTCGTGCTTCCGCCGAGATTGTCGCCTACCGCCTCGGCGAGCCCCGGATTGGTGAAATCAAGCGCGTTCGCCGCAAAGCGGATCGCGCCATCGATCGAATCGAGATCGTTGCCGTCCAGCGTGACATGGCCCTGCCCGGTCAGATCAAGCGCCGCGAGGCGCATATCGGGCCGCTCGATCTCGGCCAGCCAGCCATCAAGCGACCAGGCCGAGCTTTCCGCCGCGTTGTAGTTCAGCGCCAGCTTTCCCGAGCGCACCTTGGTCGCGGGCTCGAGCGCGGGGATGCGCACCGGCAGCGCGTCTTCGGGCACGCCCGCCTCGGCGCCGAACAGCACGTCAAGCGCGGCAAAGACCGGCGCGCCATCGGCGTTGGTCGAAAGCTCGCCGCTGAGTTTCAGCACATTGGTGTCAATCGCCAGCGTCGGCACCAGAAGCCGGCCGCTTTCGCTCAGCCAGCCCTGGGCCGCAAGGCGCGCGTTATTGCCGAAGAACGCCTCGCCATCCTCGGGCAGCAGCCCGCCGACATCGCCGCCGATGTCGATGGCAAAGCTCGACCCCATGCTGCCGCTGTCATCGGGCGCGGGCGCCTGAGCGACGGAGACCGTGCCGGTGATACGCGGCTGGCCAGCGGTGGCAAGCTCGATATCGGCGGCGAAATCGCTCAGCGGGCCTTCACCGATGATATGCGCGTTCACCGAGGGGCGCCCGTGCAGCCCGATGAGATTGGCGAAGAGCCCGTTTTCCGCTTCGTCAAGCTGGAGGTCGATCTTCAGCATCCGCGTTTCGTTGCTGAACGAGCCCTCGAACTGAAAACTGCCCTGTTTGCCATCGACGCGCTGGATGGTGACGTCGGCATCGCCATCGCCGCCGGTCAGGTTCAGTTCGCCCTGTATCGTGATCGCGACCGGCTCGCCGATGATGTCCGGGCCAAGCTCGACCCGTTCGGCGTCGATCTCGCCGATATTGATCCCCACCGGCAGCTCTGGCAGGGCGAAGGGCCGCGCCTCGGGGGTCGGGCCGGCATCCTCTTCGCCAATCGGAGCGCGCGGGATCTCGATCAGCCGCGCGGACAGCTCGGCGACGTCCACCACCCCCGCGAAAAGGCGCGAGCGGTTCCACTGGATCGCCCCGTCATGGAGCGTCATCCAGATCCCGTCGTCATCGGCGATCGTGATCTGCTCGAAAGTCGCGCGCGAGGACAACGCACCGCGAAACCCGACAATGCGCACCTCGCGCCCCGAGGCCGAGAGGCGCGTTTGCAGGAACCGCGTCAGAAAGCCGACATCGCTTTCCTCTTCCGCCGAAATCTCGGCGGCCGAGCGCGGCTCGGCCTGTTGCGCTACCAGAAAGGCCGGCAGAAGGAGCAGAAAACCAAGGGCGAGAATGAGTTTCCGCATCAGAATGCCTGCCCCAAGCCAAGGTAAAGCTGTATCCGGTTATCCGTCTCGCCCCGCAGCGGGGTCGCGATGTCAAAGCGCAGCGGGCCGATCGGCGTGCGGTAGCGCAGCCCGGCGCCTGCGCCGGCGATCCAGTCGCTGCTGCCGGAAAAGCTGCCGCCCGACCAGACCTGCCCCGCATCGGCGAACGCGACCACGCCGATATTCTCGCGCACCCAGAATCGCGCTTCGGCGCTGAGCGTCGCGACGCTCATCCCGCCGGTATGAATCGGCTCGTCATTGTCGTCAGTGAGCACCTCGACGCCCAGATGCTCGAACGGCAGGCCCCGGACCGAGCCGCCGCCGCCCGCGTAGAACAGGTAATCGCGCGGCGTCTCGGCCAGATCGGGCCCGAAGATCGTGCCCACCCGCGCCCGCCCGGCCAGCGTCAGCCGGTCATCGGTCATGAAGCTGCGATAGACGCGGCCTTCCCCGACCGCCCGCAGCCCCGAGCCGGTATCGCCAAAGCCATAAAACGGTGTCAGCTCGCCGCGCAGCCAGAACCCGTCCCGCGCGTCGGTCGGGTTGTCGCGCTTGTCCCAGGTGACGGTGGTCGGCAGCGCGATGGCCTCGAATTCCGACCGGAACCCGGCGTCATCGACGCGCGACCACCGATATTGCAGGGCGATGTCGGCGGTCAGCTCGTCGCTGTGGTAATGGGTGAAGCCGATCGAGGCGGTGGCGATCTCTTCGCGGAAATCGGGCTCGCGGTTCAGATAGGCGCCAAGGTCGATATAGGCGGTCGTGTCGGGCGTCAGCGTGGCCGGGCGCTCGATCCGCAGGTTGAGCGCGTAGTCGATGGCGTCGCGGTCGGCCTTGATGTCGCTGACCATCGCCTCGATCCGCAGCCTTTCGGCGCCGCCCAGCAGGTTGCGGTGCATCCAGTAGGCCGAGACCATCGCGCCATCGACATTCGAGATCTCGAACGCCGCACCGATCCGCCGCGGCTTTTGCTCCACCACCGTCAGCCCCATGTCGAGCGAGTTGTCCGGGTTGAGGTTTTCCGCCTCGACCAGTGTGATCGCCGAAAAAACCCCGGTGCGGCGCAGGCGGGTGCGCACGTCATCCACGCGGTCCGGGTCAAAGCGCTCGCCTTCGGGAAAGCCTGCGATCTTGGCAAGCCGGCGCGGGTTCATCCGCTCGTAGCCGGTCATCTGGAGCCGACCGAACGTCACGACCGGGCCGGGATTGAGGATCACATTCGATTCGATCCGCGCGACGTCGTGATCGGCGATGATCTCGCTATCGCCGACCTCGGCCTTGGCCGCGCCGTAATGGCGCCAGTCGTCGATCGCTTCGCTGGTTGCGCGGCGGATCACGCCGGTCTGCGCCACCTCGCCCACCGCATAGGCGTCGATCGGCTCGGTTCCGGGGGCCAGCGGGGCGATATCGGCGCGGGCGAACTCGAATTGCGGGCCGGGATCGACCGCGACCACCACCTCTCGCACCACCGAGGGCGCATCCAGCGGCGCGATCTCGGCGGCCTCGACCCCGTCCAGCGTGATCGAGATCACGGCCGAGAAATAGCCCTCGTCATACATCACGCCAAGCGCGCGCGCGTAATCGGCGCGCGCGGCGGCCAGAATATCCTGCCCCGTTGTGCGTTCCTCGGCCAGGGCGCCGGCCAGAACCGAGGCGTTGCGCAGGGGCGTCGTCAGCGCATTGTCGCCCTCGACGATGATGAAGCGCAGCAGCACCTGCGGGCCCTCGACGCCGGCCGAAGTGACGCTCGATCGGTCGCGCCCGCCGAAAAGGCCCGAGAATGGCGAGGTTGACGATTGCGCGATGGCCGCGTCGCTTGCCGCGATGCCGACCAACATGGCGCCCACGCCGATGCCGTAGCGGAAATTCATGCCTGCCCCTCTCTGCCCGTGGCCGAAGCTTTGCAGAATCGGGCGGAGTTTTCCAGCAGATGAACTAGTTTTTACCGGCGCCGCTTCCGGCCAGTGCAGCAATGCAACCATCAAGCGCGGCAAGATCGTCATTCAGCAGGAAAATGGGGATGGATTGCGGCACATCGCGCATCATTTGTTCAGCGAGAAAGCCCGTCTCGAGGCTCTCGGGGTGCCGCGCCAGCGTCCGGGCAAGCGATCCGGCCAGCCAGATGCCCGCGCCCGGCAGATAGCGCAGCGCCAGCTCGCGCAGCATCAGCCCGAAAAGCTGCGCCATCAGCGGCAGGGTCGGCGCGGCCTCATCGCGCGCGATCTCATCGGGCGCTGCCGTCTCGCCCGTCAGCGCAAGGTGGAGCCGCGCAAGCCCCGGCCCCGCCAGCAGCGCCTCGACCGAGCTGAACGGCGCCGCCTTCGCACCCAGCCTCTGCGCCAGCACCCCGGCGATATTGGCCGGAAGCTGGGTGTGGCCCTCTTCGGCCTGAAGCACCGCCATCGCGCCCAGATGGACCGGGCAGACGTTAAAGCCCGTCCCCGCGTTCACCACAAGCGCCTGATTGCCCCAGGCGGGCGCCGCGCGCACGGTATCGTCCGGACCCGGACGGCGCCTTGTGATCGCAAGCCCAAGCGCCTGCATGTCGTTGATCAGCAGCGCATCGCGCGCGCCGGTCAGATCGCGCAGCCCGGCCTCCGACAGCGACCAGTCGCGATTCGTCAGACTGGCGCGCCCGTCACGCACCGGGCCCGCGACGGCCATGCAGATTTTCTCGATCCGCGGATGGCCCTGCGCTGCCAGATAATGAGCCACAACGTCATCAAACCGGCCATAATCATCGCCGCGATAACGCATCACCGCCGAGGGCGCGCCGTCGACCGACAAGGCAAGCCGCGCGTTCGTTCCGCCAAGATCCGCGATAAGCGCTGTCATTCTGTCCCCTCTCGCCATGCGGATTCATTGTATCTTAACGGGTCCGATGCTAAGGGACAGCGACGATTTTTTCAGAGCAGTGGACATGACCGAACACATCATTCGCGACATCGCGCTGGCCGATTTCGGCCGCAAGGAAATGGACATTGCCGAAACCGAAATGCCGGGCTTGATGGCGCTGCGCGAAGAATATGGCGCGGCGCAGCCTTTGGCGGGCGCGCGGATCGCGGGCAGTCTGCACATGACGGTGCAGACGGCTGTGCTGATCGAGACGCTTGCGGCGCTTGGGGCAGAGCTTCGCTGGGCGTCGTGCAATATCTATTCGACACAGGATCACGCTGCGGCGGCGATTGCGGCGTCGGGCATTCCGGTTTTCGCGATCAAGGGCGAGACGCTGGACGAATACTGGTCCTATACCGACAAGATCTTCCAGTTCGAGGATGGCGCGAACATGATCCTCGACGATGGCGGGGATGCGACGATGTATATCCTCATCGGCGCGCGCGTCGAGGCGGGTGAGACCGGGCTGATCGAGACCCCGCAAAGCGAAGAGGAAGAGGCGCTGTTCGCCCAGATCAAGCGCCGGCTCAAGGCAAGTCCGGGCTGGTTCACCCGTCAGCGCGATCTCATCCAGGGCGTCTCGGAAGAGACGACGACCGGCGTGCACCGGCTTTACGATCTCCACAAGAAGGGCCTGCTGCCCTTCCCCGCGATCAACGTCAATGACAGCGTGACCAAGTCGAAATTCGACAACAAATACGGCTGCAAGGAATCGCTCGTCGATGGGATTCGCCGTGCCACGGATGTCATGATGGCGGGCAAGGTCGCCGTGGTCTGCGGCTATGGCGATGTGGGCAAGGGCTCGGCAGCCTCGCTCGCCGGGGCGGGGGCGCGCGTCAAGGTGACCGAGGTGGACCCGATCTGCGCGCTTCAAGCCGCGATGGACGGGTTCGAGGTGGTCCGGCTCGAAGACGTCGCCGCGACGGCCGATATTTTCGTGACGACGACCGGCAACAAGGACGTCATCCGGCTCGAGCATATGCGCGAGATGAAGGACATGGCCATCGTCGGCAATATCGGCCATTTCGACAATGAAATTCAGGTCGCAAGCCTGAAGAACCACAAATGGACGAATATCAAGGATCAGGTGGACATGATCGAGATGCCCTCGGGCAACCGGATCATTCTCCTCTCGCAAGGGCGGCTTCTGAACCTTGGCAACGCGACGGGACACCCGTCTTTCGTGATGTCCGCCTCGTTCACCAATCAGGTGCTCGCGCAAATCGAGCTTTGGACGAAGGGCGGCGAATACGCGCCCGGCGTCTATATCCTGCCCAAGCATCTGGATGAGAAGGTCGCGCGGCTCCATTTGGACAAGGTCGGCGCGCGCCTGACCGAGCTTTCGGTCGAGCAGGCCGATTACATCGGCGTCAAGCCGGAAGGGCCGTTCAAGTCGGACCATTACAGGTACTGACCTTGCGCCTTCTTTGGGTCGCGCTTGGGGTTTTGTTCGTCGCGCTTGGCCTGATCGGCGCGGTGCTGCCGATCATGCCGACCGTGCCTTTCCTCATCGCGGCCAGCTACTGTTTCGCGAGGTCGTCTCCGCGCATGAATGCGTGGCTGCTGGGCCACCCGGTTTTCGGCCCTCCGATCATTCGCTGGCAGAAATATGGCGCCATCGCGCGGCCGATCAAATGGATCGCGATCGCCAGCATGGCCGGCAGCGCGGTCATCGGCTTCGTGCTGCTCGACCACTGGCTATGGCTGCTGCAATGCGCAATTTTGCTGGCCGTTTCAGCCTATATCGCCACCAGACCCGCGCCGCCTGGCGAGGTTTAATCGGACGGTCGATTCGGGCGGTCCTCGCGCTTGATTTATTTTAAGATTCGCGCCACGCTGGCGGTGCGGCTGACCCCGGCCGCGCAGGCCAGAAGGGAAGCCTCATGAGCAAACGCGACGAGCTGATCGAGAAATACGCCAAGGATATCAAGGACAAATTTGGCAAATCGCCGGATATGGAGCTGCTGCGCAAGGTCACGATCGGCTGCGGCCCGTCGATCTATAACGCCGATGGCGAGGTTGTCGCGGCGTCCGATCCTGACGAGGTCGCGCGCGTGAAGAACAATTTTCTGGTGAAGAAACTCGGGCTGAGCGACGGTCCCGAGTTGATGGACGGCATCAACAAGGTCGTTGACGATTACGGGCGCTCAAACCGCTCGAAATACCGCGCCGTGATGTATTACATGCTGACCCGCCATTTCGGTAAGGAAAGCGTTTACCACTAGGCGGGGCTTGGCGTTCATGCGCCGGTGATCAATCCCTTGATCGCCATGACGTGTTCTGGGCTGGCGCTTTGCGCGTCGCTGGCCAGATCGCGGGCGGCCTCCATCAACCCGCCCGGCGCCGCGATCTGGTCGATCAGTCCCCAGCCAAGCGCGGTCTCTGCGGTGATCTTCATCCCGCCCATCAGCAGCGCCTTGCTGCGCGCCGGGCCGATCAGCGCGTGCATCCGGCGCGGATCGCTGGGCTGCGGCAGGTAGCCAAGCCGCATCACCGGGTAAAAGAACTTGGCCTCGGGGACGGCGATGCGCAGATCGCAGGCAAGCGCCATGCCGAACGCCCCGCCGGCAAGCGTCCCGTTCAGCGCGGCGATCGTGAGGCAAGGCATGGTCGCGATGCGTGATGAAAGCCGCTCCCACCGCTCGGAGCGGGTCAGTCCGTCGCGCGCCTCGTCCAGATCGGCGCCGGCCGAGAAAACACCTCCCGCGCCGGTCAAAATCACCGCACGGCATTGTGATGCGGCGGCCTCATCAAACGCCTCACACAGCGAATCGAGCATCTTGCCGGTCAGCGCATTGGCCTTATCCTGCCGATTTAAGGTTATGACGGTTAACTTTTCGCCATGTTCTGCGTTTATCATGGGATGAGACCTTCAGCTCGACGCGCAATCCGGCGAGAACTTGCCGGGTTCAGTATAAAATACAAGGTGGATAGCATGAAAAGACTTTACGGATACACCGCTCTGGCAACGCTGATCGCAGCCCCCGCCTGGGCCCTGACCCCGCAAGAAGCGTGGGATCTGCTTCAGGAATATAACCAGCGCACCGGCATCGAGCTCAGCGCCGCGTCGGCCGAGGCTGATGGCGATGCGCTTGTCCTGACCAATCTGGGGATGTCTCACGCGCAATCCGCCGAGGATCAGGCCGAGGTCGCGATTGATGTCGTGATCCCCGAAGTGCGCTTTGTGTCGACTGCCGAGGACACGGTCGTGATGACCGCGACCGACAGCTATGAAGGCTCAGTCTCGATCACGAGCCCGCACGAGGATGAGCCGCTCACTCTGCCGCTCAGGCTGGCGCATCCGGGGTTCGAGATGACAATCACCGGCACGCGCGAGGACGCCGTGATCCACACGCTGGCGCCGAACCTGACCATTGATCTCGAAATCGACCTCAGTACCGAAACCCGCAGCGGGCAAATGCCGCTGAGCTTCGCGGCGACCGATCTTGATGTGCGCGATCATGTGACGCTGGGCGATATGCTCCGCTCGCGCTCGGAAGGCTCGATCGGGTCGGTGCGTGTGGCCGGCCACGCGGAAGACCACCCCGTTGAGGCGGACGCAGCGCCCGAGAAGCCCGAGACGCCGGCCGATCGCGAGGAGGCCAAGCGCGCCCAGCAAGAGCGAGACGTTCAGGGGCCAGGCCGCATCGATTTCGCGATTGATTTCGGGCCGATCCGGGGCAACGCCGATGTCACGGTGCAAGGCGATCTCAGCACCATGTTCACCAGCGGCGACATGGCCGCCGCTGTGCGCGCGGGTATGAATATGGCGTCGCAGGCCGAGATTCAGTCGATGCGGATAACCGCCGAAGTCGACGATATCAACGATGGCGAGCCGCGCCGGACCACGATTGCGATCGGCGCGGAAGGCATGACCGCCGGGCTCGAGATGAACGAGAGCCGGGCAGCCTATCAGCTTGGCATCGACAGCTCGGACGTGCGTTTCGAGTCGAGCGACCAGGAGGTCGTGATCGCCTACACGACCGGCGCGGTCAGCACCGACATTCAGGCCCCTATGCTTGCGGGCCCCGAGCTCCAGCCGTTCAAGATCGCGCAGTCGATGCAGGACGTGATGCTGGGCGAAGATCTGTGGGCGCTGATCTCGACCGGCCGCGATCTCCCGCGTGAGCCGATCAGCTTCGACATGGACATCACCGGCGATGTGCTGATGGAGCGTGATCTGATCGATTCGGAAATGCAAAAGCTCCAGCTCGAGCTGTCGGACCCCGATCTGACCGACGAGCGGCGCACCGAGATCATGTCCGAGATGATGAATATGGGCCCGCCCGGCGAGCTGCGGACGGTCAACGTCAACCAGCTCGCGCTGTCGGCGCTTGGCGCGGATGCGACCGCCTCGGGTGCGCTCAACTTCCCCGAGGGCGGCGAGATCTCCGAGCCGGTCGGCCAGATCAATGCCGAGTTCAACGGCGTCAACCAGCTGCTCGACCGGCTTGTCGAAGCCGGGGTTCTTGAGGCAAGCGACGTGATGCCGATGCGCATGGGCCTGATGATGTTCGCGCGTAGCGTCGAGGGCGAGACGGACCGCATGGTGACGGACCTCGAATTCCGCGAAGATGGTTCGATCTTTGCCAACGGCCAGCAAATACAATAAGCGGTTCTGAACGGATTGCGGGGGCGGGCCTTCGGCCTGCCCCTTCTTCATTGCGGAACGAAAAAATGCTCGAATCTCTGACCGACCAACTTCTTGATGCCGCGCGGCGCGCCGGTGCGCTGGAGGCCGAGGCGATCGCGATGCGCGGTCATTCTCTTTCGGTCGATGTGCGCGGGGGCCGGCTGGAACAGGCCGAGCGCGCGGAATCGGTCGATGTGGGGCTTCGCGTTCTGATTGGCGGGCGGCAGGCCATTGTCAGCGGGACAAACCACAGCTCCGAGGCTTTGGACGAGATGGCTCATCGCGCCGTCGCGATGGCGCGCGAGGCGCCGGTCGATGACACGCTTGGCCTCGCCGAGGCGTCGCAGCTTGCGACCGACCGCGACATTTCGCGGCTTGAGCTGAACGATCCGGCGGTCGACCCCGGCCCTTCCGAGCTTGAGCAAGCCGCGCTTCTGGCCGAGGCAGCGGCGCTTGGCGTCGCGGGCGTGTCGGTGGTGGAATCGGCGGGCGCGGGATTTCAGCGCCGCGAGACTCTGATCGCCGCCAGCAACGGCTTTTCGGGCCGCTCGGAGCGCAGCAGCCACGGCGTCTTTTGCACCGCAATCAGCGGCGAGGGCCTGCGGATGGAGCGCGATTACGCCGGCGAAAGCCGCATCCACGCCGCCGATATGCCTGCCCCGGCCGAAATCGGCGCGCTTGCGGGAACGCGCGCGGCGGAACGCGCCGGCGCGCGCAAACCGCCAACCGGCGCATTCCCGGTCCTTTATGACGAGCGCGTGGCGGCCGGGCTGATCGGTCATATCATCGCCGCGATAAATGGCGTGTCGATCGCGCGCGGCTCGTCATGGCTGCGCGATGCGATGGACACGGCGATCCTGCCCGAGGCGCTGACGATCACCGAACAGCCGCATCTGCCGCGTATGCCAGCATCAAGGCTGTTCGACGCCGAGGGGCTTGCCACCGCTCCGCGCGCGATCATCGATTCGGGCGTGCTGCGCGGCTGGCTGCTGGATCTGTCGACGGCGCGGAAGCTGGGCTTTGAGAGCACCGCGAACGCGGTGCGCGGCCTGTCCTCGCCGCCCGGGCCGGGCGTGTCGAATATCGTGCTGAGCGGCGGGACGGGCGTGCGCGGCGATCTCATCGCCGAGATGGGGCGCGGGCTGGTCGTGACCTCGCTGCTCGGCGCGTCGATCAACCCGACCACCGGGGATTATTCGCGCGGCGCGTCGGGGTTCTGGGTCGAGAACGGCGAGATCAGCCACCCGGTCAATGAATGCACGATCGCCGGCAATCTGCGCGATATGCTGCGGACCGCGCGCGCCGCCGATGACGCGCGCGACTGGCGCAGCCACCGCGTCCCGAGCCTCTTGATCGAGGGAATGACCGTTGCCGGAGCGTGATCTCGACCTGCTGCTGGGCGCCGCCAAGGGCGCCGGAGAGATCGCGCGCCGCTTTTGGCGCAAGGACCCCAGGACGTGGGAGAAGGACGCAGGCGCGGGGCCCGTGACCGAGGCCGATCTGGCGGTGAACGACTATTTGCACCAGCAATTGCTGGGCGCGCGGCGCTCTTACGGGTGGCTGTCCGAGGAAAGCGCGGACGATCCCTCGCGTCTCGATGCGGCGCGCAGCTTCATTATCGACCCGATCGACGGGACGCGCGCTTTTATCGACGGGCAGCAGGGATTTTCGCACGCGCTCGCCGTGGCAGAGGCCGGGCGCATCGTGGCCGCTGTGGTCCATCTGCCGGTGATGGGACTGACCTATGCCGCCCATGAACACGGGCCGGCGACGCTGAACGGTCGGGTGATTTCGCCTACGGATCAAGGGATTGAGGGCGCGCGCGTGCTGACGCCGCGCGCCTCGATGGATGCTGCGTTCTGGAAGGGCGGCACGCCGCCGCCGTTCCGGCGCGAGTTTCGCCCCTCGCTCGCCTGGCGGCTTTGTCTGGCGGCGGAAGGGCGCTTTGACGCGGCGCTGTCGCTTCGTGCCGCGTGGGAATGGGACATCGCCGCAGGCAGCCTGATCGCGCAGCGCGCCGGGGCGGTCGTGACCGACCAGGCGGGGCGCGAGATGCGCTTTAACAACCCCGAGCCCTTGGTCGACGGGCTGGTGATCGCCGGCCCGCGCCTTCATGCCGAGCTGATGGCGGCGCTAAACCCGCCGCGCGGGCGTGCCTAGAACAGAGGCGGGAGATCGGCGAATGGGTCGGCCCCGCCGCCGCCCGAGGGCTGCGCCACGATGGTCGAGCCGGACCCGCCCAGCACCGCGATCTGCTCGGCGAGCAAGGTGATCGCGATCGACGCCGCGTTCGCCACAGCCTGCGGGGTGTCATCGTTGACCGGCACCGCGATGTCGAAATTGCGCGCATGATCCTGCCCGCCGCCGCCGCCCTCATCCGAGAGGAAATAGCGACCTTGTAGGCGGAAGAACCCGTCATTGCTGGCAAGCGCCTTCTCGATGCGCACATCAAGCCGCCGCTGCGCCGGCGTGGCCATCGGCCACGGCTCGGGGATGACCGTTGCGCCGGAAACATCCGAGATCGCCCGCGCAAGCGTCAGCGTAAACGCGCGCTGCGGGTTGTCGGCCCAAAGCACGCGCGAGCTGGTCCGCACCGCGCCATCGAGGCTTTGCCACGCCATCTCGGTGCCCGCCGCGTATTCGGGCAGCGAGACGTCGCGCAGCTCGGTCGCGCCAAGCATATCGCCGCTGGCCTGATTCGAGACGGGCGGGTCGATGATGTAGTGCTCGGTCCTTGTGCCATCGCCGCAGGCCGCAAGCCCAAGCAGCAAAGCAACAGACAGGATCGGCTTAACAAAACAGTTCATCATCTTATCGTCCCAGCAGGAAAGAGCCTGGATTGCGTTCTATCGCGCGAGCCAGCGAACTGAAAGCCGTTGCGGCACGCGACATCTCGCGCAGCATGGCGCGGGCTTCGGTGTTGACCGCGCCGCGCTCGCCGTAAGAGGCGATCGCCTGTTCCGCGCGGGCGGCAAGCTGGCGGTAGCTCGCGGCCAGCTCGGGCAGGGTGCGCGTGGCGCTTGCGACCTCGTCGGCGGCAACCCGCGCCGAGCGGAGCGCGGCGTTCAGGCTGCCCGCCGCGTTGCCATCGCGCAAATCGTTCAGCAGGCCCGACGCTGCCTCGAGCGTGTCGGACAGGTTGCGCGGAAGCTGCGCGGCGTCCTCGCTGCCCAGCATCTCGCGCAGATCGCTCAGGATGCCATCGGCCTGCGCCGAAATGCTGGCAAAGTCGAACTCGTCGATCGCCTCGGCGGCGCGGTCCATGCGCTCGACCATCTCTGGCACATCGGCCGCGGCAAGGCGCACCGCCTCGGCGGCATCGGCCGCCTCATCGAGCATCCTCACAAGTGTGCCGCCCGCATCCGCCTCGCGAAGCTGGCTGGAAATCAGGCGCACATCGTCGAATGTCGCCTCAAGCGCGGTCAGCGCGCGGCGCATATCCTCGGGCAATGCGCGGGCATCTTCCTGCTCGAGGATCGCGCGTACGGCCGTCAGCGCAGCCCCCGCGCCGGTGCTTATGCCTGCGAAATCAAACGTCTCGACCGCTGCGGCGGCGCTATCCATGCGCCCGACCATTTCGGGGACATCGGCGGCGGCCAAGCGCACCGCCTCGGCAGCCGCAGCGGCTTCGTCCAGCATCCGGGCAAGGCTCGCGCCCGCCTCGGCCTCGCGGAGCTGGCCCGAGATCGCGCGCACATCCTCGAACGTCGCCTCGACGCCGGCAAGCGTGCGGCGCAGATCATCGGGCAGCGCGCGCGCGCCCTCCTGATCGAGAATCGCGCGCACATCGCCAAGCGCCTCGGTCGCGCGCGCGCCGATCGCGGCGAAGTCGATGGCACCGGCCGAGTCGGTCACGCGCTGCGCCGAGGCGAGCATGCCCGGCAGAGCCGTGACCGCCGTGTTCAGCCGCTCTGTCAGCAGCCGCGCCTGCTCGATCGCGGCGGCGGCGTTGCCGACCGCGCCGCTTTCGCGCAGCTCATCCGTTGCGCCGCGCAGCGCCGTCATCGTCTCGCGCGCCTCGTCGATCGTTCTGCGCAGGGCCTGCGGGATCGCCCGCGTATCGTCCGAAGCCGCGATATTCGTGACCGAGTTCATCATATCGGTCGCCGCACCGATCAACCCTTCGAGGTTCAGCCCGCCGATGCGGTCGAGGAACCCCTCGGCCGAGCCGGCGAAATCGCTGATCGTCGCGGGGGCGGTGGGGATCAGCGGGTGCGGTTGGGCCAGATAATCCATCTCGGCCGGCGCGGCGTTGTCGATATCGGTCAGCTCGACCATCAGCGAAGTGCCCAGAAAACCCGCGCTTGCGACCCGTGCGCGCAGGCCCTGGGCGACACGCTCATCAATGAAGGCGAAGGCGTCCTCGTGGTCGGCATCGCCCGGCAGGCCAAGCCGGTGCGGCGAGACCGCCATCGTGATTTTTTGCAGCACCTGCTGATCTTCGGGCCGCGTGCGGTCCACATCGACCTCAATCTGGGTGACGCGCCCGACGCGCAGGCCCTGATAGTCGACATCCGCCCCGACGCTCAGCCCCCGCAGCGAGCTGTCGACCAGCATCGCAAGCCGCAAATCGCCCTCGCCCGGCGCCATCAGGCTGTCGCGGGCCGAATCCTCGTCCTCGAGCAGGCGGAACATATGGCCCGGCGCCACCGGCTCACCGCCCGAGGCAAGCGTTGCGAAAGAGACGCCGCCCTGAACCAGAGTGGCCAGCGAATCGACGTTAAGGCTCAGCCCGCGCGCGCCGAGCGAGACCGAAAAGCCTGACGTATCCCAGAACGCGGTGGCCGAGGTCAGCCGTTCATCATGGGGGCTTTCGATGAAAATATCGGCGAGAATTGATTCGTCCTCGGGCGAGAGCCGCAGGTTCTGCATCCGCCCCACCGGCAGGCCGCGATAGATCACCGGCGCGCCTTCCGACAGGCCGCGCGCGCGTTCCGAGGACAGCACGAACCATGTCCCGTCCGCCGCGTCCTTGGCCAAAGCCGGCCGCTCGAGCCCCACAAACCGCGTCTGCGAGGCCCCGATCGTCGCGTCCCAGAACCCTTCGATGAACACCCCCGACAGCACCGTATCAAGCCGCGAGATCCCTTGCGCCGACACGATCGGGCGGACGATCCAGAACTCGGCATCCGCGTCGATATACTGCGCGACATCGGGATCAACGCGGATATCGACCAGAACCGAGGTCAGATCTTCGGTAAAGCGCACGCCTTCGACCCGGCCGACCACGATCTCGCGGAACCGCAGCGCGGTCTCGCCCGGCGTGATCCCGGTCGCATCGCGGAACTCGACCGAGATGAGCTGCCCGCGCCCCTGATAGGCGTTCCACGCGAGCCCCAGCGTCACGGCAAGCGCGATGATCGGCACCAGCCACACAAGGGACGAGCCGGCCCGGGCAGCGCGCGCGGCGGTGCGCCGAACGGGACTGGCCGGGCGTGGCGCTTGGTCGGGATCGCTCATTAACCGTCACTTCCTTTGTATCGTAGCGGCAAACCGCGCCAGATCAGCCGCGGATCAAAGCTTTGCGCCGCCAGCATGGTAAATGCAACCGACAGCGCGAATGAGACGGCGGCCGGGCCCGGATGGATCGAGACCACGAAGCCAAGCTGCACCAGTGCCGACAGGATTGCGACCACGAACACGTCGATCATCGACCATCGCCCGATGAATTCGACGACATCGTAAACGCGCAGCCGGCGATGGGCGTCCGCCTCGGTCGCGGGGCGTCCGGCGACGATGGCAAGCCAGATGATCGCGACGAATTTGCCGATCGGCACGACGACCGAAGCGATGAAGATAATGAGCGCGATCCCGTAATTGCCGTAGCGGATCAGCTCCCACACGCCGCCGATGATCGTCGCCTCGGCGGTCGGGCCGAACATGGCGAAGGCGCGCGTGCTCATCATCGGCATGATATTGGCCGGGATGTAGAAGATGATCCCCGCCAGCAGCCACGCCCAGACCGCCGCCAGCCCGCGCCGGTCGGGGTTCGTGAGGATAGCGCCGCAGCGCCCGCAAAGCTCGTGATCCGAGGGCCAGACGAGCCCGCAGCTCCGGCAGCCGACCAGCCCGGCGCGGTGAGCGGTCAAGGCGCTGTGTTGCCCAGATGCGGGCGTCATGTGCGCGCCGGGTCTGTTGGGGTGGCCCCGGGCGGCAGGCTCGCGCGGCGCTGTGCCCTTTGCGAATCCTCGATCGCATCCCATACCGTGGTCGAACACATGAAGCTGTAATTCGCGATATTGATGAAGATCAGCCCGAAAAAGGCCCAGAATGCCGGGCCGAAGCTGACCGTCGCGAGCCCCGCGACTTTCACCAGTGCGACCGAGGTGCCGATGATGAAAATCTCGGCCATCGACCAGGGTTTGAGCCATTCGGACGCGCGGAACGCCCGCGCCGCGTGGCGCCAGGCCGGCTTGCCGCGCGACAGAGGAAGCAGGGTGTAAACCAGCAACGCCGCCCGGATCGCAGGCAGCGCGACGATCATGCCGAGCGTCGCGACCGTCAGCGGTGCCAGAAGCCCCTCGGAGAACGCCATGGCAACGCCGAAAAGCGAGGTTTCATTGCCAAAACCCATCCGCGAAATTTCAAGGAAGGGGAAGAAAATCGCGCCGACCATCAGCACCATCGTGGTGATCGCAAAGGCGATGATCTGCGTGAACGCCCCCGCGCGCGGCCGCGCCAGAACCGTGTTGCACCGCGCACAGCGCGCCGTGTCGCCGATCGCCAGATCCTCGCGCAGATGCAGCGCATCGCAGCGCGGGCAGGCAATCATCCCGCGCCCCGTCGCCATGTCATACTGCGCTTGCGTCGTCATATGATCTGAATAGGCCAAGCGGCGGTAGGATCAAGAATATTGCGGCGATTTGGCTGCCATGACGGGATTGTGACGCATCGCGTCGCACCTGTGTGGATGAAATATCACGCATTTTATCCGTTAACTTGAGATTCATGCCGGGCTGTTAGACCTGTTGCCCAGATACGGGACAAAAGGGGCACTCATGGCCAGACAGGGCAGTTCGGCGCCGATCATCGTGCGCCGCACGGTGCAAAGCAGCGATGGCGGCCATCACGGCGGCGCGTGGAAGGTCGCCTATGCCGATTTCGTCACCGCGATGATGGCGTTTTTCCTGCTCATGTGGCTGCTGAACGCGACCACGGAGCAGCAAAGGCAGGGTCTCGCGGAATATTTCGCCCCGACCATTGTGCGAACTTCTGCCGGTGCGGGGGGTGTTGGCACGTCTCAGGGCGAAACTGACGGCTCGCCGGCGCAGCAGGATGCGCTCGAGGCGCTGAACCAGCATATTCAGGACCAGCTTGCCGGGATTGGCGCCGAATCGATGCAGCAGGCCAATCTTCTGCGCCACGTCGTCACGCGCGTGACGGATGAGGGCGTGGTGATCGAAATCTCGGAGCTTGCCGATTCGCCGCTTTTTCGTGCCGATACCGCACAGGCTGAACCCGCGCTCCGCCAGCTTGCCGAGATTTTGGCGCGGGTCATGGGCAGGACGCGCAATCAGGTCGCGATTTCGGGGCATGTGCGATCATACCCCGAGGTTCTGGCCGAGCAGCCGGTCTGGCCCCTGTCGAACGACCGCGCGCAGGCGGTTCGTTCTTTGCTCGAATCCGCCCGCTTCGCGCCCGCCCGCATCCAGCGCGTGACCGGCCACGCCGACCGCGCTGCCCGACTGCCGAACCCGATGGATATCAGCAACGACCGGATCGAGCTGATTTTATTGAAATAGTGGCAGGGCCTGATCCCGCTTTAGGGGAATCTTAGGTTTTTTGCCTCAAGCTGCCTGAAACGACTCATGACAAGGATGAATGAATGTCGATCTCGTCTTCGCTGAACGCCGGTGTCGCCGGTCTGGCCGCCAACGCGACGCGGCTTGCCACGATCGCCGACAACATCTCGAACTCCGGCACATACGGGTACAAGCGGGTCATCACCGACTTTGAAGGGATGGTGATCAATCAGGCGCGCGGCGCGGGGCTCTATTCGGCCGGCGGCGTTCGTGCATCGACAGCGCGGCTGATCGATCAGCGCGGGGCGCTTGTTGCGACATCGAACCCGCTGGATATCGCGATCTCGGGCCGCGGGATGCTGCCGGTGGTCCCGTCCGTTTCGATGGGATCGGCCTTTGGCGACAAGCCGATGATGATGACCACTACCGGATCGTTCCGCACGGATGCGAACGGCGTTTTGCGTACCGAATCGGGGCTGGTCCTGCTGGGCTGGCCGGCCAATGCCGACGGCTCGATCCCCGTCATGCCGCGCGACACGATGGGCGGGCTGGAGCCTGTAGTCATCAACGCAAACCAGACCGCAGGCGATCCGACGACGCGCATGAATCTCGGCGTGAACCTGCCCGCCACCTGGACCGATCATGGCAGCGAGCACGAGGCACTGCCGCTGAAGGTTGAATATTTCGGCAATCTCGGCACCTCCGAATCGCTCGACATCACGTTCGAGCCGGAGCCTGACGCCGACGAGCTGGGCTTGTCGAACACCTGGATCTTGCGCATCCGCGATTCGGGGACGACCGACGATGCGGGTACGGTCGCGGATGAGACTCTGATCGGCGAATACCGGATCCGCTTCAGCAACACCCAATTGAATGGCGGCACGCTCGCGGAAGTCGAGATGTTGGGCGGCGGCGCCTACGATATCGAGACGGGAACGCTTGCCCTGACCGTCGGGCGGACCGGCACCTATCCCGGCGATTTGCTGACAATGACGATCGGCCGGCCGGGCGATCCGAACGGGCTGACGCAACTCGGCGACAATTTTGCGCCGACCAATATCACCAAGGACGGCTCTCCGGTCGGCAACCTCA
>JAUNRZ010000110.1 GCA_030539455.1 Paracoccus sp. (in: a-proteobacteria) | reverse complement strand
AGCGCCGACGCCCGAGCAGCGCCGCGCGGATGAGGCGTTGATCGTCGATATTGACGGTTTCGAGGGGCCGCTGGACCTGCTGCTGACGATGTCGCGCACGCAGAAGGTCGATCTGATGCGCATCTCGATCCTTGAGCTCGCCGAGCAATATCTGGCCTTTGTCGAGAAGGCCCGCTCGCTTCGGATCGAGCTGGCGGCGGATTATCTGGTCATGGCGGCGTGGCTGGCCTTCCTGAAATCGCGCCTGCTGCTGCCGCCCGATCCCGAAGAGGACGGCCCCTCGGCCGAGGATCTGGCCGCGCATCTGGCCTTCCAGCTCGAGCGGCTGGACGCGATGCGGCGCGCGGCGGCGCAGCTCATGGCGCGCGACCGGCTGGGGCAGTCGCGCTTTGCCCGCGGCGCGCCCGAGGCGATCGCGCGCCATCGCAGCACCGCGTGGGAGGTCGGGCTGATGGATCTGATGCGCGCCTATGCACGGCTGCGCACGCGCGATGAATTCCGCCCCTATGCTTTTGATCGTACGGATGTTTTTTCGATGGAGCAGGCGCTTGAGCGGGTCCGCTCGCTGATCGGTTTTGCGGGGGGCTGGACCGATCTTGCCGCGTTTCTGCCGGCGGGCTGGGACAGCGGGGCGCGCGGGCGGTCCGCGACGGCGGCGACCTTTGCCGCGACGCTGGAACTCGCGCGGCAGGGCGCGATCGAGATCCGGCAGGCCGACACCTTCGCCCCGATCTCGCTGCGCAAGCGAAGCGAGGAACGGCAATGAGCCGCGCGCCGGAAAACGATGCCGCGCCGGATGCGCGCGCCAAAGGGGGCGCGGACCCGGCCAACACAAGCGGGCGCGGGGACACCGAAGGCGATGCGCCCGGCGCGCCCCAGCCCGATTTCCCGCCGCCCCCGATGGACGCGCAAGAGCGGATGGTCGAGGCGATGCTGTTTGCATCGGCCGAGCCGCTTGGCCTTGCCGATCTGGCCGCGCGGATGCCCCACGGCGCCGATCCGGCCGAGGCCGTCGCGATGCTGCGCCGCCGTTACGAGGGGCGGGGCGTGCAGCTCCACCGTGTGGGCGAGCGGTTCGCCTTCCGCACCGCGCCCGATCTGTCGTTCCTGATGCAGACCGAGACGCTCGAGACGCGCCGCCTGTCGCGCGCGGCGACCGAGACGCTCGCCATCATCGCCTATCACCAGCCCGCCACTCGCGCGGAAATCGAGGAAATTCGCGGGGTTGCGAGCTCTCGCGGGACGCTCGATCAGCTGATCGAGCTGGGCTGGGTGCGGATCGGGCGGCGGCGCATGACGCCCGGACGGCCCGTTACGTTCGTCGTGACCGAGGCGTTTTTGGACCATTTCGGCCTCGATTCCGCGCGCGATCTGCCGGGCCTTGCCGAGCTGCGCGCGGCGGGGCTGCTCGATTCGCGCCCCTCCGAGGGCGGATTTGCCCTTGCACCCGCGCCCGGCGATGACGATGTTGCGCCCGAAGCGCCGGATGAGCCCGCCGGCGATCTGTTCGGGCAGGAGGATGAGTGATGAACATGAACGGTTTGGTTGGCCGCCTGATGCGGATGTTCGGGATGCGTATGCTGAACAAGGGCATCAACACCGCCGCGCGGCGCGGCAAATCCGAGGCCGAGATGACGCCTCAGGAACGCGCCCGCGCCAAGAAACAGTCGAAATCGGCGCGCGAGCTGACCAAGCGCGCCCGGCAGGCGGCGCGCATCACGCGCCGGATGCGCTGAACTGCTTGGCCAGCTTCAGCCCCTGACCTTGATAATTCGACGCGATATCCTGCCCGTATAGGCGCTTGGGCCGGGCCGCCATCCGCTCATAGACGAGGCGCCCGACGATCTGGCCGTGTTCAAGCGCGAAGGGCGCCTCGTGGCAGCGCACCTCGAGCACGCCGCGCGCGCCGGTGCCGCGCTCGCCAATGCCGAAACCCGGATCGAAGAACCCGGCATAGTGGACGCGAAACTCGCCCACCATGGCGAGATAGGGGGCCATCTCGGCGGCATAATCGGGCGGGATCGCGACTGCCTCGCGGCTCACGAGGATGTAGAACGCGCCGGGATCAAGGATCAGCTGGCCGTTCTCGGCCCGCAGCGCGTCCCAGAAATCGCGCGGATCATAGGCGCCGATCCGGTCGAGGTCGATCACGCCGCTATGGGGCTTGGCGCGGTAGCCGACCAGATCGCCTTGCCCCGGCCGCAGATCGACCGAAAAACCCAGCCCCTGATCAATAAGCGCGCCGCCGCCGCCGCTGACAAGCGGGGCGCTTTCATGCAGCGCGCGCAGCGCCGCATCGTCCAGCACCGCCCCGCCCGCGCGCAGCCGAAGCTGGTTGAGCCGCATCCCCGGACGGACCAGAACCGAAAAGCTGCGCGGGCAGATCTCGGCGTAAAGCGGGCCGTCATAGGCTTCGGGCAGGCGGTCGAACTCGGTGCCGTCATCGGTGACAAGCCGCGTCAGCAGATCGAGCCGCCCGGTCGAGGATTTGGCGTTCGCGACCGCCGAAAGCCCCTCGGGCAGGCGCAGGTTTTCCTGAAGCGGGACCAGATAGACGCAGCCCTTTTCCAGCACCGCGCCGCCGCTGAGGTCCATCCGGTGCATCTGGAAATCATCAAGCCGCGCGCGGACCGACCGCCCCTTGCCGGCCAGAAACGACGCGCGGAGCCGGTATGCCTCGGCGCCGAGCCGCAGATCGAGGCTCGCCGGCTGGATCTGCGCGTCGGTGATCTCATCGCGCGCCGAGATGGCGCCCGAGGCGATCAGATCGCGCAGGTGGAAATCGGGGAGAACGCCGCTCATCAATCGCTCCATTGCGCCGCGAGATGCGGATATGCGAAAGCCCACCCCTCGCGAGGTGGGCTTTTCGGAATGGTCGGGCCGGCGAGATTCGAACTCGCGGCCTTCCGCCCCCCAGACGGACGCGCTAACCAGACTGCGCCACGGCCCGACGCCGGCCATATAGGGCGAATGTGGCGGCGCGCACAAGGGGCCAAACGGGCGCGGCGGCAAAAATCTGTCGCTGCGGCGCTCACCGCGCGGCGAGCTGCGCCCGCGCGCGTTGCAGATCGCCCAGCAGCCGCGCGGCGCCCGGCGCGGCGCTGCCGGGCAGGGCAGGGATGCCGAGCGCGAGCGCGGTGAGCCGCGCCGCCCATTCCGCCGGCGAAGCTGCGGTGCGGCGGGGGGCGTCGCGGTTCGCGGTGGCTGAGTGCGCGGCAGCGGGATTGGTGGAACCGCTCGGCGCAGGCTCGCGGTGAGCAGGTTCGGCGGGACGTTCGATAGCTGCGCTGACCGCAGTCTTGGCCGCGATCGGCTCGGCGCAATTTGGCTCGGCAGGCTCAGCCTTCGCTGCGCGCTTCGGCGTGGATGCGTCGCCGGAAGGGGCTGCCCTCGCCGCCCGCTTCGGCGCCGGCGCGTTGCCGGAAGGGGCGGGGCCAGTCTGGACCGGCTCGCCCTCGCTTGCCAGAAGCTCGGGGAACAACGGCAACGTGCCATTCGTCTCCGGCACCGCCTTTGCCTTGCGCGCGCGCGGTTTTGCCTGCCGCTCCGTCGCTTCTGCCTGCTCAACCTCGGGCGTCTCTTCGCCGGGGCCAAGCTGCGGCGCGATCCCCTCGAGCCGCGCCGCTCCCCGCGCGCGAAGCGAAGCGCCCTTATCCGCCGCCATCGCTTTTTTCGCGCCCCTAATGGTCATCCCGTCCTCGCGCAGCACCTCACACAGCCCGGCGGCAAGGCGCACATCGTCGGGGCGATAGTAGCGCCGCCCGTCGCGCCGCTTGACCGGCGCGAAAAGCGGGAACTGCGCCTCCCAGTAGCGCAGCACGTGGGGCGCGACTCCGATCAGTTGGGAAACTTCACCAATCGACCGGAATGCGTCCGCGGATTTCTTCATGGATCAGGTCTTGTTGCCAGTCGCGACGCGGGTTTTCATCAGATGCGAGGGGCGGAAGGACAGCACCCGGCGCGGGGTGATCGCGACCTCTTCCCCGGTCTTGGGGTTCCGCCCGATCCGTTCGTTCTTCTCGCGTACGCTGAACGTGCCGAAGGACGAGATCTTCACATGCTCGCCCCGCACAAGCGCATCCGACACATGACCCAGCACCGATTCGACGAGATTGGCGGATTCGTGGCGTGACAGACCAACCTCGCGGAAGACCGCTTCTGCCAGATCCATCCGTGTCAGGGTCTTGTCGCTCATCGGTAACCTTCCTGTCGTAGCGGATACGATTAGTCTCATAATGTCGCGAGTCAACAGATAAGCGGTGGTTTCGTTCCCAAGTCGCCGGAACTTATCGCTATATTCCGCGCCCTGCTTGCCGCGCCGGGGCCGGCGCGTTAGATGCAGCCGGATACAGCAGGAGCCGCCATGACCGCCCCGAACCGCCCCGATTTGCCGCCCGAGATCGCGCGGCGCCGCACCTTCGCGATCATCAGCCACCCCGATGCGGGCAAGACGACGCTGACCGAGAAGTTCCTGCTGTTCGGCGGGGCGATCCAGATGGCGGGGCAGGTGCGCGCGAAGGGCGAGGCGCGGCGCACGCGCTCGGATTTCATGCAGATGGAGAAGGACCGCGGCATCTCGGTCTCGGCCTCGGCGATGTCGTTCGATTACCGCGAGTTCCGCTTCAACCTCGTCGACACGCCCGGCCACTCGGATTTTTCCGAGGATACCTACCGCACGCTGACGGCGGTTGACGCGGCGATCATGGTCATCGACGGGGCGAAGGGGGTGGAATCGCAGACCCGCAAGCTCTTCGAGGTCTGCCGGCTGCGCGATCTGCCGATCCTGACCTTCTGCAACAAGATGGACCGCGAAAGCCGCGATACGTTCGAGATCATCGACGAGATTCAGGAAAACCTTGCCATCGACGTGACCCCGGCAAGCTGGCCGATCGGGGTCGGGCGCGATTTTCTGGGCGCTTACGATCTGCTGAACGACCGTCTGGAGATCATGGACCGCGCCGATCGCAACAAGATCGCCGAATCGATCAAGATCAGCGGGCTGGATGATCCGAAACTGGCCGAGCATATCCCCGAGGGCCAGCTCGCCCAACTCCGCGAAGAGATCGAGATGGCCCGCGAATTGCTGCCCGCCTTTGACCGGCAGAGCTTTCTCGAGGGGCATCTGACGCCGATCTGGTTCGGCTCGGCGATCAACTCGTTCGGGGTGCGCGAGCTGATGGAGGGGATCGGCAATTACGGCCCCCAGCCGCAGCCGCAAATGGCCGCCGAGCGGCAGATCGCGCCCGAGGAAAGCGCGGTCACCGGCTTCGTGTTCAAGGTGCAGGCGAATATGGACCCCAAGCACCGCGACCGCGTTGCGTTTGTGCGCCTCGCCTCGGGGCATTTCGAGCGCGGCATGAAGCTGACCCATGTGCGCAGCAAGAAGCCGATGGCGATCTCGAACCCGGTGCTGTTTCTCGCCGCCGACCGCGAGCTTGCTGAAGAGGCCTGGGCGGGCGACATCATCGGCATCCCGAACCACGGCCAGCTTCGGATTGGCGACGCTTTGACCGAGGGCGAGGGGCTGCGCTTCACCGGCATCCCCTCATTCGCGCCCGAGCTGCTCCAGAATGTGCGCGCGGGCGATCCGATGAAGGCCAAGCATCTGGAAAAGGCCCTGATGCAGTTCGCCGAAGAAGGCGCGGCAAAGGTCTTCAAGCCGATGATCGGCGCGGGCTTCATCGTCGGCGTGGTCGGCCAGCTTCAGTTCGAGGTGCTGGCGAGCCGGATCGAGCTGGAATACGGCCTGCCCGTGCGGCTCGAGCCGTCGCAATTCACGTCGGCCCGCTGGATCGCCGGCCCGCGCGAAAAGGTCGAGGCCTTCGCGAGCGCCAACAAGCAGCACATGGCCGAGGACCATGACGGCGACCCGGTCTTCCTCACCCGCCTCCAATGGGACATCGACCGCGTCATCCGCGACCACCCCGAGCTGACCCTGACCGCGACCAAGGAAATGATGGTGTGAGCCGCGCGTCCTGCGCCGGTGAGTATTTGGGCGCAGAAGAAATCAAGCGACGATGCGGACCGGCGGGATGGTGATTTCCTGAAGATTCTCCCCGCCCCCCTCGCGGTCGATCACCAGAAAATCCGCGGCGCGGTCCAGCGGCGTCAGAACGCCGTGCCACACCCCGGCGCGCAAATTCACGCCCATGCCGGCCGGGATCACGAAGGCAAGCGGCGCGCCCGGCGCTCCGGCGTTATCGGGGGCGACGACCGATAGCCACGGATCGGGGCCGAGCGGCATGAACGCCTGCGAGCCGAGCGGGTGGCGCTCGAGCAAGCGGCACTCATAGGGCAGGCTGACGGGCTGGCTGCGAAAGATCGAGATGATCGCCTCGCCCTCTCCGCGCTCGACCGTCGCGAGGGCGTGGTGACGCTCGCAGCGGCCTTCGTTGATCATCCGGTCGGCGCGTGGGCGGGGGGTCAGCAATTCGCCAAACGGGGCGAAGGCGGCTTCGGTCACGGGGATTGCGGTGATTTCTGTCATGATCGCGCCTTCTTCTTCGCCCAAATACTCCGGGGGGATCGCCGCAGGCGATGGGGGCAGCGCCCCCTTGCCCCCAACCTATCTCCACAACGTCGCATGGCGGTTCACATCCTTGTAGAGCAGATAGCGAAACCGCCCCGGCCCGCCCGCATAGCACGCTTGCGGGCAAAACGCGCGGAGCCACATGAAATCGCCCGGCCCGACTTCGACCCAGTCGCGGTTGAGCCGGTAGACTGCCTTGCCCTCCAGCACGAAAAGCCCGTGCTCCATCACATGGGTTTCCGCAAAGGGGATCGAGCCGCCCGGCGTGAAGGTCACGATATTGATATGCATGTCGTGGCGCAGATCGGCCGGGTCCATGAACCGCGTCGTCGCCCAGGAGCCCTCGGTGTCGGGCATGGCGGACGGGGCGATGTCCTGCTCGTCGGTCACGATGGGATCGGGCTTGTCCATCCCCTCGACCGCATGCCATCTTTTGCGCACCCAGTGAAAGCCGCAATTGCCCTCGGTCACGTTGCGCACCGACCAAGGCGTGCCGGGCGGGACATAGGCGAAGCCGCCGGGGCCAAGCCGGTGCGTCTCGCCGGCGAGGGTCAGGTCCATCTCGCCGCCGGTCACGAAAATCGCGTGCTGCACCTCGCTGTCGTCATCGGGCAGATCGCTGCCGCCGCCCTCGGCCAGCTCGACGATATACTGGCTGAAGGTCTCGGCAAAACCGCTGAGCGGGCGAGCGAGCACCCACATCCGCATCCCCTCCCATCGCGGCAGATAGGAGGTCACGATATCGCGCATCACCGTGCGCGGGATGACCGCGTAGCTTTCGGTGAAAACGGCAGTATCGGTGGTCAGGCCGGTCTGCGGCGGCAGCCCGGCAACGGGGCCGGCATAGCCCGGCCCGCGCGGGGCGGGCGGGCGGCGCGATCCGGGCAGACGAGCCAGATCGCCGCGCGGGGCGTCCTCGGGCCCCGAGCCTTCGGGGAGATTTTCGGGCAGGGTTTCGGGCGGTGGGCCGGCAGCGCTGTCGGGCCGAGAAGCGGCCGCCTTCTCGGAGAGTTTGGCGGCCGCTTTACCGGTCCTTTGTTGTTCCCCCCGGTCAATCCGCGGATCCGCGGCGCTGTCCGCCCCGTTATAGGGC
>JAUNRZ010000109.1 GCA_030539455.1 Paracoccus sp. (in: a-proteobacteria) | reverse complement strand
CCCCCTCTTTCTTGACCCCGCACGTACATGAAGTTAACGATTCCCGGCCCGTGTGCGTCTGGCGCGCGTGATCGTTCAGGAGGAGAACCCGACATGACCCCCATCCTTTCCCGCCGCCTCGTTCTGGCTGCTTCGCTTGCGCTTCCGTTTGCGGGCGCTGCGGCTGCTCAGGATAGCTGGCCGACCAAGCCCGTTCACGTCTATGTCGGCTTCCCCGCCGGATCATCGCCGGACCTTCTGGCGCGGATCGTGGCCGAGCCGCTGGCTCAGCGTCTGGGCCAGCCGGTCGTGATCGAGAACCGCGCGGGGGCGGGCGGGGTCATCGGGATCCAGCAGATGCTCGCCTCGGGCGGTGATAACCATGTTTTCGGCACCACCATCAACGGGCCGGTCACGACATCGCCCCGGCTTGTCGACGATGTCGGCTATGACGTCGCCGCCGACATCGAGCCGGTGGCCCTGATCGCGACCTCGCCGCTTGTTCTGGCGGTTGCGGGCGATTCCGGAATCGAGGATCTGGACGGTTTCGCGCAAGAGGCGGGGGCCGAGCCGGAGGCGCTGTCCTATGGCTCGGTCGGGCAGGGCTCGGGCGCGCATCTGACCGCCGAGCTGTTCGCGAGCCTTGCGGGCGTCAAGATGCTGCACGTCCCCTACGCCTCCTATGCCGAAGTCACGACCGCGATCATCGGCGGCGAGATCGACAGCGGGTTCATGGCGCCCTCGGCAGCGATGGAGCACGCGGCGGCGGGCAATCTCAAGATGCTGGGCGTGACCTCGGCCGAGCCCTTCGCGCAGATCGCCGATGTGCCGGTCATGGCGGGCCATGCCGGCCTGCCAGAGGATTTCCGCGCCGAGCTGTGGAACGCGTTCATCGCACCCGCCGGCACGGACCCCGAGATCATCGAGCGGCTCAACACCGAGATCAACGACATCCTCTCGGACGAGGACGTGCAGAAGCGCCTTCTGGATATGGGCTGGCAGGTCAGCGGCGGCAGCGCGGAGGAACTCTCCGAGCGGATCGAGGCCGACACCGCGCTTTGGGGCGAGGTGATCGACCGGATCGAGGCGAACTGACGACACATGCAGCGCGACTGGCACGACATTGCCGGGGGGCTTGCCCTGACGGCGACGGGATTGGCCGTGGCGGCTTACGCGGCGGGTCATTACGAATTCGGCACGCTGCGCCGGATGGGGCCGGGGTTTTTCCCGGTCGTGCTGGGGCTCATGCTCGCGCTGCTGGGCGCGGTGATCGCGCTGCCGGGCTTTGCGCGTGAGGGCAAGCCCGGCCGTATCGCCATCAGGGAGCTGATCGCGGTTCTGGCTTCGATCGCGGCGTTCGCGCTGCTGCTCTACCGCGCGGGGCTTGTTCCGGCGACGATGGTATCGGTTCTGATCTCGTCCCTCGCCGCCCCGCGCGGGGGCGTGCTGTGGCGTATCGTGCTGGCCGCGATCGTCGCCGCGCTGACCGTGCTGATCTTTTCGGTGCTGCTGCGCATGACGCTTCCGCTTTGGCCGGTGATGTGATGGGCGGCTGGGAAGGCTTCCTCGGCGGGCTTGCCCACGCAACCAGCCCCGAGGTGCTGATCTGGTGCGTTCTGGGCGTCGTTCTGGGCACGTTTGTCGGAGTTCTGCCGGGGATCGGCGCGATGGCGACGATCTCGCTTCTGCTGCCGATCACCTATCACATCAGCCCGGAATCGGCGCTTATCATGCTGGCGGGGGTCTATTACGGATCGCAATATGGCGGCGCGGTCGCCTCGATCCTGCTGCGGCTTCCCGGCACGCCGCAATCGGCGGTCACGACGCTGGACGGCTACCCGCTTGCGCGGCAGGGACGCGCGGGGGTGGCGCTGTTCACCTCGATGATCTCGAGCTTCACCGGCTCGATGATCGGGATCGCGGTGCTGGTTTTCATGTCGGGGTGGCTCTCGAAGGTCGCGACATCGTTCGGCGCCGCGGATTACGCGGCAATGATGATCCTGGGGCTGATCGCGGCCTCGACGGTCGGCGCCGAGCGCCCGGCCAAGGGGCTCGCCATGGTCGTGCTGGGCCTGATCCTGTCGCTTGTCGGAACGGACGTGAACTCGGGCGTTCAGCGCTTCACCTTCGGCTCGACCGCGATGATGGACGGGATCAGCCTTCTGGCGCTTGCGATGGGGCTTTTCGGAGTGGCCGAGGTGGTCGGCAACATCACCAAGGCCGAGCGCACCGGCAGCCCGCCCCGGGTCCGGCTGCGCGATCTGGTCCCGACACGCGATGATCTGCGCCGCATCCCGCTGCCATCCTTGCGCGGCGGGGCGCTTGGCAGCTTTTTCGGCGTGCTGCCCGGGACCGGCTCGACGATCTCGTCCTTTCTGGCCTACGGGCTGGAGCAACGTGTCTCGCGCCGCCCCGAGCGGTTCGGCAAAGGCGCGATCGAGGGCGTGGCGGGGCCGGAATCGGCCAATAACTCGGCGGCGATCTCGGCTTTCGTGCCGACCCTGACGCTTGGTATTCCGGGCGATCCGATCATGGCCCTGATGCTGGGCGCGCTTGTCATTCACGGGATCCAGCCGGGGCCGATGATGCTTGATGCGCGGCCCGACATGTTCTGGGGGCTGGTCGCGAGTTTCGGGATCGGCAATATCCTTCTGCTGATCCTCAACCTGCCGCTGATCGGGATATGGGTGTCCATGCTGCGCATCCCGTTCCGCTGGCTGTTTCCCGCGATCCTGATTTTCGTCAGCCTCGGCGTTCTGTCGGTGCGCGGTGCGATCTTCGACATCGCGGCGGTCGCAGTGATCGGCGGGATCGGGTATTTTCTGGCGCTCGCCCGGTTCAACCCGGCGCTTTTGCTGCTCGGGTTCGTGCTTGGCCCGATGATCGAGACGAATTTGCGCCGCGCCATGCTTGTCTCGCGCGGCGATCCGATGATCTTTCTCGAGCGGCCCATTTCCGCCACCTTCATGGCCGCATCGGCTGGCCTCTTGATCTGGTCGCTGATCGGCGCCATCAGGCGCGCCCGAAACCGGGTGTGACGCGGGCCGGATATTTTGACGCAGGCGCGCGCGGCGATGAAACCAAACCGGGGCGAGCGGTCTTTCTCCTGATGCGATAAGACAATGCGTCTCGAGGTTTGGACATGCGGCGCCCGGAAGGCATAGCGGAATTGCGGCGGCACGCGGGGGCAATGTGCCGGCTGTCGGAGGGCCGCGTTTGAAACGCATGGACGGCAAGGATGCCGCGACACGAAAGGACGATTTGCGCACCGGGCGGCCCTATTGGCTCTCGACCCCGCGCGTTTCTGTTCGCCGCCGCGCGGATCCGGCGGCCGATCGGTTTGATGTCATCGTGGTCGGCGCGGGGATCAGCGGCGCCCTGATCGCGGAGGCTTTGACGCGCGAGGGGCGGCGCGTTCTGATCCTCGACCGGCGCGAGCCGGTGCGCGGCTCAACGCCCGCCTCGACCGCGATGATCCAGCACGAGATCGACGTGCCGCTGAGCGATCTGACCAGACAGCGCGGCGCGCGTGCGGCTAATGCGGTCTGGCGGCGCTCGGTCCGGGCGGTGAACGATCTCGTCGCGCTTAGCCGCGATCTTCGGCTCAATTGCCAGATGCAGAAGAAGCCCGCCCTGTTCCTCGCCGGCAGCGAGATGGACGGCGAGGCGATGCGCGAGGAGGCGGCTTTGCGGCGCAAGATCGGCATTGATGCCGAGTGGCTTGATGGCGCCCGGCTGCGCGATGAATACGGGATGGACCGCGAGGCGGCGATCCTGTCGCTCGATTCGGCCAGTGCTAACCCCGCGCAGCTTACGGCCGGGCTGCTACGCGCGGCAAAATCGCGCGGCGCCACGATTGCCGCGCCCGTCGAGATCACCGACATGGCCGAGCTGCCCGGCGGGATCGCTCTTGCAACGCGCGACGGGCGCGTTCTGACCTGCGAGCACGCGGTCTTCTGCACCGGGTATGAGTTCCTGCCGCAGATGCGATCGCCCTCCCACCGCGTCACCTCGACCTGGGCGCTTGCCACCGCGAAAATCCCGGACATGCCCGATTGGCTGCGGCGCACCATCGTGTGGGAGGCGGCCGATCCCTATCTCTATTTCCGCGCCGAGCCCTCGAGCCGGCTGATTGCGGGCGGCGAGGACGAAAAAGCCTCGGATCGCAACAGTGATCCGGGTCTTCTCGAGCGGAAATCGAAGATCATCATCGGGAAGCTGGAAAAACTGCTCGGGCTCGAGATCGGCTCGTCGCAGTATCGCTGGGCCGCGCCTTTCAGCGTGACGAAGGACGGGCTGCCGATCATCGACCGCGTGAAGGGGTATGAAAGGGCTTGGGCCGTCATGGGCTTTGGCGGCAACGGGATCACCTTCTCGATGATCGCGGCGCAGATCGTCGCGGCAGGCATCGCCGGACGGCGCGACCCGGACGCTTCCTATTTCCGTTATCGCTAGGCGCGCCGCATGAACGCCTCTGGCGCTCAGATCACGAAGATGATCCCCATCCCGATGACGATCAGCCCCACCCGCATCAGCGGGTTCAGCCGGGCCAGAACGCCGTATGAGATCGCCAATAGCCCCGCCGCGATCTTCAAGGTCTGGAGCAGCGCCGCGACAGGCTCGCTCGCGAGGCCGATGATCTCGGGGTTGGCGATCATCGCGAGCGGGATGATATAAAGCCCGATCCCAAGCGCCATCGCGGTCATCGCGACCTTGAGCCAGTTTTCATTCGCCATACCCGCCGCGATGAACACCACGCCGCAGACCGGCGGCGTGAGGGTCGAGATCAGGGCGAACCAGAAGACGAAAAGATGCGCGAGCAGCGGATCGAGGCCAAGCGAGATCAGGGCCGGACCGGCCACCGACACGCAGATGACGTAAGCCGCTGTGGTCGGAACCTCCATCCCGAGGATGAGGCAGGCGATCGCGGTCAGCAGCAGCGCAGGCCATAGCGCATCGCTCGACAGGGACAGGATCAGCGAGGTGACTTTGACCCCGAGCCCCGTCAGCGCGAGCACGCCGATCACAAGCGACGCGCAGATGATGATCGAGCCGATCAGGGCGATCTGCTTGCCGGCATTCACAAGCGCATCGGCCATGCGCGCGGCGAACCCGCGCAGCGAGAATTCCAGCCTCGCGTTCATCGCCAGCAGCAGGATCGCTGCCAAGACCGCGATGCTCGCCGCGTATTGCGGGGTGTAGCCGGCGTGAAACATCCGCTCGAGCAGGATGAAGAACGGAACCGCAAAGAACATCGAGGTGATGACGACCTCGCGCCGGGCGGGTTGCTGGCTCGCGTCCAGCGGGCGCAGATCATGGCGCGTCGCATAGGCGTTAATGCCGATCCAGACGGCGGCAAAGTAAAGAAACGAGGGCAGCACGGCGGCCATCATGATCTGGGCATAGGGCGTTCCCGTCAACTCGACCATGACGAATGCGCCGGCGCCCATCAGAGGGGGCATGATCTGCCCGCCGGACGAGGCCACCGCCTCGACCGCCGCCGCGAAGGAACGCGGATAGCGCAGCCGGATCATGGTCGGGATCGTGACAGCACCTGTCGAGGCGACGTTGGCGGACGCCGAGCCCGAGATCGAGCCGAACAATGCCGACGATATGACCGACACTTTCGCTGCGCCCCCGGTCAGCCGGCCGGCCACGGCGCTCGCGAGGTTCATGAAGCCCCGCCCCGCTTCGCCGGCGTTCAGCACCGCGCCGAGGATCACGAATATCGCGACCACGCCCACGCTGACCCCGGTGAGCGAGCCCCAAAGCCCGCCCTCGGCAATCGCGAGCGTGCCCAGAAAGGACTGCATCGGCAGGCCCGGATGACCGAATTCGCCGGGAATATGCTGACCCCAAGCGCCGTAGGCGAGCGCTGCCGCCGCGACCAGTGGCAGGGGCCAGCCGATGGCCCGCCGTGCCGCTTCGAGCGCAAGCAGGATCAGGAAGATCGCCAGCCCCATCTGGAAATTGTCATTGATGAACCCGTACTGGTTCGCGAGCCTCTCTTCATTCAGCGCGATCCACCCGCAGGCGGCGACGCCGAGGATCGTGAGAATCCAGCCGCTGACATGCTCAAATCGCGTTCGGGCCGCGAAAATCAGGATCCACGGCAGCGCGAGCGCCATATGGATCGGCCGGCTGATCAATGCCGGGGTCAGCCCGTAAAAGATCAGGCCCATGTGAAACGCAACCGAGATTGCGCCCAGGGCGACCCAACCAAGGTGAATTCGTGCCTCGGCCTGTTCTGCCAAGGGCTCAAGCGGCGTTTGCTGAGAGGTGGGGTGCATTCAGGCGGGCTAACCTAAGCTTCTCCGGCGGCGCCGGACGTGACGAGCAGAAGTGACGCCCCGCCGCGCGGGCAGCGGGGCGAAGGGCAATCAGCGCAGATCGTCCGGCACAGAGATGCCCGCTTCGTCATAATAGCGAAGCGCGCCCTCGTGGATCTTGCCGCCGATATTGCCGACCATGTCGGGCGAGATCCCGCCCCACCAGGCGGCCGTCTCTGCCATCGCATCGCGCCGCTCCCAGAAGGTTTTGGTGATCTGATAGGCGGTCTCTTCGTCCATATCCGAGGTGGTGTAGGCAATCACGGGCAGCGAGGTGGTCTCGATATCCTCGTTGATCCCGGAATATGTGCCGGCGGGGATGGTCTGATGCGCCGCGCCCGTCGCCTCGAGCTGCTCGGGCGTGAAGGACACGATGCTGATCGGCATACTGGCTGCCGTCTCGATGATGTTCGGCGTCGGGAACGAGCTCGCCGTGACAAAACCGTCGATCTGACCGTTTTTCAGCGCATCCGGCCCGCTGCCGATTTCCGCGTTCGCCACGGTGATCTTGTCGCCAAGCTCGAAGAGGTCGATATAGCGCTGCGCCTCGGTCGCGCCGAACGTGCCGCGCCCGATCAGGATCCGCTTTCCTTCAAGCGCGTCGAGCCCGACCGCGCCACCCTCGCCGCCGACAACGATATGCATGGTGATCGGCGGAATGGGGAAAAGCCCGCGAATTTCCGCGTAACGCTCGCTCGGGCGGTCAGCGAACGGGCCTTCGCCCGCCTGCGCCTGCTCGACAAGGCCGGGCGGCGTCGTGAAGACATAATTGCCGCTGCGCGCCGAGACTTCGAGCACATTCTGAACCGAGCCCTGACTTTCCTCCAGCGTCAGGATCACCCCTTCTTCGGTGCCGGCGCGGATCGCCTCGGAAAGCTCGACCCCCATCTGGTAATACGCGGTGCCGGCCGATGCCGATTTATAGGTGACACGCGTTTGCGCCTCGGCGCCCTGCGCGCCAAGCCCGAAGGCGAGCACCGATGCCGCCGATGCGAAAGCGATGGATTTGAAAGTGATCATGCCGGATCTCCCTGTTCGGTCATTTCGGGTGGTGGATGGCTTGGACGCGCGAGATATTCGGGATTGCTTGCCATGCGAGAGGCGCGCTTTCCGCCGCGCCGCTCCCCGCGCGCGCAAAGCGGCGATACGCCCACGCCGCGATCTCGCTGCAAATATCACCGACGAGCGCCCGCAAACCGGCACCAGAGCCCGAGCTTTCCGGCTTTTCAAGCAGCATATCCGCGCGATCCTCCCCCACGCTTGCGAGCATAATCTTCTCGGACTATGGCTTCATCATAATATAGTATATTCCGAGGCAAT
>JAUNRZ010000011.1:22029-31209 GCA_030539455.1 Paracoccus sp. (in: a-proteobacteria) | reverse complement strand
GCGGGATCGACTCGGCGCTTGTTGCGGCGATCGCGGCGGATGCGGTCGGGCCGGAGAATGTGCGCTGCGTGATGCTGCCCTCGGAATACACCTCGCAAGCCTCGCTCGATGATGCGGAGGATTGCGCGCGGCGGCTTGGGGTGCGGCTTGACCGCGTGTCGATCGACGGCGCGAGGGCGGCGGTCGAGGGCGCGCTGTCGGATCTGATGGCGGGCACCAAGCCCGATGTCACCGAGGAGAACATCCAGTCGCGCCTGCGCGGCGTGATGCTGATGGCGCTGTCCAACAAGTTCGGCGAGATGCTGCTGACCACCGGCAATAAATCCGAGGTCGCGGTCGGTTACGCGACCATTTATGGCGACATGGCGGGCGGGTATAACCCGCTGAAAGATCTCTATAAAACCCGCGTCTTTGAAACCTGCCGCTGGCGGAACACGAACCACCGCGACTGGATGGAAGGGCCGGCGGGCGAGGTGATCCCGCCGCAGATCATCACCAAGCCCCCCTCGGCCGAGCTGCGTCCGGACCAGAAGGACGAGGATTCGCTGCCGCCTTACGAGGTGCTGGACCAGATCCTGCATGGGCTGATCGAGGAGGATCTGTCGGTCGCCGAGATCGCCGCGCAGGGCTTCGAGCCCGAGATCGTGCGCAAGGTCGAGCGCTTGCTCTATCTCTCGGAATGGAAGCGCTATCAGGCCGCGCCCGGCCCGCGCGTCTCGCCCAAGGCGTTCTGGCTGGACCGTCGTTATCCGCTGGTCAATCACTGGCGCGACAAGGTCTGAGGCCGCGCGGGCGGCGAGCCCGGCATGAGTATTTGTGCGCAGAAGAAACCGGGCAGCGCCAGAGCGTGCGGCGCCGCGCCGATCAGCTATCGGCGGTCTGGCGCAGCAGCGCCTCGGCTTCGGCCATCATCAGCGGGCCGACGCCCTTGGCATCGTCCGCGACGACCTCTTCCGTGAGATAGTAGGCGGGCGTGCCATCGCGGTAGACGCCCGAGAAGCCGCCGAGACCGGCGACGCAGACGATCCCCTCAAGCCGCCTCGGGGTGCCGGAGAGCCGGGATTGCAGGAACGCCCCGGCGCGGTCTTCCGCCTCGCCCGGCGCGCGAAGCCCGGCGCGGGCCGCGCGGCGCAGCGCATAGGCGAACATCGCCGAGGCCGAGCTTTCGGTGTAGTTCCCCGGCAGTTCGGGGTGGTCCATGACCTGAAGCCAGCCGCCGTCTTGTTGCTGAAGCGCCTCGATCCGGGCCAGCAGCGCGGCGCTCTGGCGGCCCAAATCCGCATCGCCGGTCAGCGCATAGGCATCGACCATCGCCATCGACAGCCAGCCCATCGCCCGCCCCCACACCGCGCCCGAGCGCCCGGACGCCGGGTCCGCCCAATCCTGCGCGCGCGCGTCGTCATAGCCATGCGCGTAAAGCCCGCCCGGCATGGCGGTCAGCGAAAGCGCCTCGCTGATCTGGGACAGCGCGTCGGCGACGAGGGAAGGCTGGCCGGTTTTCTGGCCGTATTCGATCTGGAACGGCAGGCCCATGTAAAGCCCGTCGAGCCAGACCTGATCGGGGTAGATCTTCTTGTGCCAGTAACTGCCCGAGGCGATGCGCGGGTGGCTCGCGAGCTGCGCGGCCAGCCGGTCCGCCGCGCGCATCCAGCGCGGGTCCGGGGCGTGCGCGTCCAGATGAAACAGCGCGCGGCCGGCGAGGATATTGTCGATGTTGTAGTCCTCCGCCGCATAGCCCGAGAGCGTGCCGTCCGGCGCCACCTGAGCCGAGGCGAGACGGACGAGGTGATCGAGCCAGCGGCGCTCGCCCGTGGCGTCGTGCAAAAGCGCAAGGCCGCGATAGATGCAGCCATCCTCGTAGCACCATGCGCCGCCTTTGTATGGGCGGTAGCGTTCGGCGAACGCGTCGAAATAGCTCAGCATGGGGCGTTTCCTTCCGTCAATGTGCCGCGCGGCAGATCGGGCGCGGTCAGAATTTCGCAATGCTCGGCGAGCAGGCCCGCGCCCGAGACGGCGCGTATGTGATCGGCCATCAGCGGCGGCTCGGGCGGCGCATCCGGGGCGTATTCGGCCGACGCATCGGTGATCGAGACCCCGGCGATCGGCGCCTCGGGCAGGCCGAGCGCCGCGAGGAATGCGTGGCGCAGGCCGGTGACATGCAGCCCCTCGACGCGGATATTCTCGATATGGGGCGTTGTGTCGGTCACCGGCGCGGGGGCGCGCGATTGCACCTCGTCCGAGCGCCCGTCCGCGTCGCAGAAATAATGCATGTTGATCGCGATCGCGGTTCCGACATCCTCCATCACGCTGCTGGCCATGAAGATGTCGCGCACCGCGCCGCCGCGTCCGCGCCGCGTCTTGATGCGCAGGCCGCGATCCGTGCCGGTCATGCGGCAATCGGTGATCGTGACCCCCTCGACCCCGCCCGACATTTCCGAGCCGATGACGACGCCGCCATGCCCGCGCTCCATCCAGCAATGGCGGATCGTGACGCCGCGCGTCGGCGGCAGGCTGCCGGCGTCCGGCACAAGCGGGCCGCGCTTGCCAGCCTTGATCGCGATGCAGTCATCGCCCACGGAAAACCGCACCCCCTCGATCAGTGTATTCTCGCAGCTTTCGGGGTTGAGCCCATCCGTGTTGGGGCTGTCGGGCGGGTTGATGATATGCAGACCCGCGCAGACCAGATCGCGGCAGCGCCAGGGGTGGAGCGTCCAGCTTGGCGCGTTTTGCAGCGTGACACCCGCAACCGTGGCGCCGTCGCAGCCGATCAGATGGACAAGGCGCGAGCGCCGCGCGCCGCCGCGCGTTTCCTTGGGCCAGTCCCACCAATCGCCCCGGTTCCCGCCGCCGTCAAGCGCGCCGAGCCCGGTGATCGCCACCGCGCCCGCGCCGATTGCTGTGACAAGCGCGGCATAGCAGGGCTCGGGCAGCCCCTCCCATGTCGCGCCCTCCCCCGGGGTGATGACGGGATGGGTTTCGCGGTCGGCGGTGGCGGCGAGGGTTGCGCCTTGGGCGAGATGAATGATGCGCGGGCGGCGCAGGATCAGCGGGGTGATCTCGTGGCGGCCGGGCGGGATCAGCAGCGTGCCGCCATCGGGCAGGCTGTCCAGCAGAGCCTGCGCCTGATCGGGCGCGCCAAGCGTCGCCGCGCCGGGGCAGGGCGGAGTGCGAAAGGGCAGGGCGTCGAACCCCTCGGCGCGAAACAGATAATCTTCCCCCGGCGCAAGATCGCTCAGCGGCAGAACGGCGCGGTCGGTCTCGCCCTCGCGCAGCACGCGGCCTTGATTGTCCTCGAGCCGCCAGACGACCGGCGCGGGCTGATGGTAAAGCGCGCCGGGCAGAGCGAGGCGTAAAACGGCCATGCGCGGCGTGACGGCCACGGGAAAAATCGTCAGCATGAAAAAGCCTGAATTGGTCAAGAAGCGGCGCGGCGGCGTCAATTCCGCCGCGCCGCCCGATATTAGCGGAAGCTGCGGATCGCGCTGTCGATGCCCGAGATGATCTCTTGCGCGGCCTCTTCGGGCGTCAGCTGGCCGTAGGCGACCATTTCGAGGTTATCCTCGAACACGGCGCGCACGCGCGGATGCTCGTTCAGCGGGTGAACGACCGGGCCCTCGCCGTCCTCGATGATCTGGTGCGCCGCGACGATGGTTTCGTCCAGCGCGCCCTCGGCCTCGAGCCGCTCGAACGCGGCGCGGTTCGCCGGGATGCCGCGCGAATCGCGCAGGATGTCGATCGCCTCGGGGTCGTTGAAGAGGCAGTTGATCACCTCGGCCGCCGCCTCGGGATGCTGCGAATTGCGCGAGATCGCAAACAGCATCGAGGGTTTGCGGTAAAGCCCCTCGGTCTGCGCGCCGTCGATTTGCAGCAGCGGGACCGGCACCAGAACCTGCCCGTCATCCAGCGGATCGGCGTATTTGGCATAGGTCGAATCCCACTCGTAAGATCCCGCCAGACGGCCCTCGGCCCAGCTCCGCGTCTCGAACAGCTCGACATTGCCCTCGCCGGCGACGTCCCGCCACGAGCGGATCGCGCCTGCCTCGACCAGATCGAGATAGAACTGGATGCCGTCCGCCAGCTCTTCCTCGGTCCAGGCAACGCGGGTCGTCTCGGGGTCGATCAGATCCTTGCCGGTCGCTTGCGTGACAACAAGCGAGACGATCAGCAGCGCGTTCAGCGTCGCGGCTTCCAGCGGGTAGTAATTATCGCCCAGCTTTTCCTTGAAGACCGGCGCTGCGGCCAGAACATCGGCCCATGTGCGCGGAACCTCGAGGCCGGCCTCTTCAAAGGTCGTCTTGTTGAACATGAACACGCGCCCGGTATCCGAGGTCGGAAGCCCGTTCAGATGGCCGTTCACCATGCCGCCGGCCAGGGCCTCGTCGCTCCACTGGCTGAGATCGATGATGTGATCATAGTCCTGAAGATCGACAAAGCCGGTCCCGTCGCGCGAGAAAAGCGGCAGCCACGGCCAGTTGATCTGCATGATGTCGGCCTCGGTCCGGCCGGCGATCTGGGTGGTGATCCGCTCCTGATGGCCGGACCAGCCGGTGAATTCGGGCTGGATCGTGTGGCCGAGCTTTTCGCCGCAAACCTCAAGCGCCTCTTGCGTCTGGGCGTGGCGCGCATCGCCGCCCCACCACGACATGCGCAGATTCTCGGCATGGGCCGAGCCGGTAACGAGCGCCATCGCGACCGACAGATAAAGTGCCTTTTTCATGTGCTTCCTCTCCCTTTGGAAACGGTTGTTAAGCGGCCAGCGAGACATTCTCGCCGGTCGCGGCATCGAAGATATGGGCGGTGCCGGCCTCGGGGCGCAGCGCGATCTCGCCCGAGCCGCCAAGCGCCTCGAACTCGGCCGCCGACAGGACCGAGACCATGCGCTGCCCGCCCAGATCGACATGGATCACGACCTCATGGCCCATGAATTCCGCGTTCACGATGCGCCCGCGCAGCGCGTCCTCGCCCGCCGGTTTGAGATGCTGCGGGCGCACGCCCAGCGTGACCTTGCCCGACGCGCCGGGACCGAGCCGCGCGGCCAGCTCGCGCCCCAGATGGATCGCCTGATCCCCAAGCCGAAAGCGCGGGTCCGGCCCGGCATCGAGATCGCCCGCGACAAGGTTCATCTCGGGGCTGCCGATGAAGCCGGCGACGAAGGCATTGGCGGGTCGGGTGTAAAGCGTCTTGGGGTCGGCGACCTGCATGATATGGCCGTCCTTCATCACGCAGATCCGGTCGCCCATCGTCATCGCCTCGGTCTGGTCGTGCGTCACGTAAACCACGGTCGAGGACATCCCCTCTTCCTTGAGCCGGCGGTGCAGATCGGTGATCCGCACCCGCATCGAGGCCCGCAGCTTCGCGTCAAGGTTCGACAGCGGCTCGTCAAAGAGGAACACTTGCGGCTGCTTGATAAGCGCCCGGCCAAGCGCGACGCGCTGCGCCTGACCGCCGGAAAGCTGCTTAGGCAGGCGGTCGAGAAGCGGCTCGATCTCGAGGATGCGGGCAACCTCGGCGGTCTTGCGCTCGATCTCGTCCTTCTTGGCACCTTGCAGGCGCAGCCCGAAGGAGAGGTTCTTGCGCACCTTCATATGCGGGTAAAGCGCGTAGTTCTGGAACACCATTGCGATGCCGCGCTCGCCCGGCGCGAGGCGGTTAACCACCTGCTCGCCGATGCGCACCTCGCCGCCGGTGATGGATTCGAGCCCGGCAATCATCCGCAGCGTGGTCGACTTCGCGCAGCCCGAGGGGCCGACCAGCACCATGAATTCGCCGTCAGCGACATCCAGATTGATGCCATGCACGGCCTTGAAGGAATTGCCGTATACTTTTTCCAGATTGCGGATTTGCAGACGTGCCATGATTTATCCTTTCACCCCGCCGGTCGAGATGCCTTCGATGAAGTATTTCTGCGCCATGAAGAAGACGACCAGAGCGGGCAGCAGCGCGAGCACCGACATCGCGAGAATGCGGTTCCACTCGAACGCCTCGGTCGTGTCGATCGAGAGTTTCAGCGCAAGGCTGATGGGGAATTTATCGACCGAGGAAATATAGATCAGCGGCCCCAGAAAATCGTTCATCGTCCACATGAACTGGAAGAGGCATACCGAGATAAGCGCCGGGGTCAGCATCGGCACGACAATGTAGATCAGCGTCTGCATCGAATTGGCGCCATCGACGCGGGCGGCCTCTTCCATATCGCGCGGAATGGCGCGAAGGAACTGGACCAGCATGAAGACGAAGAACGCATCCCCCGCGAGGGCTGATGGCACCCAAAGCGGCAGGAAACTGTCCAGCCAGCCGAGATCGCGGAAGAGGATATATTGCGGGATACGCGTGACCACATTCGGCAGCAAAAGCGTTGCAATGAGGCTCGCAAAGAGGATCTTCTTGCCGGGGAATTCAAACCGCGCAAATCCGTAAGCGACCAGGGCGCAGGAAATCGCTGTGAAGATCGTCTTGGGCAGGATAATGAGAAACGTGTTCCAGAAGAAACGCCCGAATGTGTAGGGCGTCGAGGTTTCCCAGCCGCGAATATATCCCTCGAGCGTCGGGTTCTGCGGAATGAAGCCCGCATTGCCGAAGATCTCGGAATTGGTCTTGAATGACGCGCCGACCAGCCAGATCAGCGGGTAGAGCATCAAGAGACCCACCGCGGTCAGCAATGTATAGCGAATCGCGGCGTTCAGCAGCTCGCGCCGGCGCTCATCGGCGGGAATGCTCGGGCTGGTTGCGTGTTCGGTGATCGCAGCCATGATTAGCTCCTTTTATCGCCCGCGTAATAGACCCATTTCTTCGACGACCAGAATGCCGCGACCGTCAGGACCATGATGATGATGAAAAGCACCCATGCGATGGCCGATGCGTAGCCCATGTTGAAGCTGCGGAATGCCTCGTCATAGATATAAAGCGGCAGCAGATAGGTGGAGCGCAAAGGCCCGCCTCCGGTGATGACATAGGGGCCGTTGAATTCCTGAAACGCCTGCACCATCTGCATGATCAGGTTGAAGAAAATGACCGGAGTAATCAGCGGCACGGTGATGTGCCAAAAGCTGTGCCATTTTCCCGCTCCGTCAATCGACGCCGCCTCATAAAGCGATTTGTCGATGCTTTGCAGCGCGGCGAGAAAGATGACCATTGCCGAGCCGAACTGCCAGCAGCGCAGCAGCGTAATCGTAAACAGCGCATTGGCCGGATCGCCGAACCAGTTGACCGCCGAGAAGCCGATGCTGGTCAGCACGATATTCACCAGCCCCTGATCGGCGAAGATATAGCGCCACAGAACCGCAATCGCGATCGAGCCGCCAAGGATCGAGGGGACGTAATAGGCGGTGCGGAAAAAGCCGATTGCCTTGAGCCGGTAATTCAGGATCACCGCGATAAAGAGCGCGAAGGCGAGTTTCAGCGGGACGGTCAGGAAAACATAAATAAGCGTGACGTTCAGCGAGCGCCGGAAGGTCCGGTCGTTCATCATCTCGCGGTAATTATCAAGCCCCGACCAGATCGGCGCATTGATCAGATCGTAATCGGTAAAGCTGAGGTAAAGCGACGCAATAAACGGGATCGCGGTAAAGACCAGCAAGCCGATAATATATGGCGAGAGATAGGCTAACCCCAGAAAACGGCCCTGACCCATCAGGCGGCTCCTTTAACCAGATTTAGAGGGCGGCTGGGTGCGGCGGATTGATGGTCGATATTGTATAGGCCATACGCCCGCCGCGCGCGGTATCGCGGCGCCGCCCCGGCGCTGCGGCGGCCCCGAAGGCGGGCCGCGCGGTCGATCTTCGCAGCAAGCTCTTGCGACATTTCCCCCAACATGGCGCAGCATATACGGCCGCAAACGCGGCGCGGCATGGGCTGCGTCATTCCTCCCAAAATGACGATTCGCGGGACAGGCCCGTCATGCTCGTGTTACTATCGCCGCAATCGGCCGCCCTGCGAATTCACGAATCCAGAGAAAAAGATGGACGAAATCGAACAAGGCATTCTCGCCTCCATCCCTGCCGGAGCTCTTACGCTGCGGCTGACGCGCTCGGCGATCAGGATGCAGCACTCGCATAGCTGGGTGATTGAAAAGGTGAACAGCGTCCACGATCTGGTAATCTGCCTCGAGGGGCGCGGCGATTACATTCTGGGCGATGGCAGCCGCGTGACACTCTCGCCCGGCATGGCGATGCTGATCCCCGCCGGCGTCAGCTTCGAGGGGCGAAATCCCGACCGGCAGACTGCTTATGCGGGGCTGGCGCAGCATTTTCGGCTCGACTTCTTCGGGCAGCACGATCTGCTGGCGCGGATGCGCCTGCGCCGCGTTGTGCGGCTCTCGCGGTGGGACATGGTCGGCCCTCTGGTCCGCCATTACCGCGCGACGGCGCCGTCGTCGTCCACGACGCTGATGCAACACCACGCCTTCATGGTGATCCTGAGCGAATATATCGACGATGCGTTCGAGGGCTGGCAAAGCGCCGATGCGCCCGGCGGCGAGGGCGAGGCGCTGTCGGTTGCCGTGACGCTGGCCGCAACGCGCATCAGTGCCGAGCCGCTGAGCCCGTCGATCGCCGACGACGTGGTGCGCGATGCGCCCTATAACCCCGATTATTTCATCCGCGCCTTTCGCGACCGGATCGGATCGACCCCGAAGAAATTCCACGAATTCAAACGGATGGAGCGGGCGATGCAGATCCTCGAGGGCGGGGCGAGCGTGGCGCAGACCGCCCATGAGGTCGGCTATGGCGATGCCTATTATTTCTCGCGCATGTTCAAGCGCCATATCGGGACCAGCCCGCGCGGTTATCAGGACCATGTGAAACGCAGCCGAGACGGGCATTTCCCGCGCGGCGAAGAGGATGGCGCGTTTATTTATCCTCTGAAAGCAAGCAGATAGAGTCGCGCTTAGCCGGTCTCGACCAATGCGCCGCGCGCGCCGATGACCCGCGCAGCGAGCCTCGCGCCGGACTGGACCGCATCGCCCAGCGGGGCGCCGGTCAGGTGCGCGGCCAGAAACCCCGCGTTGAAGCTGTCCCCGGCCGCCGTGGTGTCCACGATCTCGGCGGCGGTGACGGGCGCGTGACGCTGCACAGCGCCGCCTTGGCGGGACAGCATCGCGCCCGCGCCATTCTTGACGACGACCAGCCCCGCGCGGTGATAGCGCTCGGCGGTCGCCTCGAGACTGTCATCGCCGAAGAACGC
>JAUNRZ010000011.1:0-21929 GCA_030539455.1 Paracoccus sp. (in: a-proteobacteria) | reverse complement strand
CGCCGGCCCGAGACGCGCGGTCCAGCGCTGCGTTCATCCTCTCGCGCCCCGCCTGCCCGATCACCGCGAGCGTGATCCCCGACAGATAGACAAGCTCTGCCCCTGCCATCGCCGCATCCAGCCGGGCCGGATCATCGGCCATCTGCCGCGCGGCAGATTGGCCGCGCCAATAGGCGAAGCTGCGTTCGCCCTGATCGAGTGAAATCAGATAAAGCCCAACCGTCCGCGCAGGGTCGCGGGCGATATGGTGCGTGCCGATCCCGGCTTCGGCAATGAAATCGACCATCTGATCGGACACCGCATCGCGCCCGACCGCACTGGCATAATCGACCGACCAATCGGCGGGCAAGGCGCGGCGCAGATACCACGCGGTGTTGAGCGTATCGCCCGCGAAACCCTGCCGCAGCAGCCCGTCGCCGGCCGGGGACAGCTCGACCATCGCCTCACCGATCGCAACGACGGACGGCATCAGAGGATCTCCGGCACGGGCTCGCCGGGCACGAACATCTCGGCATTCTCGTCGCGGATGCGCCCGATCAGGCTGCGGATCTGGCTCAGATGCTGGCGCATCTCGGCGGTGGCGGTGGGCGCATCGCGCGCCTCGATCGCGTCCATGATCCGCTCATGCTCGGCAAAGGTGCGCGCCGAGGCAAAGCTGAGCGAGAGGAACCGCACGCGGTCGATATGCGCCTTGTTCACCCGCACCACGTCCCAGACGAAACCGACGCCCGCCCGCTCGCAGATCTCGCGGTGGAAGGCGTCGTCGAGGCGGTGAAATTCGACCTTGTCGCCCGCCTCCATCGCGGCTTTTTGCTGCGCCAGAAGGCCGCGCAGTGCCGCGTGATCGCCGTTGCCCATCACCTCGCAGGCGATGCGCGTTGTCTCAAGCTCCAGCGAGGCGCGCACGAAGCGGGCCTGCATGACCGCCTCGATCGAGATGGGCGAGACGATCGTGGCCCGCTGCGGGCGGATCACCAGAAAGCCAAGCTGGGCGAGCCGGAAGAACGCATCGCGCACCGGCTGGCGCGAGACGGCGAATTGCTGGCCGACTTCGGTTTCCGACAGTCTTGTGCCGGGCGCCAGCTCCATCGTCAGGATCTGCACATGAAGCGCGTCGAAAATCTGGTCGGCCGCCGAGATCCGTTCGCTCTGCGCAAGGGGCGCGGGCTGGATCGGGGCAAGATTGGGGACACTCATGGGGCGCTCGGATTGACAGGTCTTGTATTCTAGAATATCAGCTAGCACGAGCGAGGCGTCAAGCCAAGCCCGCACTCGCGGCGCAGCGCGAAATCGCCATGAAGTTGCTTTAAGGGGGGATCATGACGCAGATCGCAACAGAGGCCAAGTTTCTCTCCGAAGACCGGCTGTTGCCCGCCGACCCCGCCAGCCGCAGCATCGCGCGCGCGCTTTATGACGGCGTGCGCGATCTGCCGATCATCAGCCCGCACGGCCATACCGACCCGCGTTGGTTCGCCGAGAACGCGCCTTTCCCCGACCCCGCGCAGCTATTCGTGACGCCCGATCATTATGTGTTCCGTATGCTCGCCTCGCAGGGGATCGCGCTGCCTGATCTCGGCGTGCCGCGCGTCGATGGCGGCGCGATCGAGGCCGATCCGCGCAAGATCTGGCGGCTTTTCGCGCAGAACTATCATCTCTTCGCCGCAACGCCCTCGCGGCTGTGGCTGGACCATTCCTTTCAAGAAGTGTTCGGCATTGGCGAGCGGCTGAGCGCCGCGAATGCCGATGCGTATTACGACCACATCGCCGATTGTCTGGCGCGCCCCGAATTCCTGCCGCGCGCGCTCTTCGAGCGGTTCGGGATCGAGGCGATCGCGACGACGGAAAGCCCGCTCGACGAGCTTAAATGGCACAAGATGATCGCGGAATCGGGCTGGAGCGGGCGGGTCGTGACCGCCTATCGCCCCGACCCGGTTCTCGATCCCGACTTCGAGGGGTTCCCCGAGAATATCGAACGCTTTGGCGAGCTGACCGGCGAGGATACCGCCACATGGGAGGGGTATCTGGCCGCCCACCGCGCCCGCCGCGCGTTTTTCAAGCAGCATGGCGCGACCTCGACCGATCACGGCCACCCGACCGCGCGGACCGAGGATCTGCCGCAAGCCGATGCCGCCGCGCTTTACGAAAAAGCGCGCGCGGGGCGGCTCGCCCCGGACGAGGCCGAGGCGTTTCGCGGCCATATGCTGACCGAAATGGCGCGGATGAGCCTCGAGGACGGGCTGGTGATGCAGATCCATCCCGGCGCGCGGCGCAACCATTCCGGCCCGGTGATGGCGGCGCATGGGCGCGACAAGGGGTTCGATATTCCCGGCCGCACCGATTACGTCGCCGCGCTTAAGCCGCTGCTCGATGCGGTCGGGATGCGCGCCGATCTGACCGTGGTGCTGTTTACGCTCGACGAGACCTCATATGCGCGCGAGCTGGCGCCCTTGGCCGGCGCCTATCCCGCGCTTCGCCTTGGGCCGGCATGGTGGTTCCATGACAGCCCCGAAGGGATGCGCCGCTTCCGCGAGATGACGACCGAAACGGCCGGATTCTATAACACGGTCGGCTTTAACGACGACACCCGCGCCTTCTGCTCGATCCCCGCGCGGCACGATGTCGCGCGCCGCGTCGATTGCGCCTATCTTGCCGGTCTCGTCACCGCTGGCCGGCTCGATGAGGACGAAGCGCCGCAGATCGCCCATGATCTGGCCTATAAACTGGCCAAGACCGCCTACAAGCTTTGATGAAAGGACACGCCATGCTGAACGTCGAAACCCGCCACGCGATCCATCCCGCCCACGCCAAGGACATGGACACCGCCGATCTGCGCAAGCATTTCCTCGCGGAGGGCCTCTTTGCCGATGGCGAGATCCGTCTTGTCTATACCCATTACGACCGCTTCGTTCTCGGCGGCGCGGTCCCTGCCGGCGGCAGCCTGACGCTCGGGAAGGTCGAGGAGACAAAGACCGACAGCTTCCTTGATCGCCGCGAGATGGGCATCGTCAATATCGGCGAGACCGGCAAAGTCGAGGCGGGCGGCGAGACCCATGAGATGAATTACGGCGATGTGCTTTATCTCGGCATGGGCTCGGGCGATGTCACCTTCTCGGGCGCGGGGCGGTTCTACATCACCTCGGCCCCCGCGCATCGCGCCTTCCCCTCGAAGCTGGTCACGGTCGCCGATGCGAAAGAGGTGAAGATGGGCGCGATCGAGACCTCGAACAAGCGCACCATCCGCCAGTTCATCCACCCGCTCGTAATGGAATCGTGCCAGCTCATTCTGGGCTACACCACGCTGGAAGATGGCTCGATCTGGAACACCATGCCCGCCCATGTCCATGACCGCCGGATGGAGGCCTATCTTTACCACGGCATGGACGACGCCTCGCGCGTTCTGCACCTGATGGGCGAGCCGCAAGAAACGCGCCATCTCTTCATCGCCAATGAAGAGGCCGCGATTTCGCCGCCATGGTCGATCCATGCCGGCGCCGGGATCGGCAGCTATACCTTCATCTGGGCGATGGCGGGCGACAATATCGACTACACCGATATGGAGTTCATCCAGCCGGAGGATCTGCGTTGAGCCCGTTCTCGCTTGAGGGCCGGACCGCGCTTGTGACCGGCGCGAATACCGGGATCGGGCAGGCGATCGCGGTCGCCATGTCGCAGGCGGGGGCGCGGGTCATCGCCGCGGGCCGCTCGAGCTGCGCCGAGACGGCGGCGATGGCGGGCTGCGAAGAGCTGCGGCTCGATTTCGCGGACCCGATGGCGGCGCGTGATGTGTTCTCAGGCCGGCAGATCGACATTCTGGTGAACAATGCCGGGATCATCCGCCGCGCCGATTGCGTCGATTTCACCGAGGCCGACTGGGACGAGGTGATCGACGTGAACCTCAAGGCGCTGTTCTTCACCTGTCAGGCGTTTGCACGCGCCGCCCTGCCGCGCGGGCAGGGCAAGATCGTCAATATCGCGAGCCTTCTGTCCTTTCAGGGCGGCATTCGCGTGCCGCCCTACACCGCCAGCAAGCATGGCGTCGCGGGGCTGACCAAGCTGATGGCGAATGAATGGGCGGCGCGAGGGCTCAACGTCAACGCCATCGCGCCGGGCTATATCGAGACGAACAACACCGAGGCGCTGCGGGCCGACCCGGACCGCAGCAAGGCCATTCTTGATCGCATCCCCGCCGGACGCTGGGGCCGCCCGGAGGATATCGCGGGAACGGCGGTGTTTCTCGCCTCGCCCGCCGCCGATTACGTCAACGGCGCGGTGCTGAATGTCGATGGAGGCTGGCTTGCCCGCTGAGCGGCTGACGCGCACCGAGCCCGCGCCACGGGCCGGGATCGTCCATCTCGGGCTCGGCGCGTTTTTCCGCGCGCATGGGGCGATCTATATCGCCGAGGCGGTCGCGGCCTCGGGCGGCGACTGGGGCATCACGGGCGTCTCGCTGCAATCGCCCGGCACGCGCGACGCGCTGGCGCCGCAGGGCTGGGCCTACACCGCCGTCGAGCAATCGCCCGAGGGCGAAAAGACGCGCATCGTCAATGTGTTGAGCGACGTTCTTGTCGCGCCGGAAAACCCCAATGCGGTGCTTTCGGCGATGGCGGACTCGGCGGTGAAAATCGTAACGCTGACCGTTACTGAAAAGGGTTACTGCCACAACCCCGCAACGGGCGCTTTGAATCCCGATCACCCCGATATCGTCCACGATCTGAGCCATGATCTGCCCCGCTCGGCGCCCGGCTATCTGGTCCGCGCGCTCGAGCGGCGCCGCGCGGCGGGCGAGGCGCCGTTCACGGTGCTGAGCTGCGATAATTTGCCCCATAACGGCGCTTTGGTGCGCGGCGTCGTGCTTGACCTCGCCCGCCGAATCGACACCTCGCTGGCCGATTGGATCGAGAAAGAGGGCCGCTTTCCCGCCTCGATGGTGGACCGCATCGTCCCCGCGACCTCGGCCGAGGATATCGCGCGCATCGCGGCGCTGACCGGCCGCCATGACGCAGCCCCGGTCATGCACGAGCCGTTCCGCCAATGGGTGATCGAGGACGATTTCATCGCCGGCGCGCGCCCCGATCTGGGCGCGGTCGGGGTGCAGATGGTCGCCGATGTAATCCCGTTCGAGCATATGAAGCTGCGGATGCTGAACGGAACCCACTCCGCTCTGGCCTATCTCGGCTACCTCGCCGGTCACGAGACGATTGCCGAGACGATGGCCGATCCGGTATTTGCTGCTTACGTTCAGCGTCTCTGGTCCGACGAGATCATCCCCGCGCTCACCCCGCCCGAGGGCACGGATCTTCACGATTACGCCAAGGCTCTGGCCGCGCGCTACGCCAATCCGGGCATCAGGCACCGGACATGGCAGATCGCGATGGATGGCAGCCAGAAACTGCCGCAGCGCATCCTCGGCACGCTGGCGGAGAATATCGCGTCCGGGCGCGCCTCGCCGGGGCTGATCGCCGCGATTGCCGGATGGATGATCTATGTCGGCGGCAAGGGGCTCGGCGGCGCGCCGATCGAGGTCAAAGACCCGATGGCGGGCGATCTGCGCGCCATTGTCGATGCGCATGAGGGCGAGGGGGCTGCGCGCGCGCTGCTGGCGGTCGATGCGATTTTCCCGCAGGATCTGGCGGCGGCGATCGAGGCGGACGTCGCCGAAGCCTATACGGCGCTGCGGCGCGACGGCGTGCGCGACGTTCTGGCGCGGCTCGGCTGAGGCGGGCGCCTCCGGCGGGAGTATTTGGGCACAAGAGAAGGCCGGACGGCTTCTTCTGCGCCCAAATACTCATCCGAGCCCTTACATCACCGCGCCGATCTGCCAAGGGACGAACTCGGCATCGCCAAAGCCGAGCCGTTCGGACTTGGTGCGCGCGCCTGATGCGGCGTTCAGCATCAGCTCGAATATCTCGCGCCCCTTCGCCTCGAGCGGGAGGCCCTGCGCGATCACATCGCCGCAATCGAGGTCCATATCCCCCTCGAGCCGCGCATACATCTCGGAATTGGTGGCGAGCTTCAGCCCCGGCACCGGCTTGTAGCCCGAGACCGACCCGCGCCCGGTGGTGAACACGATCAGATTGGCGCCCGATGCGATCTGCCCCGTCACCGAGGCCGGATCATAGCCGGGGCTGTCCATGAAAACGAAGCCCGGCGCGGTGATTTTCTCGCCGTAAAGATAGACGCCCGACAGCGGCGCCGACCCGCCCTTCGCCACCGCGCCGAGCGATTTTTCGAGGATGGTGGTCAGCCCGCCGCGCTTGTTGCCGGGCGAGGGGTTGTTGTCCATCTCGCCGCCATTTCGCGCGGTGTAATCCTCCCACCACGCGATCCGCTCCATCAGTTTTGCGGCGATCTCGGGCGAGGTGGCGCGCGAGGTCAAAAGATGCTCGGCCCCGTAAATCTCGGGCGTTTCCGACAGGATCGAGATACCGCCCTGCGCGACCAGCAGATCCGAGGCGATCCCGAGCGCGGGGTTCGCCGTGATCCCCGAATACCCGTCCGAGCCCCCGCATTGCATCCCCAGCACTAGCATCGAGGCGGGCTGGCGCGTGCGGCGCAGCGCATCCACCGCAGGCGCCATCTCGCGCAGCGCCGCGACGCCCTGCGCCACCGTCGCCGCCGTCCCGCCGCTGTCCTGAATGATCAGCGTCTTGAGATTGGCGTCCGCCCGCATCCGCTCGGTCGTGAGGGCGGCAAGCTGCATCACCTCGCAGCCCAGCCCGACCAGCAGAACGCCGCCGAAATTCGGATGCGCCGCATAGCCGCGAATAACCCGCATGAGCGTCTCGTACCCCTCACCCGAGGCCGCCATCCCGCATCCCGTGCCGTGAACGATGGGCACGATGCCGTCAATGCCGGGGAATTCATCCAGCAGCCCGCTTTGCTCGGCCCTTTGCGCGATGAACCGCGCGACCGAGCCCGAGCAGTTCACAGAGGTCAGAACGCCAAGGTAATTGCGCGTGCCGACCCGGCCATCCGCGCGCAGATAGCCGTCGAAAAAAGCCGGCGCGCCGGGTGCGGGCAGGGGCGCCTGGGACGATGCGGGCGCGGTGCCGTGCGGGGCCATGCCAAGATTGTGGCTATGGACGTGATCGCCCGGCGCGATCTCTGCCGTTGCCTGCCCGATCACCTGCCCGTAGCGGATCACCGGCGCGCCCGTGGCGATGGGCGCCGCCGCCAGCTTATGGGCGCGGGGTATGTCGCGGCGCGCCTCAATGTCGCCGATCTGCGTGCCGGCGGCAAGCGGGCGAAGGGCGATCAGGATATTGTCGTCCGGGTGAAGCCGGATCACTGGCGCTTGGGCGGCTGGCTCGGACATGGGGCGCTCCTTGGTGGTATTCTAGAATATCAGTACCGCGCGTGCCAAGCAAGCCGCGCGCGGGCAAATTCCGCTTGAAGCCGGCGCGGCCGGGTGACAGCCTTCCGGTCCAACGCGCGACTGCGAAAGGGGGGCGCCAGATGCGTCTTGATGGCAAGAAGATCCTGATCACCGCTGCGGGGCAAGGCATCGGCCGGGCAAGCGCCGAGGCATGCGCGCGCGAGGGCGCCGAGGTGATCGCGACAGATATCAATGAGGAGCTGCTTGGCGATCTCGGCGGCGAGCGCATCGAGACCGCGCGTCTGGACGTCACATCCGCGGACGAGATCGCTGAACTCAGCGCGCGGATCGGCCAGCTTGACGGGCTGTTCAACTGCGCAGGCGTGGTCCATAGCGGCTCTGTTCTCGACATCGCCGACAGCGAGTGGGAGCGCGCCTTTGATCTGAACGTGACCGCGATGATGCGGCTGACGCGCACCTGCCTTCCCGGCATGATCGAGCGGGCCGAGGAAGCCGGCACCGCCTCGATCCTCAACATGTCCTCGATGGCGTCGTCGATCAAGGGCTTCACGAACCGGGCTGTTTACGGGGCCAGCAAGGCGGCGGTGATCGGGCTGACCAAGTCGATCGCGGCCGATTTCGTGACCAAGGGGATACGCTGCAACGCGCTGTGCCCCGGCACGGTGGACACGCCCTCGCTGCGCGAGCGGATCGCGAAAGCCGCAGACCCCGCGCAGGCCGAGCGTGACTTCATCGCCCGCCAGCCGATGGGACGGCTCGCCTCGGTCGATGATATCGTGCCGATGGTCGTCTATCTTCTCTCCGACGAAAGCCGGTTCGTGTCGGGTCAGGCGGTGCTGGTCGATGGGGGCGTCACGATCTGACCGCCCCCTTCCCGCGGGCTAGCCGGGCGCGTTTACCGGCGTCAGCGGCGCCTCCCCCGCCCGCAGCGCGGCCAGATTGCGGCGCTGAAGCGCGGCCATCTCGGCGCGCGTCTCGATCGTGGCCGAGCCGAGATGCGGCAGCGGATAGACGTTCTCCATCGCGCGGAGCCGCTCGTCGACATCAGGCTCGCCCCGGAACACGTCAAGCCCCGCGCCGCGGATCGTCCCGTTCTCGAGCGCGGCGATCAGAGCCTCTTCGTCGATCACCGATCCGCGCGAGATGTTGACGATCACCCCGTCCGGGCCAAGCGCGCGCAGAAACGCCTCGCCGACATAATTCTCGGTCGCCGCCCCCCCGACGATCGCGATGATGACATCATCGACCGCGCGCGCCATCGCGACCGGATCGGCGTGGAACGTCCAGCCGGGCGTGTCCTTCTCGCCGCGCGCGTGATAATGGATCTCGCATTTGAACGCGGCGAGCCGGTCGGCGATCTCGCGCCCGATCCGGCCCATCCCGAGAATACCGACGCGCCGCCCCGACGCCTTGCGTGCAAGCGGCAGCGGGCCCTCGCTCGCCCATCGCCCCGCCCTGATCTGCGCCGCGCCCGCCTCGAAGCCGCGCGCCTGCGCGAGCCAGAGCCCGACCGCGAGATCGGCCACATCGTCGTTCAGAACATCGGGCGTGTTGGTCACAACGATGCCGCGCGCGGTGGCCGCATCGACGTCGATTGCGTCAAACCCGACCCCGAAATTCGCGATCATCTTCAACCCCGGCAGCAGATCCATCGCTGCTCCGTCAAACGCCCCATTGCCCTTGAACGCCGCGCCGCGAATGCCGGCGCGGGCGTTTTCGTCCAGCCGCGCCAGATCGTCCAGCGTCTCGATCTCGAGCGCTGCAAACTCGTCGCGCAGCGCTTTCGCATCGCCCTCGCGGTAGTTCCCGATCGCCAGAATATCGCTCATCCCCGTTGCTCCTCTTGAATTGCCCCTCAAATGGTATACCATTTTTTCGGCGAGAGGGAGGGTGCTTATGTCGCGATTTGCTTTGCCCGATGACGGCGTTTTCGTTGGCCGGATGTGGCAGAAGGGGCTGGGCCCTTGCGTGATCGCGCGGCGGGGGGGCGACGTGGTCGATCTGACCTCGCCCGAGGCGCCGACGATGCGCGATCTGCTCGAGATGGACGCGCCCGCCTCGTGGGTGACGCGGCGCCTGCAAGACGCGCCGGTGCTGGCGACGCTCGCCGAGCTGGAGGACGCATCGCCCGGCGATGACGACGCGCAGCGCGTGCTGTCGCCGGCCGATTTGCAGGCGATCAAGGCGTGCGGCGTGACCTTCGCCGCCTCGATGGTCGAGCGCGTGATCGAGGAACAGGCCGCGGGTGATCCCGATCTCGCCGAAGGGATCCGCGCGCGGATCGGCCGGGCTATCGGGGATAATCTGCGCGGCATCGTCCCCGGCTCGGATCAGGCGGCCGAGGTCAAGGCGGTGCTGCTGCGCGAAGGGCTCTGGTCGCAATATCTCGAGGTCGGGATCGGCCCGGACGCCGAGGTGTTTACCAAGGCGCAGCCCATGTCCTCGGTCGGGTGGGGCGCGGATATCGGCATTCACCCGATCAGCCGCTGGAACAACCCCGAGCCGGAAATCGTGCTCGCGGTGGACAGCAAGGGCCGGATCAAGGGCGGGACGCTCGGCAATGACGTCAATCTGCGCGATGTCGAGGGGCGCTCGGCGCTGCTGCTCGGGAAGGCGAAGGACAATAACGCAAGCGCGGCGCTCGGCCCGTTCATCCGGCTGTTTGACGATAGCTTCGGGCTTGACGATCTGCGCGCGGCACGGCTGACGCTTACGGTCGAGGGTGCGGACGGATACAGGCTGGAGGGCGCCTCGTCGATGGCCGAGATCAGCCGCGATCCGGCCGATCTGGTCGCGCAGTTGATGGGCGCGCATCACCAATACCCGGACGGGGCGATGCTGTATCTTGGCACTTTGTTCGCGCCGGTGCAGGACCGGGACGCGCCGGGGCAGGGCTTCACCCACCATACCGGTGATATCGTGACCATATCCGAGCCGTCGCTGGGCGCTTTGGTCAACCGCGTCGCGCTTTGCACCGACTGCCCGCCCTGGCGCTTTGGCACGGCCGCGCTGATGCGCAATCTGGCCGGGCGCGGGCTGCTTGGGGGGGCGCAAGCATGAGCGACCTGCGCGCGGCAGAGGCCCCGCTTGCCGGCGATGATCCGCCCCGCGCGGCGGCGCTGGATGGGGCGCGGGGCGATGACGCTTCGATCGCGCTGGAGCTTGCGAGCCAGCTTCGCCGCGAGATCCTGCGCGGCGTGTTCCCGCCCGGCGCGATCATCAAGGAGCGCATGAATGCCGAGCGTCTGGGCGTCTCGCGAACGCCCATGCGCGAGGCGGTGCGGGTGCTGGCGCAAGAGGGGCTGGTCCAGCTTCGCCCGCTGCGCAGCGCGGTCGTCGCCGACCCGAGCATCACCGAGGTGCGCCACGAAATCGCCGTTCTGCGCGCGCTTGAGCTCTTGGCGGCGGATCTGGCGGTCGAGAATGTCACGGCGGCTGATCTGGCGCGCATTGCCGCGCTTGAGGCGCGGATTGCGCTTGATTACGAGACGGGCGACCGGCTCGACGTGTTCGATGTCGATATGGAGTTCCATCTGGCCATCGTCGCCGCCAGCGGCAATCCCGCGTTGATCCGCACGCACCGCGAATATCTCGCCCGGCTTTGGCGGCTGCGCTTCATCTCGGCGCGCGAGCGGCGGCGGGGCGACCGGGTGCTGGAGGATCACGAATATATGCGCCGCGCGCTTCAGACGCGCGACGCGGCGTTGCTGCGCGCGCGGATCAACCGCCATCTGGACGGGCTGGTGCGCAATATCGAGATCTATTTCGCCGCCCGCTCCGACACGCCGCCAGAAAGCGCGGCGGGATGAGCGAGGCTCTGCGATGGATCGCGGCTGATTGGGGCACGTCGCGGCTGCGGATCTGGGGTATGGGCGCGGGGCGGGGCGCGGATGCGGCGCTGTTCGCGCGTGCATCGGATCAAGGCATGGCGCGGCTTGCGCCGGGCGATTACCCGGCCGCGCTGACCGCGCTGCTGGGCGATCAGGCACCCGGCCCCGGCGCGCTGTTGCCGGTGGTGGTGTGCGGCATGGCCGGCGCGGCGGGCGGCTGGGCCGAGGCGGGATATGGCGCACTGCCCTGGGATGCGGGGCAGGGCGCCGGCAGCGGTTTCGTGCGCCCGGATGCAGGCGGGGACCGCTTCGCGCCGGTGATCCTGCCGGGGCTGGCACAGACTGACCCGCCCGATGTGATGCGCGGCGAGGAGACGCAGATCGCGGGGTTCATCGCCGCCAATCCGGGTTTCACCGGCACGCTGATCCTGCCGGGAACGCATTCGAAATGGGTGACGCTCGACCGAGGGCTGGTGCGCGGCTTTCGCAGCTTCATGACCGGAGAGGTGTTCGCCGCGCTGACCGGCGCGACCATTTTGCGCCTGACCATGCCCTCTGACGCCCCGCCTGATGATGCGTCAGACGAGACGTTTCTGGGCGCTGTCGCGGCGGCGCTGGATGATCCGCATCTGCCGCTTTCCGATCTTTTCTCGCTGCGCGCCGGGGCGCTTCTGGGCCATGACCCCGCCCCGCAAGGGCGCGCGCGCCTCTCCGGCTGGCTCATCGGCGCCGAGATCGCGGCCGCGCGCCGCGCCTTCGATCTGGGCTCGCCCATTGCCCTGATCGGCGCGGGCGATCTTGGCGCGCGCTACCGCTCGGCGCTGGCGCTCGCCGAGATCAAAGCGCCCCTGTTCGACGGCGAGGCGCTGGTTCTCGACGGGCTTTGCGCCGCCTATCGCAACATATTCGACGGAGACCCCGCATGAGAGCGCATCGCCCCATCATCGCCATTTTGCGCGGCATCACCCCCCCCGAGGCGCCGCAAATCGCCGAGGCACTAATCGAGGCGGGGATCACCATGATCGAGGTGCCGCTGAACTCGCCCCGCGCGATGGATAGCATCGGCGCACTGGTCCGCCGCTTTGGCGGCGATGCGCTGATCGGCGCTGGAACGGTGCTGGACCCGGCCGAGGTTGCGCAGCTTGCGGGTCTCGGCGCTGGGATGATTGTCTCGCCCAATACCGACCCGGCGGTGATCGCCGCGACGCGCGCCGCCGGGATGATGTCCTGCCCCGGCTGTTTCACCGCGACCGAGTGCTTTCAGGCACTGGCGGCGGGGGCGGACGCGCTCAAGCTCTTTCCGGCCGATCTGCTGGGGCTTGGCGGGCTGAAGGCGCTGCGTGCGGTGCTGCCGCAATCGGCGCAGCTTTATGCGGTCGGCGGGGTCAACGGCCCGGATTTCGCCGCATGGCGGGCGGCGGGCGCTGCGGGTTTCGGGATCGGCAGCGCGCTTTATCGCCCCGGTGACGGGGCGGAGGAGGTCGCGCGCCGCGCTGCCGCGCTGGTCGCGGCGCTGGACGAGGTGGAGGCAAGGACATGACGGACAAGATCGTGCAATCGCTGATCGACGCGCTGGGCGCTGATATCGTTCTGACCGGCGACGCGACGGCGCGTTATTGCCGGGACTGGCACGGCGATGCCCAAGGCGCGGCGCTTGCGGTGCTGCGCCCGCGCGACACCGAGGGCGTCAGTCTTGCGATGAACACCTGCGCGCGGCTGGGGCTTGGGGTGATTCCGCAGGGCGGCAATACAGGGCTCGCGCTTGGCGCTGTGGCCGAGGCGGGCGGCAATGTCGTGCTGAGCCTCGAGAGGATGAGCCGCATCCGCCGCATTGATCCGGGCGATTTCTCGGCGGTGGTCGAGGCCGGCTGCGTTCTGGCCGATTTCAAGGAAAAGCTCGCCGCCGAGGGGATGTTCTTCGCCCTTGCGCTCGGCGCGCAGGGAAGCTGCCAGATCGGCGGGAATGTCGCAACGAATGCGGGCGGGATCAACGTGCTGCGCTACGGGATGACGCGCGAGCAGGTGCTGGGGCTCGAGGTCGTGCTGCCCGGCGGTGAGGTGCTGGACCTGCTCTCGACGCTGCGCAAGGATAATCGCGGGATCGATCTCAAGCAGCTTTTCATCGGCTCGGAAGGCACGCTCGGGATCATCACGGCGGTTGCCGTGCGGCTCTCGCCCCGCCCGGCGCAGGTGGCGACCGCGCTGCTGGCGCTGCGCTCGCTGGACGAGGTGATCGCGCTTTACCGCCGCGCGCGGCTTGATTGCTGCGATCTGCTCTCGGCGTTTGAGTTCATGCCGCCGATGGCCTTCACCCTCGCGCACGAGGCGATGCCGGAGCTTGCGCTGCCGATGGAGGCGAGCCACCCGGCCTATGCGCTGATCGAGATTTCCGGCTCGGGGCTGGTCGATATCGACGATCTGATGGCGCGTTTTCTTGAAGGCGTGATGGGCGAGGGGCTGGTGATCGACGGGGTTCTCGCTGCCTCCGAGGCGCAGGCGCGCAATCTGTGGCTGTTCCGCGAGGGGATGAACGAAGGCCAGGCACGGCGCGGGGTCCATCTGCGCACCGATATGTCGGTGCCGATCTCGGCGATGGCGGCGTTTGTCGCGCGCGCCGAGGCCGCCGCCGAGGGCGCCGCGCCGGGCGCCTTGGTGGTGTCCTATGGCCATGTCGGGGACGGCAACGTTCATCTCAACGTCATTCCTCGGCCCGAGATCACCGGGACGGCGCGCCTTGCCGAGATCAAGGCGGCCAAGGCGGCGGTCTATGCGGTTCTTGACGAATTTGGCGGCTCGATCAGTGCCGAGCACGGGATCGGCCGCGCCAAGCGCGACGATTTCACCGCCCGGCTGGACCCCGCCCGCGCGCGGCTTTTGGGCGCGATCAAAGATCTGATCGACCCGGCCGGGCGGATGAACCCCGGCTGCATGTTGCCGGCGCCGGACCGCCCGAGCCAATTGGTTAAGATTTCGAGTTGACAGGCGCGTGCCGCTTGCGGCAGAAAAATGGTATACCAAAAGCGGCGAAAGGTAGGAGCGCCGCGAGACGGGAGGAGATCATGACCCGATTTCGCCGCATCGGCGGGGGGCTTAGATGATTGCGCGCATCGAGATCATCGTCGTGCGGATCATCGAGGCGATCCTTGTCATTTTGATGAGCAGCATGATGGTGATGGTCTTCGCCAATGTCGTGCTGCGCTACGGGTTCAACCAGAGCCTGAACTTCTCGGAGGAAATGGCCCGCTACTGCTTTGTGTGGCTGACCTTCACCGGCGCCGTGCTGGCGTTCCGCGAGCATGGCCATATCGGCGTCGAGACGCTGGTTCGGATGTTCGGGCGTCGCGGGCGCATCATCTGCATGGCGATCACCCAGGTTATCATCATCATCTGCGCGGCGGTGCTGCTTTACGGCACTTGGCTCCAGCATCCGGTGAACGCCTCGATGAAGGCGGCAGTGGTCGGGATGTCGATGATCTGGGTCTACGGGATCGGCTATTTCACCTCGATCGGCATTCTGATGATCGCGTTTGCGCGGCTCTTCCGCATCCTCACCGGCCGCGTCGAGGAACACGAGATCGCCCGCTTCGCCGGCGAATATGAAACCGAAGTCGAGAAGGCCGCGCAGGGATGATTATCGGGGTTTTCCTGGCGACGCTGTTTGCCACGCTGGCGGTTGGTGTTCCGGTCGCCTTCGCGCTGATGTTCTGCGGCGTGGTGCTGATGTCCTATATGGGCATCTTCAACGCGCAGATCCTCTCGCAGCAGATGATCAACGGCGCCAACACGTTCATTTTGCTGGCAATTCCGTTCTTCCTGCTGGCGGGCGAGCTGATGAATGCGGGCGGTCTGTCGCGCCGCATCGTGAATTTCGCGACCGCCTGCGTCGGGCATATCCGGGGCGGGCTGGGGCTTGTTGCGATCATCGCGGCGGTCATCATGGCCTCGCTTTCGGGCTCGGCTGCGGCCGATTCGGCGGCGCTGGCCGCGATCCTGATCCCGATGATGCGCGAGGCCGGCTATAACGTGCCGCGCGCGGCGGGGCTGATGGCCTCGGGCGGGATCATCGCGCCTGTCATCCCGCCTTCGATCGCGTTCATCGTCTTTGGCGTCGCGGCGAATGTCTCGATCACCGGGCTTTTCATGGGCGGGATCGTGCCGGGGCTGCTGATGGCGCTGGCGCTGGTCGTCACGTGGCTGATGATCGCCGGGAAAGAGAACGTCAAGCCGCTGCCAAAAGCCAGCGGGCGCGAGCGGCTGAGCGCGACGCTCAAAGCCTCGTGGGCGCTGCTCATGCCGGTCATTATCCTTGGCGGCATCCGCTTTGGCGTCGTGACCCCGACCGAGGCCGCCGTGGTCGCCGCCGCCTACGCGCTGTTCGTTGGCATGTTCGTCTATCGCGAGCTGCGCGTGCGCGATCTTTACCATGTCGTGCTGAACGCGGCCAAAACGACCTCGATCGTGCTGTTCCTCGTCGCCTCGGCGCTGGTCACGTCCTGGCTGATCACGCGCGCCAATATCCCCAACGAAATCATCGGCTTCCTCGAGCCGCTGCTCGACTCGCCGCGCGTCCTGATGCTGTGCATCGTGATCCTGCTGCTGCTGGTCGGAACGGTGCTGGACCTCTCGCCGACGATCCTCATCCTCGCGCCGGTGCTGATGCCGCTGGTGCGCGCGGCCGGAATCGACCCGGTCTATTTCGGGGTCATGTTCGTGATGACGACCTGTATCGGGCTGCTGACGCCGCCGGTCGGCGTGGTGCTGAACGTGGTCAGCGGTGTCAGCCGCGTGCCGATGGGCAAGGTGATCTGGGGCGTTCTGCCCTTCCTTGCCAGTCAGGTTCTGGTGCTGATGCTGCTGATTGCATTCCCCGAAATCGTGCTTGTCCCGCTCTCGTTCCTGCGGTGACGGGCAAGCTTATAAGATAGTTCAACAAGGAAGGAGAAACCCATGAAAACCCTTGCGAAAATCTGCGTGACGACCGCGCTTGCATCGGGCCTCGCGCTGCCGGCCGTGGCCGAGATCCAGACGCGGACGATCAGCGTCTCGAACGGGATCGCCGAGACGCACCCGGTCGGGAACGGCGTCGAGAAGATGCGCGAGTGCATGACCGAGCGGACGGACGGCAAATGGACGCTCAACGCGTTCTGGTCCTCGGCGCTTGGCGATGATCTGACCTCGGCGCAGGCGCTGCGCTCGGGCACGCTCGAGATGGTCATCACCTCGACCTCGCCTCTGGTCGGGATCGAGCCGGCGCTTGGCGTGTTCGATCTGCCGTTCCTGTTTGCGAACGAGGCCGAGGCCGACGCGGTGCTTGACGGCCCGTTCGGCGAGATGATCTCGGAGAAGATGGCAGAGAACGGGCTGGTGAACCTGTCCTTCTGGGAAAACGGGTTCCGCAACCTGACCAACTCGGTCCGCCCGGTCGCCTCGCTTTCGGATTTCGAGGGGCTGCGCGTGCGCGTGATGCAGAACAACATCTTCCTCGACACGTTCCAGGCGCTTGGCACGAACGCGATGCCGATGGCGTTCGGCGAGGTGTTCACCGCGCTTGAAACCGGCGCGATCGACGCGCAGGAAAACCCCTATGTGACGATCGACACCTCGCAATTCTACGAGGTGCAGGATTACCTGTCGGCGACGCGCCACGCCTACACGCCGTTCATGGTGCTTTATTCGAAGCCGATGTTCGACAGCTATTCCGAGGAAGAGCAGCAGATCCTGCGTGATTGCGCGATGGAGGGGCAGACCGTGCAGCGCGAGGTCAGCCGCGAGCTGTCCGACACCGCTCTGGCCCATGTGCAGGAAGAGGGCGGGATGGAGTTCAACGAGATCTCGGAGGAAAACCTCGCCGAAATCCGCGAGCGTGTGGCCCCGGTTTATGACCGCCACAAGGAAGAGATCGGCGCCGATGTGGTCGATCAGATGCTGGCGACGCTGGAAGAGCTTCGCGCTGAATAAAGGCTGCGTGACAGGATGGGCGGGGGCGGCGATGGCGGCCCCCGTCTTGATGTGAAGATGAGGGCAGGGCAGGCAATGGCGGTCGAGGCAGAGCGTGACACGCGGGTTCTTGGCATCGCCGTGATGCTGCTGGCGATGTTTCTCTTCACGCTGAACGATGCGATCGGCAAATGGCTGGTTGCGACCTATTCGGTCGGGCAGGTGCTGCTGATCCGCAGCGCGGCGGCGCTTGTGGTGCTGCTGCCGTTCATGCGCTTGCGCGAATGGCGCGCGCTGACCGCGCTCGAGCGCCCGCGGCTGCAAGCGCTGCGGGTGTTTCTGGCCAGTGCCGAGGTGTTCTGCTTTTACGCCGCCGTGCGCTATCTGCCGCTTGCCGATGTGATGACCTTCTGGCTCGCCGCGCCGATCTATGTCGCCGCCGCCTCGCCATTTCTTCTGGGTGAGCGGGTCAGCCGGCTCCGCTGGGCCTGCATCGCGGTCGGGTTTATGGGCGTTCTGCTGGCGCTTGCGCCCTCGGGCGCGGTCTCGCCGGGGGCGAGCATCATCGCGATCATCGGGACGATGCTGTTTGCCGGGCTGATCGTGACCGGGCGCAGCCTGCGCGGCACGCCCGACCGGCTGCTGGTGTTCTGGCAGTTGATCGGTGCTTTGGCCGTTGGCGCTGTGACCGCGCCGTTTGGTTGGGCGACGCCGGGGGCGGGCGATCTGGCGCTGCTGGCGGGCTTGGGCGTTGTGGCGATGGGCGCGCATATGGGGGTGAGCCGCGCGCTCAAGCTCGCCGATGCTTCGGTCGTCGCGCCCTTGCAATACACGATGCTGATCTGGGCGATCCTGTTCGGCTGGCTGTTCTTCGGCGATCTGCCCGGCCCGATGATGCTGGCGGGCGCGGCGCTGATCCTGTGCGCGGGGCTGGTGATGGCGCTGTTCGACCGCCCCGCCCGGCGCGTCGCGGGCGTCTGAAAGCGGGCGGGGGCGCGCGCGGGGAGGGGGCTTTCCCGCCTGCCCGCGATCGGCTAGAGAGGCTCATTCCCGCGCGCGCGAAGGAGCTGGACCCATGAAAGCCGCCATCATCACCTTCCCCGGATCGAATTGCGACCGCGATCTGATGGTCGCGCTGCGCGGCGCGGGTGCGGATGTCGCGAAAATCTGGCACAAGGATGACGCGATCCCCGAGGGGACCGACCTTGTTGCGGTGCCGGGCGGGTTCTCGTTCGGCGATTACCTGCGCTGCGGGGCGATCGCCGCCCACTCGCCCATCGCGCCCGCCCTGAAAGCTCATGCGCAGCGCGGCGGCTATGTGCTGGGGATCTGCAACGGCTTTCAGGTGCTGACCGAGCTTGGCCTGCTGCCCGGCGCGCTCATGCGCAATCAGGGGCTGACCTTTCTGTGCAAGCCGGCGGTGCTGCGCGTCGAGACCGCAGACAGCGCCTTCACGCGCGGCTACGCCAAGGGGCAGGAGATCACGATCCCGGTCGCCCATCACGACGGGAATTATCAGGTCGCGGCCGAGACGCTGGCCGAATTGCGCGCCGAGGACCGGATCGCGTTCACCTACGCGCCCGGCATAAACGGCTCGATCGCCGATATCGCGGGCGTTTTGTCGGCGAACCGGCGGGTTCTGGGCATGATGCCCCATCCCGAGCGCGCGGCCGAAAGCGCGCATGGCAGCGCGGACGGCGCCGCGATGTTCCGCTCGCTCGCCGAAGGGCTGATCGCGGCCTGATGCAGCATATGCTTGGCTTGGCGCGGATGCAGGCTTATCTTGGGTAGGCTTTTGGAGTTTATCCGGTTCAGATGAGCGATCTCGCCGACGATCAGTCCGCTGGCGCGCAAGGCGCGGCGCCGCACCGCAACCCGCTTGGGATGCGGCTGGGGCTGCTTGCGTTCCTGCTGCTGTCAGGGCTGGTGATCTGGTTTACCCATGTCTGGCTGACAGAGCGTTTTTCCGAGACGACGCGGGTGCGGGCCGAGCTTCGCTCGGCGCTTTATTCGGGGCAGCTTATCTCGGAATTGCAGCGCAACTCGGTCGTGCCGATGATGCTGGTGCGCGATCCGATGCTGATCGGCTCGCTCCAGACAGGGGATTACGCGATGACCTCGGCGCGGCTGATTAGCGCGCAGCGCGAGGTGGGCGCGGCGGGGATCACCCTGCTGGACGCCTCGGGGCGGGTCGTGGGCGCGACCGACCGCCATCTGATCGGCACGAATTTCGCGACCCAGCCCTATTTCGTCGATGCGATCCGCGCGCGTGATACAGTGTTCTCGGTCTCGGATTCGCTGTTCGGGGGCTTTCGCTTTACCCATGCGCGCGCGGTCGCGGCGGAAGGGCGGACGCTGGGCGTTGTCGTCGTCAGCACCGATCTCTCGCGGCTCGAGCGGAGCTGGGCGGGGATCACCGACGCGGTCGCCGTCACCGATTCGACCGGGCGGATCATCCTTGCGACCGAGGCGCGGTGGCGCGGCGTGACGCTGCCCGAGGCGTTGGAGCTGCGCCCCGCGCCCTCGGCCATCGCGCGCGCGTTTCAGGTCTCGGCCGATTGGAGCCCCCATCAGGCCGACGCCTATCTGCGCGGCAATGCGGTCATGCAGACCGAAACCCGCATCCCGTTTCGCGGCTGGCGGATGATCAACTTCACCACCTACGATTCCGTGCGCGAGCGGGTGAATGCCGTAATTGCGCTTGAGGTCACGGTGTTCGCGATCATGCTGGCGGCGGGGTTCTATATCCTGTCGCGGCGCGCTCAGGTGAAATCGGTGGCGTATCGGCGCGAATCCGAGGATCTGCGCGCGCTGAACCTGCGCCTGACGCGCGAGATCGCCGAGCGCGAGCGGGTCCAGCATGAATTGCGCGTGGCCGAGCAGACGGTGCAGCAAAGCTCGAAGCTCGCCGCGCTTGGCGAGATGTCGGCGGGGGTCAGCCACGAGCTGAACCAGCCCCTTGCGGCGATGAAAACCTATCTCGCGGGCGCGCGGCTTTTGCTTGATCGCGGCAGGCCCGACGAGGCGCTGTCGAGCTTTCAGCGGATCGACGATCTGATCGAGCGGATGGGCCGCATCACCCGCCAGCTCAAATCCTACGCGCGCAAGGGCGGCGAGGCGTTCGAGCCGGTCGATCTGCGCATGGCGCTGTCGAACGCGCTGACCATGATGGAGCCGTCGCTGCGCGCCCGCCCGCTGCGCATCGTCCGGCAGGTGCCGCGCAGCCCGGTCATGGTCCATTGCGACCGCATCCGGCTGGAACAGGTGCTGATCAACCTTTTGCGCAACGCGATGGACGCAACGCGCGGGGTCAGGGATGCGCGGATGGACATCGCGATCATGGTCGGCTCTCACGCGGTTTTGTCCGTGCGCGATAACGGGCCGGGCGTGTCCGATCTGGACAAGCTGTTCGAGCCGTTCTTTACCACCAAGAAACCGGGCGAGGGCACCGGGCTGGGCCTTGCCATCTCGTCGGGGATCGTCGCCGATTTCGGCGGCCGGCTCACCGCGCAGAATGTCGAGGGCGGCGGCGCTGTCTTTGAGCTCGAACTCCCGCTGCTCGATGAGGGCGAACGCGGCGAAGCCCCGCTGGCGGCGGAATGACGCAGAAAGGAACAACATGGCGCAAAGCCTGAAAATCGCAATCGTCGATGACGAGCCGGATATGCGCGAATCGATCAGCCAGTGGCTGGTCCTGTCGGGGTTCGATACGGTGACATTCGCCTCGGCCGAGGACGCGCTGAAGGTGATCGGGGCCGACTGGCCCGGCGTTGTCATCTCGGACATCAAGATGCCGGGCATGGACGGGATCGCCTTTCTCAAGCGGCTGATGAACCTCGATTCGGGCCTGCCGGTGGTGATGATCACGGGCCACGGCGATGTGCCGATGGCGGTCGAGGCGATGCGGCTCGGCGCTATGGATTTCATGGAAAAGCCGTTCAAGCCCGACCGGATGGCCGCGCTTGCCAAGAAGGCGGTGCAGACGCGCCGCATGACGCTGGACAACCGCGCCCTGCGCCGCGATCTGTCCGAGGGTCAGCAGGTCATGTCCAAGCTGGTCGGATCCAGCGCGCCGATGGAGCGGCTGCGCGAGGATATTCTCGATCTGGGGCAGGCGGACGGCCATGTGCTGATCGACGGCGAGACCGGGACCGGCAAGACGCTCGTGGCCCACGCGCTTCATGCGGTCGGCCCGCGTGCGAGCCGCAAATTCGTGCCGCTCTCTTGCGCGGCGTTCAGCGAGGAGGCTTTGGCCGCGCGGCTCTTCGGGCCGCTCGAGGACGGGCTGCCTGCGGTCGAAGAGGCGCGGGGCGGAACGCTCTGCCTCGAGGATATCGAGGCGCTTGCCGATTCGCTTCAGGCGCGGCTTCTGGGCTTCATCTCGGATCAGGGCAGCCCCGCCGAGACGCGGATCATCGCGATCTCGAACGCGCGCGGCGACGGGCGCCGGGCCGAGGACAGCCTGCGGCCCGATCTGTTCTTCCGGCTCTCGGCGCTGCAAATCACGGTCCCGCCGCTGCGCGCGCGGGGCGAGGATATTCTGGCGCTGTTCACCCGCATGACCGAGCAGTTTTCCGACGAATATGGCTGCGATCCGCCCCAGGTCACCGCGCAAGAGGCCGCGCAGCTTCTGCAAGCGCCCTGGCCCGGCAATGTGCGCCAGCTGATCAACGTGGCCGAACGCGCCGTGCTGCAAAACCGGCGCGGCTCAGGCTCGATCACTTCGCTTCTGATGACCGAGGGCGATGTGGATCAGCATCAGGCGACCACAACCGAGGGCAAGCCGCTGAAGGAATATGTCGAGAGCTTCGAGAAGATGCTGATCG
>JAUNRZ010000108.1:3482-7645 GCA_030539455.1 Paracoccus sp. (in: a-proteobacteria) | reverse complement strand
GATCTGCGCCGCGCGGCATTCGAGCGAAGCCGGCGCGTCCTTGACCCGCAGGCAGGGGATCGTCTCGCACGGGGCGGACTCGATACCGCAGGCATCGAACTCCGATACGCCGGCGGGCAGCGGCCCGCTCGAGCAGTTCATCGCCCCGATCTGCGCCGCCGACGGGATGTTCACGCAAAAGAACGGGTGCTGCGCGATCTGTGCGACGCTGTCCTTGGTTCCCTTGCGGTCGGGCTTGGCCGAGACCGAGCTGAACATCACCTGCGGCGGGCTGTAGGCGATCGCGTTGAAGAAGCTGTAAGGCGCGAGATTGTCGCCCAGATCGCCGCGCGTCGAGATCCAGCCGATCGGGCGCGGGGCGACGATGGCGTTGAACGGGTTATGCGGCAACCCATGGCCGTTTTCGGGGCGATAGAACATGAAACCTCGGCGCTTTTGGCGCATCTTGCAACGGCCGCGCGCCGCCTGCCAGTGTTTGCCGCGCGGCGCTTGTGGCTTTCTGGATATTTATGGACAAAAGAAGCCATGCGCGCGCGGTCTTTGCGCGGCGTTCGGGCCTGTGTTAGCCCTGCGGTTCAGGTTTGAGGGGCAGCGGCGCGATGCTGATTTGCGAGGAACAGCCGGCGGATACGCCCGAGATCGAGGCTCTGCTTGATCTTTGCTTCGCGCCGGGCCGCACTGCTTTGTCGTCATACCGGCTGCGCGAGGGCGTGGCGCCGGTCGCGCCGCTGTGCCTTTTGCTGCGCGATGGCGGCGCGGTTCAGGCCGCGATCCGTTACTGGCCGGTGCGGGTCGGCGCGTTTCAGGCTTTGTTGCTTGGCCCGATCGCGGTTCACCCGACCGCTCAGGGTGAGGGTTTGGGCGGGTGGCTGATTGCCGAAAGCCTAGCCCGTGCCCGCAATCTGGGGTTCGAGCGGGTGATGCTGGTCGGCGATTTACCCTATTACAAGCGCTTCGGGTTTTCGCGGCTGGACGGGGTCGTCATGCCGCCGCCCACCAACCCCGAGCGGGTGCTGGGGCTGGAACTTCGCCCCGGCGCATGGGTTGATGTCGCGGGCGATGTGACGCGCGATCCCGCGCCGCCTGAATTGCCCGCGCAAGCTGCCATGCCTTGCGAGGACGCGCCGCTGCCAAGGAGCCAAACGGATGAGCAAGCCGACGGAAGTGATTCTTCCTCCGATCAATGACCCCGGCATCTACCACCAGATCGACCGCCTCGCGCGGCGATATGTGGATGCGGGCGGGTTGATGATGGAGGCGTTGATCGCCGTTGGCGGCAGCGCGGAAAGCCTGCTCCGTCGGCTGCCGAAGCCCGTGCGCGGCCGGATGGACCGCATTGTCAGCCGCGCATTGGAACGCGCGTTTCGTGCCGCCACCGCCTCGCGCCGCGTGGTGCGCGACCGGGGCGATCTGTTCAACCGGATCAGCTCGACCGCCTCGGGCGCGCTTGGCGGGCTGGGCGGTTTGCCCGGCGCGATGCTCGAGCTGCCGGTCGCCGTGACGCTTCTGTTTCGCGCCATTCTCGACATCGCCGAAGAGCACGGGCTCGACCCGCGCTCGGACGAGGTGCGGATCGAGGCGCTGCGCGTGTTCGCGACCGCCGGCCCGTTCGCCGAGGATGACGGCACCGATATGGGCCTGCTGGCCGCGAAGATGAGCATAACCGGCCAGAGCATTCAGGGCCTGATCGGCAAGATCGCCCCCAAGCTTTCGGCGGTTCTGAGCCAGAAATTGGCCGCGCAGGCCGCCCCGGTGCTCGGCGCCTTTGCGGGGGCGACGATCAACTACACCTTCGCGCGCTATTATCAGGAAATCGCCCGCGTCCATTTCGGTTTGATGCGTCTCTCGAACGAGACCGGGCTGCCGAAGGCGGTGCTGATCGAGGCGCTTGCCCAGTCGGTCGCCCGCATCGACGCATCGCGCCTGCCGGTGCGGCGGGCGTGATCGCTCAGTGACAGTGCACGCGCCCGCCATTGCTGTTATCGGCATGGCAGCATTGCCCGGCCGGCGAGGATTTGCGGCATCCACCGCCATGAGCGAGGCTTTCAGTTGCGGCGAACGCGACGAGGAGCAGGCTGACGGCGATGAGGGAGACAGGGCGGCTCATTTGGACCTCTCGAGGGTTGCTTAACGATTCTTAACAAGGCTGAACCAAACCGATCAGTCCAGTTTTTTATGCCGGAATCGTGAAGTCCCTTATTCCTCGGCCTCAAGCTTCAGCGCAGCCGCTGCCGGGACCGCCAGATCATCGGTATCAAGCGGCGCCGAGGGGCGGGCGAGGCGGGGGCGGACGACCCAGAAGAGCCGCTCTTGCGCGCGGGTGATCGCAACATAGGCGAGCCGTTTCCAGAGCGCGATCCCGGCCTCGGTCCGCCCCGACCATGCCGCCGCCGAGATGTCGGGCGCGAAGACCTGCACATCGGGCCATTGGCTGCCCTGCGCCTTGTGGATCGTGACCGCCGCGCCGTGCAGGAACGCGGCGCCCATCCGGGCCGCGTAGGGGATGAACGGCTCTTCCTCGCCCGGCAGCTCGATCTTGACGATCGAGGCGGCGGAAAAGCGCGGCTCTTCCGCGCCGATCACGTGAAGCCGCGAGAAGCCGGGCTTCTTGCCCGGCCCCAGATAGACCACCTGCGCGCCTTTGATGAGTCCGCGCGCCTCGAGATCAATGCGCTTGCTGCGGTGTTTGAGCGGCAGCTCGAGCCCGTCGCAGATCAGCGGCTCGCCGGGCAAAAGCGCGTCCTCGGGCGCGCCATGGGCGGCGCGGAAGGCAGAGATCAGGCGGATGCGCGTCGCGTTGCGCCAGACCAGAACGGGGCTCCGCGCCATCAGATCGCTTTCGACGCGCTGGGCCCAGACAACGCGCGGGTCGGCGGCGGCCGCGTCGCGCACCATCCGCTCGAACGCGGCGAAATCCAGCGCCTCGTCGCCAAGCGCATGGGCAAGGTCGAGGATCGGGCTGTCCCCCGCCTGCCGGTGAATCCGGCTCAGCACCATTTTCTGCGAGGCGGCGAGCCGGTCGAACACCATCTCGCCGGATTGCCCGACCGGCGCAAGCTGGGCGGGGTCGCCGAACAGCACGAGCACCGGGAAAATCTCGCGCAGATCCTGGAATTGCCGCTCGTCCAGCATCGAGGATTCGTCGATCAGCCCTATATCAAGCCCGTCCTCGCGCCGTTTCCAGCCCTGAATGAAATCCGACCCGCGCAGCCCGGCTGCCGCAAGCGCGCCGGGGATCGAGGCGTGAAGCGCGTAAAACGCCTGCGCGCGATCAAGCGCGGCATCGCTCAGCCCCTCGATCACCGGGCGCTCGGCGCGGTTGCCGGTCAGCCAGTCGGCGATCTTCTCATATTCGGGATCATAGACGGGCGTGTAGAGAATGCGGTGAATCGTTGTCGCCGGCACCCCGCGCGTGCGGAGCACGAACGCCGCCTTGTTGGTCGGCGCCAGAATGGCGACGCTGCGGCGATCCTTGCGCTTTTTGCCCTCGTAATCGCCCGAGACGATCTCGACCCCTGCCGCGCTCAGCGCCTTGGTCAGACCGGCCAGAAGCATCGTCTTGCCCGAGCCGGCCTTGCCGAGCACCGCCATCACGCGCGCCTTGCCGGGGCTGGGGGGCAGCAGCTCTTCGGCGACCAGATCGACGCCATTCTCGGCCAGCAGCGCGGCGATGCTGTCCCAGGCGTCGGCCTGATCAGGAGAGAGTTGCGGAAGACCCATGCGCCTTGGCTAGAGAAGCCGGGGCGCGAAGGGAAGGGCGCAAGCTGGGTTTTCTGCGCTGCCGGCGCGGCGGCGCTTGATAGCCGCTACGGCTTCGACCACGCCATGGGAATGCGGGGGCTCGCAGCGACGAGCCTTTGCGTCGCCGGGTGCTCGGGCGCGTCCAGAACCTCGGAGGTGGGGCCGGCTTCGACGATGCGCCCGCGTTCCATCACCAGCACGTTGTCGGTGATCCCGCGCACGACGCCCAGATCGTGGCTGATAAACAGATAGGCCAGCCCATAAGCGTCCCGCAGCGCCGCGAGCAGATCGAGCACCCGCGCGCGCACCCGCACATCAAGCGCCGAGACGGCCTCGTCCAGAACGATCAGGCGGGGGCGGATCATCAAGGCGCGCGCGATCGCAAGCCGCTGCCGCTGCCCGCCCGAGAATTCGTGAATATA
>JAUNRZ010000108.1:0-3382 GCA_030539455.1 Paracoccus sp. (in: a-proteobacteria) | reverse complement strand
CCGCGCGTTCCGGTGCGATATTCGCGCCGCGCCCCGCGCACCTCGAGAAGCGGGGGGTGCGGGGCGAAGGGCGCAGCCTCTGGCGCCGCCGGGCGGTGGAGCGAGGCGGCAAACAGCGCCTGCGTGTAGGGATGGGTGCGGCCGCGAAAGACGGCCTCGGTCGGACCCGCCTCGACGATGCTTCCGTCCTTCATCACCGCGACCTCATCGGCCATGCCCGCCACCACGGCGAGATCATGGGTGATCAGCAGGAGCGCCATGCCCTCAACGCGGACCAGATCGCGCAGCAGATCGAGGATCTGCGCCTGCGTCGTCACATCAAGCGCCGTGGTCGGCTCGTCGGCGATCAGCAGGTCGGGGCGTTCGGCAATGGCCATCGCGATAGCGACACGCTGGCGCTGACCGCCCGACAGCTCGTGCGGGAAAAGCCCCAGCCCGAAACGCGGCGCGGTCAGCCCGACCCGGTCCAGCCGGTCACGCGCCAGATCAAGCGCCGCATCGCGCGGCATGTCGTGGTGGATGCGCAGCACCTCGGCCACCTGATCGCCGATGCTCATCAGCGGGTTCAGCGCCGTCATCGGCTCTTGAAAGATCATCGCGATGCGGCGGCCGCGAATGGCCTGCATCTCGCGCTCGGGCAGGGCGGTCAGGTCCGCGCCGTCCAGCAGCACCTGCCCGCTGACACGCGCCTGCGCGGGCAAAAGCCCGATGATCGCAAGCGCGGTCAGCGACTTGCCGGATCCCGACTCGCCGACGAGCCCGATGATCCGGCCCGGCGCAAGCGTCAGCTCCACCCCCTCGAGCAGCCGCCGGCCGCCCAGCGTCACGCCAAGCCCGCGCGTCTCGATCATCGAAGCACCCGTAGCCGCGGGTCGAGCGCATCGCGCAGCCCGTCGCCCAGAAGGTTCAGCCCCAGCACCGTCAGCACGATCGCCACCCCCGGCACGATCGCGACATGAGGCGCGAGCGTCATCATCGTCTGCGCCTCGGCCAGCATCCGGCCCCAGCTGACCGTCGGCGGCTGCGCGCCCAGCCCGACATAGGACAGCCCCGCCTCGGCGAGAATCCCAAGGCTGAACTGGATCGTCGCCTGCACGATCAGCAGGTTGAGGATGTTCGGCAGCACATGCTCTAGCGAGATCCGCGCCGCTCCCTTGCCGGCGACGCGGGCCGCGCGGATATAATCCAGCGTCCAGATCGGCAGCGCCGCGCCGCGCGTGACACGCGCAAAGACGGGGATGTTGAAGATCCCGATGGCGATGATCGCGTTGAGCGCGCCCGGCCCGAACACCGCCGTGATAAGGATCGCGATCACAAGCGCGGGGAAGGCGAAGATCAGATCATTGCCGCGCATCACGATCTCGTCGACCAGCCCGCCGCGACTGGCGGCGGCGATCAGCCCGAGCGGTATCCCTAAGGCCATCCCGATGCCGACCGCGACAAGCGCCACCGAGATCGAGATCTGCGCGCCGGCCATGACCATCGACAGCATATCGCGGCCGAGATGATCCGTGCCGAGCCAATGCGCCGCCGAGGGCGTCTGAAGCCGCCCCGCGATGGACAGCTCGGCCACGTCATAGGGCGTCCAGAACAGCGAGACCGCAGCCGCTATCGCCGCGAGCCCGGCAAGCGCCGCGCCGAGGATGAGACCCCATCTCATCGCTCGCGCAGCCTCGGATCGACGGCGGCATAGGCCAGATCGACCAGAAACGTGATGACGATCACCGCCGCGACCAGCACCAGCACCGCCGATTGCACCACGATCAGATCGCGCTGCGTGATCGCCTGAAAGATCAGCCGGCCGATGCCGGGCAGGTAGAACACGTTCTCGATGATGATCGCCCCCGCGATCAGGAACGAGAACTGCATCCCGAGGATCGTCAGCACCGGGATCAGAGCGTTGCGCAGCGCGTGGCGGCGCAGCGTTTGCGCTCGGCTCAGCCCCTTGGCGCGGGCGGTGCGGATATAATCCTCGCCCATCGTCTCGATCAGGGCCGAGCGCAGAACGCGCGCGAGAATGGCCGCTTGCGGCAGCGCAAGCGCGATCGCCGGCAGGATCAGGGCGCGCAGGGCGGCGGCGGGGTCCGACCAGCCGGGAAACCCGCCCGATGGCAGCCAGCGCAGATTGATCGCAAAGACCAGCACAAGCAGCATCGCGAACCAGAAATTCGGCAGCGCGATGCCGATTTGCGTGGCTCCCATCACCAAAGCGTCCCCGCCGCGCCCGCGCCTCGAGGCAGCATAAAGCCCGACCGGAAAGGCCAGCACCACAGCCAGCGAAAGCGCCAGCATGGCGAGCGGAAGCGAGACCTTCGCACGTTCCGCCAGCATCGCGCCGACCGGGCTGCGATAGGTGAAGCTGTGGCCCAGATCGCCCTGCAAAAGCCCGCCCAGCCAGTTCAGATAGCGCGGCAGGAAGGGGGTGTTCAGCCCAAGCTGCTCGCGCAGGGCGGCGACGGTGTCGGGCTGCGCTCCGGTGCCGAGCATGAACCGCGCCGGATCGCCCGGCACCCATGCGACGATGGAGAAGATGACCAGCGACGCGACCAGCAGGCTGAGCACGAGCGAGACGAGGCGGCGGAGGACATACCGGCTCATCGCCGGCGCCTTGGGTTGGGTGCGGGCGTGTAGGCGGCGGGGCGGGTGCGCGCGCTTTCAGCCGCGCCCGAGTGCGGGGTCGGGCGCCGAGGATCGGGCAGCGCGGGAGCGCAAGCCGGTGCTCGCCGAAGGTCGAGCGGCATGGACACGCGGACCGGCTTGCGCAAAGGCTTGGGCGACATCGGCGCGCAGACAAGCGGGCGCGCAGCACTGGCGTTCCCGAGCGCGCGTGCCGGGAAGCCATTTGCGTTTCGGGTGGCAAACGCAGCAGCGCGCCTTCTGTGCGGCGTTGTCTGTTCGCGCCGAGACCGCGTTACCACTCGCAAAGACTCGTGTTGCATGGACGTGCGGACCTGCCGATGCGCAGCATTGGGAGTCGTCCGAGCGGAAAGCGCATGCGCGTCGCCCGCTTGTTGGGTCCGCGTCGAGATGGCAGCTTCGCCGTAAGGCGCGGCCTGCTCGCCCACACAACGCTCCAAGCCGCCGCAACAGACGCCCCTCTCCGCCGCTGCACGATCCCGCGCGACCATCAAGGCACCTCGATCTTGCCGCGCAGCGGGAAATCGCTGTGCGAGCGGGCGTCGTGGCGCTCGATCATGCGGTGCACGACCGGCGGGCCGTCGCCGATATTCAGCGCGCGCAGCGATTGCGTCACCGCCGCGTCCGATGTCGTCCGGCGCAGATTGTGGCGCACATAATCGTCCCAAGTGGCGATGTGGTAGCTTTCGGACCAGTGGTCGGGCCGCTCCAGATCGCGCAGCAGAACCCAGCTTCGCGCCCCGTC
>JAUNRZ010000010.1 GCA_030539455.1 Paracoccus sp. (in: a-proteobacteria) | reverse complement strand
GCAGCGCGTTCGCGTCCTCGGTGAATTTCGAGCGGCGGATGACCGAAATCGGCGATGCGACCTGCCGCAGCCCGTCGCTCACCGCCACCCCGATCGTCTTGGTGCCGAGATCGAGCCCCGCGACCGCCCCCGCACGCGGCAGTGCTGCACTGAAGGCTGCGATGTCGTCAAAGACCATGATGGGGAACCAAGGCTGGGGCGCGGGCGGCGCTTCCCATCGACGCATCCGCTCTAGCGGGTCTGCGGTCTGTCATATCGTCAAGCGTCATGGCGGAACTCATAACAGTGGGTCGGCGGGGCGGTGAGGGGTCGGCAAGCGGCGCTCTGCGAAATCGTCAAAGCCGGTTCCCTCGCGCACCGATCAACCGGCGGAGCCCGGCGCGATCTGCCGTGACAGATACCATGCGGTGCCGTCCGGCGCGCGCACCCCGCCGCGCCGGTCGCCATCGCCCTTCTCGGTCATGGGCTGGATGATCTCTGCCCCGGCTTCGGTCGCGCGGGTCATTGCCGCGTCGGGATCGGGCAGATAGAGGTGGAGCGTCGCGGGCGGTGCATCGGCCTCGCCCATCATCAGCACCGTATCGCCGATGCGGCATTCGGCGTGCATGATACCGCCATCCTGCCCCGGAAACACCCGCAGCCGCGCCGCATCGAACACGGTTTCACAAAAGGCCAGCGTCGCCTCGGCGTCCCTGACCAGCAGATAGGGCGCCAGATCGGTGTAACCCTCGGGTTTATAGCTCATCTGCCATCCCTCTCGTTTACGGCGGTCAGGCTCAGTATCAATCGGCTGCGCGTCGCGGGCAAGGGTCTGCCGATATCACGGCGCAGCCCGAGGCGGTGGAGCGTCTGGACGCGGACTATCCGCGAGATGAGGCGCTTGCGGGAGCCGCGAAACGCTATGGCAGCATTGCGCTATCGCCCGACCTCATTGCGCAGGCGCGGCGTCCAGCCCCGCCGAAGCAGCCGCCGCGTTCAGAGCCGCGAGCGATTCCGGGCTCGCGGCGAAACGCTCGCGCGCTTCGCTGAGGATGGCGTTGGCGTGGTCAGTGTTGCCCAGCATCGCATGGGACGAGATCAGGCGCGCCCATTCATCCGCCGTGCCGCCCTGGCTCGCCAGACGCTGCTCGAGCTGCGCGACCATGCCGCCGATCATCGCCTGACGCTCTTCGGGCGACATCTGCTCGGCGGCGGCGATCATCGCGGCGTCGGGGCCGGGCGCGCCGGCTGCCGCGCCCGCCTCGGCGGGGGGCGTGTAGTCGGGCCGCCCGGCGAGCCAGGCCACATCCTCGATCACCGCGCGGATATCGCGGTTCCAGGGCGCCTCGGCCGGACCTTCGGCCAGAAGCTGCGCCCAGATCGGGAATGCGCGGTCGGGCCGCCCGTTCTGCGCGTGAAGGAGGCCGGCCATATAGCGCGCCTGCGGGTTCTGCGGCTCGCGCCGGAGGGCAAGCGCCACCTCGCGCTCGGCCTCCTGGGTCAGAACACCGCCCGCGGCGTCCAGCATCAGAACGGCGAGCATGGCGTGATCGGCGCCGCTCACCGCATCGCCGCCGGTCGCGACCAGATGCGCCTGCGCCGCGCGCGCATCAACCACGTTGCCCAGCCGCGCCTCGTGAAACGCCAGCAGCCGCAGCCCTTCGGGATCGTCCGGGTTCGCCTCGACCGCGCTGCGAAGCTGCTCGATCAGGCGCAGATAATCGGGGTCGGCTTCGGGCGCCGGCCCGCGCGGCATCGCCGCAGCGCGCGCCTCGGCCTCGGCCTGCGAGGGGCGGGCATCGTATTGCGCCTGCGCTGCGGCATAGCGCGCGCCAAGCGGCTTGTCGTTCAGATCGGGCCGGCCCTCGGCAAGGTAGATCCACCCCGCCGCGCCGAGCGAGACCGCCAGCAGCGACAGCGCTGCCAGCCCGTGCCGGCCAAGCCGGGGCGCGGCGGGCGCGGCCTCGCGGGCAAGGCGGCGGTCGGCGTCCAGCACCTTGCGGCCAAGCTCCACCCGCGCGCGCTCGGCATCGGCTTCGGTGATGATCCCGCGCGCCACGTCGCGGTCAACCTCGGCGAGCTGGTCGCGATAGACGCGCAGATCATAGGCGGCGACCGGCTCGATCTCGGTCTCGCGCGTGCGCCAGAACGGCGCGGTGATCGCAATCGCGACGATCGCGGTCATCGCGGCCAGAGTGATCCAGAACAGCACCAAAGCGCCCCTTTCGCCATAATCTGCGCCTTCATCTAAACTGTTTCGCCGCCAGCCGGAACCCCGCGAGGCCATCTGTCGCAGCGCGGCTCTGCTTCACATTTGCACACGGAACCGCAGGGGGAGGCTTCGGGTTGGTCCCCGGAATCCACACGCTTCGCGCCCTTGCGCCGCGCCGCGAAATGCGGGCAGATATGGACCGAAGTATTTGTTCAGCAAGGAGAAACCAAAATGGCTTTCACACTCCCCGACCTTCCTTATGCCCATGACGCCCTTGAAGATGGCGGCATGTCGAAGGAGACGATGGAATATCACCACGACAAGCACCACAAAGCCTATGTGGACAAGCTGAACGAGCTGGTCAAAGGCACCGAATGGGAAGGCAAGTCGCTCGAGGACATCGTCAAGGGCACCTACAAGCCCGGCGAGGTCGCGCAAAGCGGGATCTTCAACAACGCCAGCCAGCACTGGAACCACAACCAGTTCTGGGAAATGATGACGCCGAACCCCGGCGCCATGCCCTCCGAGCTGGAAAGCTGCATCAAGGACTGCTTCGGCTCGGTCGATGATTTCAAGAAGAAATTCACCGAGGACGGGGTCGGCCAGTTCGGCTCGGGCTGGGTCTGGCTGGTCAAGGGTGATGACGACAAGATGGAAGTTCTCAAGACCGAGAACGGCGTCAACCCGCTGTGCCACGGCAAGACCGCACTGCTGGGCTGCGATGTGTGGGAGCATTCCTACTATATCGACTTCCGCAACAAGCGCCCGGATTATCTCAAGAACTTCCTCGACAATCTGGTCAACTGGGAAAACGTCGCCAGCCGGATGTGATCGGCGCCGGCACGAGCCCGAAAACCCGCCGCCCTTGCGGCGGGTTTTTCGTTGCGCGCCGCTGACGGCAGGGTGATGGGGCGCTGCTTGTCCCATCGCGCCGATGCTCTATAAGAGGGCAAGGAAAATCCGCGGGGTTACATGAGCCACGATTCAGATCGCTTTATCGCCGAAGTCACCGAAGAGATCCGCCGCGAAAGGATCAGCAAATTCCTGTGGCGCTATGGCTGGATCGGCGTTTTGGCCGTGCTTGCGATCGTGGGCGGGACGGCGTGGCGCGAATTTTCGGCCTCGCGCGCGAACACGCAGGCGCAAGCTTGGGGCGATTCCGTGCTCGCGGCGTTTGAAAGCGCCGAGCCGGCGCCTGCTCTGGCGGCGGTTGATCCGCGCGGATCGGATCAGCGGGCCGCGATTGGCGGGCTGCTTGCGGCCGGCGTTGCCGAAGAGACCGGGGCGGGCGATCCGGCCGCGCTGCTGGAACAGGCGGCGGCGCGGGCCGGCGGCGATCCGCTTTTGCGCGATCTGATCGCGCTCAAATCGGTGATCTCGGCGGGGGGCGAGATGGCGGGCGATGCACGCGACGCGGTCCTCTCGGGGCTGAGCGCGCCGGGCGCGCCGTTCCGGCTGATGGCGCTTGAGCAGAATGCGGTGGCCCTGATCGACGCCGGGCGGCGCGACGATGCGTTGATCCTGATCCGCGAAATTCAGGCCGAGCCCGAGGTCAGCAGCGCCATGCGCCGGCGCCTCTCGGAGATGATGATCGCCCTTGGCGCGCCGATGGATGAAGCGATCAGCGGGATGGCGGGCCTGCCGCAAGCCCCGCAGATGAACTAAGCAAGGCTGACGCCGCAGCGACCCTGGACGCAACGCTTGAAGGAGAAGCCGATGACCACCGCGACACCGCATTGCCGATTGCAGGCCGCGCTGCGCCTTGCCGCGCCGCTGCTTCTGGCCGCGCCCCTGCTGCTGTCCGCCTGCCGCGAGCCCGAGGTGATCCTGCCCGGCACGCGGCTTGATGCGCGCGCGGTGACCTCGCCCGATGGCCCGCAGGTCGAACAGCCGATGGTCGCCGCAGCGACCGGAATTGCGCTGCCGGCGGCGCGCGCGAATGCGGAATGGACCCATCGCGGCGGCACGGCCTCGCATAATCCGGGCCATGTCGCGCTCGGGCAGGCGAACCGGCTGATCTGGGCGGCCGATATCGGCGTGGGCGACGGGCGCCAACACCGCATCGCGGCCGATCCGGTGGTCGGCGGCGGGCGCATCTACACGCTCGACAGCCGCGCCGCCGTCACGGCGACAGGCACGAATGGCGGGACCGCTTGGCGCACCGATGTCACCCCGGCCGGCGAGACGAGCGCCAGTGTCTCGGGCGGCGGGCTGGCCTACGGGCCGGGCCAGGTTTTCGCGACCACCGGCTTTGGCGAGTTGGTTGCGATCGACGCCGCAACCGGGCGCGTTCAGTGGCGGCAGCGCGTGAACGCGCCGATCGGCGGCGCGCCGACCTATCACGATGGGATCGTTTATGTGACCGGCCGGAACGCCATCGGCTGGGCCGTTCGCGCGTCCGATGGCAAGCTGCAGTGGCAGGTGAACGGCACGCCCCAGCCGACCGGCCATATGGGCGCCTCGGCCCCGGCGGTCGAGGGCGATCTGGTCGTGTTCCCCTTCGCATCTGGCCAGATCCTCGCCGCGGACCGGGCCAGCGGGACGCTGCTATGGTCCGCTCAGGTCGCCGGCACCCGCGTCGGCCGCGCCATCGGCTTCATCCGCGACATGACCGGAGAGCCGGTGATCGCCGGCAACACCGTCTTTGCCGGCACCTCGTCGGGCCGGATCAACGCGTTCGACCGCATGGGCGGGTTCCAGATGTGGTCCGCGCGCGAGGGCGCGATGAACGCCGTGGTGCCGGTCGGCGGCGCGGTGTTCGCTGTCAGCGATGAAAACCAGCTCACCCGGCTTGATGCCGCGACGGGCGGCGTTGTCTGGCAGCAGCCTTTGCCGATGTTCACCACCGAGAATGTGCGGCGGCAGGATGCGATCCATGCCCATTACGGCCCGCTTCTGGCGGGCGGGCGGCTGATCGTGTCGTCCAGCGACGGCGCGCTTCGGATGTTCGACCCCAGCTCGGGCCAGCTTGTCGGCAGCGCGGAGATTCCCGGCGGCGCGGCCTCGGCCCCGGTCGCGGCGGGCGGCACGCTTTATGTCGTGAACCGCAATGGTCAGCTTCTGGCGTATCGCTGATGGCCTTTACCCTTGCGATCGTCGGCCGCCCGAATGTCGGCAAATCCACCCTGTTCAACCGGCTCGTCGGCAAGAAGCTGGCGCTTGTCGATGACCAGCCGGGCGTGACCCGCGATCTGCGCGAGGGGCAGGGGCGCCTCGGCGATCTGCGCTTTATCGTGGTCGATTCCGCCGGGCTCGAGATGGCCGAGGATGACAGCCTGCAAGGCCGGATGCGCCGCCTGACCGAGCGCGCGGTGGACGAGGCCGATGTCGCGCTGTTCGTGATCGATGCGCGCGCCGGGATCACGGCAGCGGACGAATATTTCGCCGATATCCTGCGCCGCCGCGCCAAGCACGTCATTCTGGCCGCGAACAAGGCCGAGGGCCGAGCGGGCGAGTCCGGCGCGCTCGAGGCCTACAGCCTCGGGCTGGGCGAGCCGCTGCGCATCTCGGCCGAGCATGGCGAGGGGATGGAGGATCTTTATCAGGCGCTGAAGCCGCTCGCCGATGGTTTTGCGGCCGAGAATATCCTGCAAGAGCCGGTGGTCGATGTCGATCTGGCCGAGGACGCCGAATATGACGAGGACGCAGCGCCCGACTGGCTGCCGACCGAGGCGCGCCCGCTGCAACTCGCGGTGATCGGGCGGCCCAATGCGGGCAAATCGACGCTCATCAACAAGATCATCGGCGAGGACCGGCTGCTGACCGGCCCCGAAGCGGGGATCACCCGCGATGCGATTTCTGTGCGGGCCGAGTTCATGGGCACGCCGATGCGGATTTTCGATACGGCCGGAATGCGCAAACGTGCCCGCGTGACGGAAAAGCTGGAAAAGCTGTCGGTCGCGGACGGGCTGCGCGCAGTGCGCTTTGCCGAGGTGGTTGTGGTGCTGCTTGATGTCGGCATCCCGTTCGAGCAGCAGGATCTGCGCATCGCCGATTTCGCCGAGACCGAGGGGCGCGCGGTCGTCGTGGCCGCGAATAAATGGGATCTCGAAGAGGACAAGCCCGAAAAGCTCAAAGAGCTGCGCGAGGCGTTCGAGCGGCTTTTGCCGCAGCTCAAGGGCGCGCCTCTGGTGACGGTCTCGGCGCGGACCGGCAAGGGGCTCGACCGGCTCCATAACGCGATCATGAAGGCCCATGCGGTCTGGAACCGCCGCGTTTCGACCTCGAAACTGAACAACTGGCTCGCCGCGATGACCGAGGCGCACCCGCCCCCCGCGCCGGGCGGGCGGCGCATCCGGCTGCGCTATATCACTCAGGTCAAGACGCGGCCGCCCGCTTTTGTGGTCAAAGCGACGCATACCGACAAGATTCCAGACAGTTATCAGCGATATCTCATCAACGGGCTGCGGCTTGATTTCGATATGCCGGGAACGCCGATCCGGCTGTTCTTCCGCGATCAGGGCGCGAAGAACCCCTATCGCCACAAGGCCGAGAAGATCAGCCAGTCGGGCGCCCTGGCCAAGCACAAGAACCGGCAAAAGCCGAAATCCTAGGTCATCACCTGAACCAGAACGAAGGTCATGGCCGCAATCGCCATCACGGCGGCCATCGACACGATCGGGTTGGTGTCCAGAACGGCGGCGGCGAGGCTGAGAAACGCGAAGATCAGCGTGATCGTGTAAGCCCCGCCGCGCTGCGCCTGAAGCTGGATCGTCGCGCCCGCAGCGCAGGCGAGCAGCAGCACGAACGAGGCCGTGCCGACCGCCGGCGCGCCCACATCGATCAGGGCGGTGCCGAACGCGCTAAGCGCAACCAGCGTCGCCCACGCGCCGAACACCGCGATCATGGGCGAGTTGTAGATGCGGACCTCGCGCCTCTCGGCCTGCCGCGCCTCGCCCCTGATCGCGATCGTGATGACGCCGACCAGCATCGCGACCGCGCCAATGACGGCGAGCGCGGGAAAGGACGCCAGAAGCCACGGCCAGACCGCACCCGCAAGCAGCGCGAAAATCAGCGGGAAGTGATCCGAGGGGCTGATCTCGCGCCGCCGGTAATCATTGTGCAGAACCTCCAACGTGTGGAGCGTCACCGCCAGCCAGACCGCGATCAGCAGGATCCACATCCCGGTATCGCGCGGCTGGACAAACAGCGTCACCAGATCGGTCCCATCCAAGTTTCCCGCATCGGTGTAGATCCGCACCGGGTCCATGATCGTGCCGGGCATCTCGCGCGCCGCATCCTTCAGCGTGCGCGCGATCGGCTGCAACGCGAAAAGCACGCTGCTGACGATGAATGTCAGCGCGGACAGGGCGAGCAGCTGGATAATCGCACGTTGCATAATCAACAACGCCGCTTCGCCCGCCCGGTTTCGCCGGAAAGGCGGCTCTGACGCCGATTTCGCGCGGTCTTGATGGCCGCGCGGCGCGGCGGTGCGCTAGGCCAGCGTGCCGTCCGCCGCGATCCGGGTCTTGCCGCGCAGATAGGGATGCAGCGCCTCGGGCAGATCGACCGAGCCGTCCTCTTGCTGGCCATTTTCCAGAACCGCGATCAGCGTGCGCCCCACGGCAAGCCCCGAGCCGTTCAGCGTGTGGACGAATTCGGGCTTCGCGCCCGCCTCGGGGCGGTGGCGGGCATTCATCCGCCGCGCCTGATAATCGCCGCAATAGCTGACCGAGGAAATCTCGCGATAGGTGTTCTGACCCGGCAGCCAGACCTCGAGATCATGGGTGATCCGCGCGCCGGCGCCCATATCGCCCGCGCAAAGCAGCATCGTCCGGTAGGGCAGGCCAAGCGCGTCCAGAACCGACTCCGCGCAGCGCGTCATCCGCTCATGCTCGGCCAGCCCGCTTTCGGCGTCGGTGATCGAGACCATCTCGACCTTCTCGAACTGGTGCTGGCGCAGCATCCCGGCCGTGTCGCGCCCCGCGCTGCCCGCTTCCGAGCGGAAGCACTGGCTATGGGCGACATAGCGGCGCGGCAGATCGCCCGGCTCGAGGATCTGCCCGTTGACGAGATTGGTCAGCGTCACCTCGGAGGTCGGGATCAGCCAGAACCCCTCGCGGGTCTGGTAGCTGTCCTCGCCGAATTTCGGAAGCTGGCCGGTGCCGAGCATCATTTCAGGCAGCACGAGCACCGGAGTCCAGGTCTCGGTCAGCGCGTTCGTCTCGGTGTGGTGGTCAAGCATGAACTGCGCAAGCGCCCGGTGCACGCGCGCGACGGCGCCGCGCAGCACGACAAAGCGCGCGCCCGACAGCCGCGCGGCGGCCTGAAAATCCATGCCGGGTTTGACTGCCGCGATCTCGAAATGCTCGCGCGGGGTGAAGGCGAAATTGCGCGGCGCGCCGCTGCGGCGCAGCTCGACATTATCGGCTTCGTCCGTGCCATCGGGCACGCGTTCCAGCGGCAGGTTCGGCAGCGCCAGCAGCAGATCGCGCAGCGTGGCGTCGAGATCGGCGGCCTCGGCCTGCATTGCCGCGATGGCCGATTTCTTCTCGGCGACCAGATCGCGCAGGCGCGTGAACGCGGCCTCATCGCCGCTTGCCTTGGCCGCGCCCACCTCTTTGCTGGCGCGGTTCTGCTCGGCCTGCGCGTCCTCGGCCGCCTTGATGCGGGCGCGGCGCGTTTCGTCCAGCGCGAGGATATCGGCCGAGACCGGCGCGATCCCCCGGCGGGCAAGGCCGGCGTCGAAGGCTTGCGGATTGTCGCGAATGGCGCGGATGTCGTGCATGGGAAACCCTGTCGTAAGCGTCGCGCCACGGCTTAGCTGATCGCGGGGCGGATGGGAATACGAAGCGCTTGCGCGGGTGAGTGCCTAGGTGCCCGGCTTTCCGTCCGCGCTGCAAAAGAGGCGATAAAGCACCTCCATAAGCTCGGCCACGCGCGGGTCTTCCATATAGTAAAGCCGCGTCTTGCCTTCGCGCCGGCAGGCGACCAGACCCTCGGCGCGGAGCCGGGCAAGCTGCTGGCTGACGGCGGCCTGACGCTGGCCCAAAAGCGCCTCGAGCTCGCCCACCGATTTCTCGCCGGATGCGAGGTGGCACAGGATCATCATGCGCCCCTCATGCGCCATCGCCTTGAGAAAGCCGGTCGCCTCGCGCGCCGCCTCGGCGATAAGCGCGACCTGCGCGCGCGCGCCCGGGGCCGGCACGGCGCCGGGATGACCTGTGTGGATCTGCTGATGTGTCCCGCTCATGTGCCGCCCTCCGCTCCGATATCGATGCCCGCGCGGGCCAGTAGCTGGCGCAGTTGCGGCCAGAAGAAATTGTCACCCGGATAGCCTTCGATCCGCGCGATCTCGGCGCCGTCATCGAGAAGGATGAAGGTCGGCGTGAAGCGCGGCGCCCGCGCAAGCGCGAGCCCGTCGGGATAGGGCCCGGCCAGATCGACGCGCAGCAGCGGCGCGGCAAGCCCTTCTTCGGTATGCTGGTAAGCCGGGAAAATCTGCGTATCCCACTGGCCGCAATAATAGCAGCCGCGCTGCTCGACCATCAAAAGCTGGATGCCGCCGATATCGCCGCTTTGCGCGTGCTGGCCCGCTGCGGGAGGGGGCGGAGCATCGACGACAAGGCCCGCGCCGGCTTTGGTGCCGCTTGCCGCGCTCGCGCTGCCGGACGCGACCGCCAGGGGCGCGGCCAGCAGGGCGGCCGCCAGAAGGGCGGGAATCAGCGCGGCTTTTGTCATGGTCGATCCGTCTTTCTCATATATTAACTTTAGCATAAAAATATGAGCCCGCCCGTTTTTTTCAAGAAAAGCGCGCCCCGGCCGGAGACCGGGACGAAATTCTATTGCTCGATTACATTCAAAAAACCTGTTGCGACATTCTGCCGCGCCCGCTACCTTTGGGCCCGAGAGAACACCAATGGGGGGACGAGATGCCACGCAATTATGCCGCAACGGTGGGTTTTGCCGTCGCGCTCGTAGTCGGCTCCGGGCTGGCTGCGGCTGAAACGGCCCCTGACGAGATCGTCTGGGGCGAGTATGGCGATATCCCCGAGCCGCTGACCGATCAGGCCGGCGATCCCGATGCGGGGCGCGCGATCATGTCGGTCGGCGCGCTTGGTAACTGCGTGGCCTGCCATACGAATTCCGAAATGTATGACGATGTGCCCTTCCACGGCACCATTGCGCCGGAACTCGAAGGGGCTGGCGATCGTTGGGAAGAAGCACAGCTTCGCGGCATTATCGTTGACGCCAAGCGGATGTTCCCGGACAGTTTCATGCCGGGGTTCTACAAGGTCGGGCCGTTCACCCGCCCCGGCGTCGCCTTCAGCGGCGAAGCACCGCAGCAGCCAAGCGATATGAAGCCGATCCTCACCGCTCAGCAGGTCGAGGACATTGTCGCCTATCTGATGACGCTGAAATACGAATAATCCCGCCTACGGGCGAGGGGCCTAGACAAGAAGGAGAAAGACATGAACCTCACCAGACGCAGCGCGCTTGCGATCGGTGCCGGTGCCATCGTGGTCACGATGCTGCCGCTGGGTGCCCGCGCGGATCTCTCGGATGATGCGCAGGCGCTCGTTGACGAATTCGCGGGCGGCGCCGAGCTGTCCGAAGGCGGCGTGACGCTGACCGCGCCCGAGATTGCCGAGAACGGCAACACGGTGCCGATCTCGGTCGATGCGCCGGGCGCTGAATCGATCCTCGTTCTCGCGCTTGGCAACCCGGTTCCGGGCGTCGCCGAGTTCAAGTTCGGCCCGCTCGCCGGCGCGCAGAAAGCCTCGACCCGCATCCGTCTGATGGAAACGCAGGACCTTCTGGTTCTGGCCAAGATGGACGATGGCTCGGTCAAAACGGCCCGCGCCGAAGTGAAAGTCACCATCGGCGGCTGCGGCGGCTGATAGGGAAAGGAAAACGATATGGCACAGAATGTCAGACCCCGCGTCCGCGTCCCCGCCACCGCTTCGGCGGGCGAGGTCATCAACATCAAGACGCTGATCTCGCATCAGATGGAATCCGGTCAGCGCCGCGATTCCGACGGGAACACCATCCCGCGCTCGATCATCAACCGCTTCACCGCCGAGTTTAACGGCGATCTGGTGATCGAGATGGATCTCGAGCCGGCAATCTCGACGAACCCTTACATCGAGTTCGACGCCACCGTGCCGGAATCGGGTGAGTTCGTCTTTACCTGGTATGATGATGACGGCGATGTTTACGAAGACAAGCATCAGGTCGAAGTGTCCTGAAAATAACGACAAAGGTGCGCGGCCGATCATGGACCGCGCGCCATTCCACACGGGGGAGGATCACGCCATGATGCGCTTGGAGCGCCTTTCGACAATTGCCGCTGCGATGGTTTTGATGGCCGTTGCCGCGCCGCTCAGCGCCGATCCGGTCGATGATCAACTGGTCGTCAATGGCGAGCTTGAACTCGCCACCGACGCCCCCGCGCCCGAGCATCTGCAAGACCGGATGAGCACGATCTATTCCGGCTGGCGCTTTCGCGATACCGAAACCCGCGACATGCAGCGCGACGATTTCGACAATGCGATGTTCCTGACCGTCGATGCGGGTATTGATCTGTGGAACACCCCGGACGGCGCGACAAACCAGTCCTGCGCCGATTGTCACAACGATATCGAGGAATCGATGCGCGGAATCCGCGCCGCGATGCCCCGCGTGACCGAAGATGGCGAGCTGTGGTCGATCGAGAATTTCGTGAATGATTGCCGCGAAAATCGCATGGAAGCCGAGCCGTGGGGCTGGAACAGTAACCAGATGAAGCAGATGACCGCCGCCATCGCCCTGCAATCGCGCGGGATGCCCGTCGCGGTCGAGATCGACGGCGAGGCCGCCGAATTCTGGGAACGCGGGCGCGAGATGTATTACACCCGCTTCGGCCAGCTCGAAATGTCCTGCGCCAACTGCCACGAGGATAATCAGGGCAACTATATCCGCTCGGACCATCTCTCGCAGGGGCAGATCAACGGCTTCCCGCTTTACCGGCTGAAGGATCAGGGCCCGGTCTCGATCCATCAGCGCTTCCGCGGCTGCGTGCGCGACACGCGCGGCGAGACCTTCGCCGCCGGCAGCCAGGAATTCCGCGAGCTGGAGCTTTACGTCGCATCGCGCGGGCTGGGCCTGCCGATCGAATCGCCGGCCGTGCGGCACTGAACAAAGATCCGTGCGGGCCGGAGCAATCTGGCCCGCACGGATTTTTTGTCGCATAAAGGTTCAAATATATGAATATCAAGAGGTGAAAAATGATTTCCCGCCGCGAGTTCATGCAAGCGAGCCTTGCGACATCCGCCCTGATGACCGGCTCGGGCCTCGGCAACTGGTCGCGCGCGATGGCGCAGCAGGCTCTGACGCAGGACCAGCTTTTGCAGTTCGACGATTTCGGCAATCTCACGCTGATCCACGTCACCGACACCCACGCCCATCTGCGCCCGATCTATTTCCGCGAGCCTGACACGAATATCGGCGTCGGCGAGGCGGCGGGGCGCGTGCCTCATATCGTGGGCGAGGAATTTCAGCGCATGTTCGGGATCGCGCCCGGCAGCCCCGAAGCCTATGCGCTGACCTATCCCGATTTCGTCGATCTTGCAAAGGCTTACGGCCGGATGGGCGGGTTCGACCGGATCGCCACCGTGGTCAAGTCGATCCGCTCGGCGCGGCCCGACTCGCTGCTGCTCGATGGCGGGGACACGTGGCAGGGCAGCTATACCAGCTATCAGACCCGCGGCGAGGATATGGTCCGCGCGATGAACCTGCTGGGCGTCGATGCGATGACCTCGCATTGGGAATTCACCTACGGAACCGACCGGGTGCACGAGCTGATCGGGATGATGGATCAGCCCTTCCTCGGCGCCAATATCTTCGATGTCGAGTGGGACGAGCCCGCCTTCGAGCCCTACGAGATTTTTGAACGCGGCGGGATGCAGATCGCCGTGATCGGGCAGGCATTCCCCTATCTTCCGATCGCCAACCCGCGCTGGATGTTCCCCGAATACAGCTTCGGGATCCGCGAGGAACGGATGCGCTCGGTCGTGAACGAGGTGCGCGAAAAGGGCGTCGATCTGGTCGTGGTGCTGTCCCATAACGGCTTTGACGTCGACCACAAGATGGCCGGGCGGGTCGAGGGGATCGACGTGATCCTCTCGGGCCACACCCACGACGCCATCCCCGAGCCGGTTCTGGTCGGCGAGACGATCATCATCGCCTCGGGCAGCCACGGCAAATTCGTCAGCCGCGTCGATCTCGACGTGCGCGACGGGCGGATGATGGGCTTCCGGCACAAGCTGATCCCGATTTTCAGCGACGTGATCGAGCCCGACGCCGAAATGAACGAGCTGATCGAGGAGGTCCGCGCGCCTCATAAAGAGGTGCTGGAAGAGGTCGTGGGTCAGACCGAGGACCTGCTTTATCGGCGCGGGAATTTCAACGGAAGCTGGGATGACGTGATCTGCGACGCGCTGCTGGCCGAGCGGGACGCGGAAATCGCGCTCTCGCCCGGTGTGCGGTGGGGCGCGTCCGTCCTGCCGGGCGATATTACGATGGAGGACATCCATTCCGTGACCTCGATGACCTACGGGCAGGCCTACCGCACCGAGATGTCGGGCGAGATGCTCAAGACCGTGATGGAGGATGTGGCCGACAACATCTTCAACCCCGACCCCTATTACCAGCAAGGCGGGGACATGGTCCGCGTGGGCGGGCTTGGTTACACGATCGACATTCACGCACCGATGGGCAGCCGGATTTCCGATCTGACGCTGCTGCGCGACGGCAGCGCCATCGAGCCGGGCCGCGATTACGTCATCGCCGGCTGGGCGAGCGTGAACGAGGGCACCGAAGGCCCGCAAATCTGGGATGTTGTCGCCGATCACATCCGCAACCATGGAACAGTCGGCGCGCATGATGCAAGCCCGATCACCGTCAAGCAATGAAGAAGGAGCCGGGTATGAGCGATCCCGTTTCAAAAATCGGCGCAGGGGTGGCGACGCGCCGCTCGGTGCTGCGTGCGGGGCTGGCCGCCGGCGTGGCCCTGCCGGCCGGCGCGCTTGCCGCGCGCGCCGAGGGGCCGGTGCCGGACCCGCTGATCACCGAGGTGCAGGACTGGGCGCGTTACAATGGCGACGGGGTCGATGCGTTCCCCTATGGAACGCCGATCCGCTTCGAATCCGATGTGATCCGCCGCAACGTGCCGTGGCTCACCGCTGATGTGATCTCGTCGATCAACTTCACGCCGATCCACGCGCTCGACGGCACGATCACCCCCGCCGGCTGCTCGTTCGAGCGCCACCATTCCGGCGCGATCGAGCTCGCCAAGCCCGACTACCGGCTGATGCTCAACGGGCTGGTCGATCGCCCGCTTGTGTTCACCTATGACGATCTGATGCGCTTCCCGCGCGAGCAGCGCGTCTATTTCTGCGAATGTGCGGCCAATAGCGGGATGGAATGGGCCGGCGCGCAGCTTAACGGCTCGCAATACACGCATGGCATGATCCACAATATGGAATATGTCGGCGTCAAGCTGTCCACGCTTCTGGAAGAGGCCGGCGTTCAGCCCGAGGGCGAATGGATCTATGTCGAAGGCGCCGATGCGTCGTCGAACGGCCGCTCGATCCCGATGGAAAAGGCGATGGACGACGTGATGGTCGCCTTCAAGGCCAATGGCGAGGCGCTGCGCAAGGAACATGGCTATCCGGTCCGTCTGGTCGTGCCGGGGTGGGAGGGCAATCTCTGGATCAAGTGGCTGCGCCGGATCGAGGTGACCGATGTGCCTGTGCAGGCGCGTGAGGAGACCAGCAAATACACCGATACGCTCGCGGACGGCACGTCGCGCAAATGGACCTGGGTGATGGACGCCAAATCGGTCGTCACCGCGCCCAGCCCGCAAGTGCCGATCACCCACGGGCCCGGCCCGCTTGTCATCACCGGGCTCGCATGGTCGGGCAGGGGTGCGATCACGCGCGTCGATGTGTCGATCGACGGCGGGCGCAACTGGCGCGAAGCGCGGCTGGCCGCGCCCGGCCAGTCGATGGCGATGACGCGGTTCTATCTCGATTTCGACTGGGACGGCTCGGAAATGCTGCTGCAATCGCGCGCGATCGACGAGACGGGCTATGTCCAGCCGACCAAGGATGCGCTGCGCGAAATTCGCGGCACCAACTCGATCTACCACAATAACGGCATCCAGACATGGTGGATCAAAGAAGACGGGAGCGCCGAGAATGTCGAAGTTTCTTCTTAACACCGCCACCGCCGCGCTGCTGCTGGCCGCTCCGGCCGCCGCGCAGGAATACGGGCTGGGCCGCGAGGCGCATCCCGACGAGATCGCCGCATGGGACGTCAAGGTGTTCCCGGACGGGCGCGGCCTGCCGGAAGGCTCGGGCTCGGTTCTGGACGGCGAGGATCTCTTCTCGATGTATTGCGCCGCCTGCCACGGCGAGTTCGGCGAGGGCGTCGATAACTGGCCGGCCGTCGCGGGCGGTGAGGGAACGCTCGACCATGACCGCCCCGACAAAACGGTGGGCAGCTACTGGCCTTACCTCTCGACGGTCTGGGACTACATCAACCGCTCGATGCCGTTCGGCAATGCGCAGACGCTGACCGACGATGAGGTTTATGCGATAACTGCTTATATTCTTTACTCGAATTATCTCGTGGATGACGATTTCGTCCTGACCCACGAGAATTTCACCGAGATCGAGATGCCGAACGCGGACGGGTTCATCGTCGATGATCGGCCCGAGACGGAATATCCGCTGTTCACCGCCGAGCCCTGCATGAGCGATTGCAAGGACGAGGCGGAGATCACGATGCGCGCAGCGGTGCTTGACGTGACGCCGGGCACGGCCGAGCCGGGCGAGGTCGAGACGACCGCCCCGGTCGAGGCGATGCCGATGGACGATTCCGTCGAGGCGCCGACCGGCACGACCGATGAGGCCCCGCAAGAGGCCGACGCGGATGTGCCGGCGGATGCGGAAGCGGAAGCCGAGGCCGAAACGCCAGCGGATGCCGAAGCCGAAGCACCGGCTGAAGATGCCGAGACGCCTGCCGAGGGTGCCGAGGCTGCGGACGAGCAGCAAGCCGCCGCCGCGGCCGAGCCAGACCCGGCCCTGATCGCCGAGGGCGAGCGCGCGTTCAACAAATGCCGCGCCTGCCACATGATCGGCGAGGGCGCGACCAACCGTGTCGGCCCGCGCCTGACCGGCATTATCGACGCGCCCTTCGCCCATGTGGACGATTTCAACTTCTCGCCCGCGATCCGCAGCGCGGCCGAGGAGGGCAAGATCTGGTCCGAGGATAATCTGCGCGCCTTCCTCTCGGACCCGCGCGGCTTTTTGCCGGGCAACCGCATGACCTTCGCCGGGATCCGCAGCGAATCCGAGATGGACGCGCTGCTGGCCTATCTCGCCTCGCACCAGTAGCGGCGGCGTTTACATGGGCCGGGACGCGGCCTAGAGATGAAGGGGGCGCTCGCGCCCCCTTTTTCGTGGCGGATTTGATGGATGGATGAGCTGATCGAACCTTTGCTGGCGGGCAATCGTCGTGCCCTCTCGCGGGCGATTACGCTGATCGAATCCTCGCGCGAGGATCACCGGGCCCGCGCCTCGGCGCTGCTTGCGGCGCTGCCCGCGCGCGCCTCGCTGCGCATCGGTCTTTCCGGCACGCCCGGCGTCGGCAAGTCGACCTTCATCGAGGCGTTCGGGCAGATGCTGACCGGCGAGGGCGCGCGCGTGGCGGTGCTGGCGGTGGACCCCAGCTCGGCGCGCTCGGGCGGCTCGATCCTTGGCGACAAGACGCGGATGGAGCGGCTCTCGCGCGATCCGAACGCGTTTATCCGCCCCTCGCCCAGCCAGGCCCAGCTTGGCGGCGTCGCCCGCCGCACGCGTGAGACGGTGCAGCTCTGCGAGGCGGCCGGCTTTGAGGTGGTGCTGATCGAAACGGTCGGGGTCGGGCAGTCCGAAACCCTTGTGGCGGATATGACGGATCTGTTCATCCTGCTGCTTGCCCCGGCGGGGGGCGATGAATTGCAGGGCGTCAAGCGCGGTATCATGGAGATCGCCGATCTGATCCTCGTGAACAAGGCGGACGGCGATCTGGAGGCTCAGGCGCGCCGCACCGTCGCCGATTACGCCGGCGCGCTTCGGCTTTTGCGCAAGCGTCCGGGGGATCCCGAAGGCTTCCCCAAGGCGCTGCCCGTCTCGGCGGTGACCGGGGCCGGGTTGGCGCGGGCGTGGGAAGATATGCAGGCTTTGGCCGATTGGCGGCGCAGCAGCGGCGAGTTCGAGCGCCGCCGCGCCGATCAGGCGCGGCGCGCGTTCGAGGCGGAGCTGCGCGGCCGCCTTCTCGCCCGGCTGGAGCGCCCCGCGATCCGCGCGCTTGTCGGCGATCTGGGCGCGCAGGTGGCGGCGGGCGATCTGGCCGCGCCCGACGCGGCGACGCAGGTTCTCGCGCGCCTCTCCGCCGAGCCGGAATAAACGCCCGATTTTCGTGTGCAGCGTGCCGCGCCGCATGGCAATCTGGCGGTGCAGCAACAGGAGAAAGCATGGACGATCTGCCTGCAGATGAGCGGCTTTACGCGGCGCTTCTGGCCCGCGATCCGGCGTTCGAGGGGCGCGCTTTTGTCGGCGTCGTCTCGACCAGGATATATTGCCGGCTGACCTGCCCGGCGCGCAAGCCCAAGGCCGAAAACTGCCGCTGGTTCGCGCGCGCGGGCGATGCAGCGCGGGCCGGGTTTCGGCCCTGCCGGCGCTGCCATCCGCAAGGCGCGCAGGCCGAACATGACGCGGCCGTGCGCGCGCTGCGCGAAGCGGTCGAGGCCGACCCCGCCCGACGCTGGAGCGAGGCGGATCTGGCGGATATGGGCCATGACCCCTCGACCGTTCGCCGTGCATTCAAGCGCCATTTCGGCGTGACATTCCTTGAAATGGCCCGCGCCGCGCGTCTGCGCGAGGGGGCGAGACATCTGGGAAAGGGGGCTAAAGTGATCGACGCTCAACTCGATTCGGGGTTCGAATCGGCCTCGGGATTTCGCGCCGCCTTTGCGCGACTTTTCGGCCATCCGCCGGCAGCGATGAAGGGGCAGGGGGGCATGGTGGCCGACTGGATCGACACCGCTTTAGGCGGGATGATCGCGATTGGCGACGCAGAGGCGCTTCATCTGCTGGAGTTTTCCGACCGCAAGGCGTTGCCGCGTCAGCTCGCGCGCGTCTCGCGCGCCGCGGGCGGGCGGATCGCGCTTGGCCGAAATGAGGTGACCGAGGCGGCCGAGGCGCAGCTTGGCGCGTTCCTTGCCGGCAAGCGCGCGCGGTTCGATCTGCCGATCGCACCGCACGGGACCACGTTTCAGCGTGAGGTGTGGGACGCGCTCTGCGCCATTCCGGCGGGGCAGACGCGCAGCTATGCGCAGATCGCCGCCACGATCGGCCGCCCGACCGCGACCCGCGCGGTCGCTGCGGCGAACGGGGCGAACGGGATCGCTATCGTGATCCCCTGCCACCGGGTGATCGGCGCGGATGGCAGCCTCACCGGCTATGCGGGTGGGCTGTGGCGCAAGGAAAGGCTGATCGCGGTGGAGGCGGGATACCGCGCCGAGGCGGCAGAATCGGCTTGACCTCCCCCCCGCGCGCCTGTAAGCGTGCGCGAACGGAATTTCCGGGCGCTGCCGTCGCGGCGCCCTTTCACATTGGGGCCGCACCGCTGTCGCACCGCGCCCCGCCAGACTGTAAACGAGGATGAAACCATGTCGCGCGTCTGCGAATTGACCGGCAAGGGCCCGATGACCGGGAACAATGTCAGCCACGCCAACAACAAAACCCGCCGCCGTTTTCTGCCCAATCTCAACGATGTATCGCTGACATCTGAGAAAATGGGCCGGACCTACAGCTTCCGCATCTCGGCGGCGGCGCTGCGCTCGGTCGATCACCGTGGCGGTCTGGACGAATTTCTCGCCAAGGCGAAGGATGCCGATCTGTCGGATCGCGCCCTGAAGCTCAAGCGCGAGATCGCCAAGAAAGACGGCCCGGCCGAACTGCAAGCCTGATCTCGGCCGACAAGGCTGCGGCATATTGCTCCGAAGGCGCGGCCTTCGGGGCATTTTGCATTTTGACGCTGGCCCGAGCCCGCGCGCGCCGCTAGTGTCGCGCCATGCGCGCCGCCTTGCATCTGTTTCTGGCCCTTGCCCTGATCGTCAGCTCGGTCGGGTTCGGGACCGCGCGCGGTCAGGCGCGCATCGCCGGGGAGATGGTGCTTTGCGCAGGCGGCGCCGTCGTGGTGGTCGCGGTCGATCACGGTGGCAACCCGGTCGAGAAGGCGTTGATCTGCCCCGATATGGCGCTGTCGCTGATGGCGGCCATCTGGGGCGATGCGCCGGTGCTTCCCCCGCCCCCGCGAGAGGCGCCCGCCGCGCGCCATGATGCCGGCCCGCAGCGCGGCCCCGATCTGCCGCCCGCTCTGGCGCGGGGGCCGCCTTCGATTCGCGCCTGACATTCTTGACGCGACAACATCGAAGGAAAACACATGAAACCGTTTCTATTCATCGCGGCGCTTGGCGCCTTTGCTGCGCCTGCGCTTGCCAGCGACGATCCCGGCGCCATGCTCGCCGTTTCGGAGGCGTATGCGCGCAGCGCGAACCCCGCCTCGGGCGCCGCGTTCATGCTGATCGCCAATCATGGCCCGCAATCCTGCGTGCTAACCGAGGTGCGCTCGGACGTGGCCGAGCGGGTCGAACTGCACACCCATCAAGAGGACGCGCAGGGCGTGATGCGCATGACGGAGATCGAGGGCGGCATCGAGATTGCTGCCGGCAAAGAGGCCGTGCTGGAACGCGGCGGCGATCACGTCATGCTGCTGGGCCTTCACGCGCCGCTGGCGCAGGGCGATCAGTTCACCGCGACGCTCGATTTCGGCGATTGTGGTGAGGTTGAGCTTGATCTCGAGGTCGATAACGAACGCACCGTCTCGCATGGCGCGCAGGCCGGCGCGCACAGCCACTAACGGGGCGGCGGCGCGGGACGACTGGCCCCGCGCCGCTCATTCTCAGGAAAAGCGCCGCAGCCGCAGCGCGTTCGTCACGACAAAGACCGACGACATCGCCATCGCAAACGCGGCGAGCATGGGCGAGAGCTTCGGCCCGCCAAACGGGACCAGAACGCCCATCGCGACCGGGATGAGCGCGGTGTTGTAGGCGAAGGCCCAGAACAGGTTCTGCCGGATATTGCGCATCACCGCGCGCGACAGACGCACCGCGACCGCAACCGCGCGCGGGTCGGGGCGCATAAGCGCGACCTGCGCCGATTCGATGGCGATATCCGTGCCGCCGCCCATCGCGATCCCGGTCTCGGCCCCGGCAAGCGCGGGCGCGTCATTGATCCCGTCCCCGACAAAGACCGAGCCGCCACCCATCCCGCGCAGATGCGCCAGCTTGGTCTCGGGCGTCATGCCGCCGCGCGTCTCGGCGATGTCGAGCGATGCGCCGACGGCGCGGGCCGCGGCTTCGGAATCGCCCGACAGCAGCGCGGTGCGAAGGCCGAGATCATGGAGTTCTGCCACCGCCTCGCGCGCGCCGTCGCGAAGCTGATCGGTGATTTCAAAGCTCGCCGCATGGGTCTGGTCGATCGCCAGATGCACCATTGTCGCGCCCTGCCTGGCCGCCATTGACGCGGCCTCCAGCAGCGCGGCGTCGGGCGCGATGTCCGCCTCGCGAAGGGCTGCCTCGTTGCCGATCAGCAGCGCGGCGTCCCCGATCCGCGCGCTTAGCCCGCGCCCGACGATCGCGCGGGTGTCCGAAGCCTCTGGCAGGCTAAGACCGCGCGCCTTGGCCTCCGCCGCGAAGGCGCGGGACAGCGGATGTTCCGAGCCGGCTTCGGCCGCGGCCGCAAGGCGCAGCGCCTCGTTCTCGTCCTGCCCTTCGGCTGCGTGGATCCCGCCGATGACGGGGCGGCCGCGCGTCAGCGTGCCGGTCTTGTCGAAGGCGACGATCTGCGCCTCGGCCAGCCTTTGCAGCGCCTCGCCCTGCCGGAACAGGATGCCAAGCTGCGCGCCGCGCCCGGTGCCGACAAGTATCGAGACCGGCACCGCGAGCCCCATCGCGCAGGGGCAGGCGATGATCAGCACTGAAATCGCCGCGACAAGCGCCGAGGGCAAAGCGGGCGCGGGCGCGAAGATCATCCAGAGGGCGAAGGAAAGCACAGACAGCGCGATGACGACCGGCACGAACACCCGCGTGATGCGGTCCACCATCGCCTGAACCGGCAGCTTGCCAGCCTGCGCGGCCTCGACCAGCCGAACGATCGCGGCAAGCCGCGTCTGCGCGCCGCTTTGGGTGACGCGGAAGCGAAGCGCGGTATCTCCGTTCACGGTCCCGCCGGTGATCGCATCGCCGGGCGCTTTCGGCGCGGGCAGCGGCTCGCCCGTCAGCATCGATTCGTCCACATGGCCGCGCCCCGAGACGATCTCGCCATCCGCGCTTGCGCGCTCGCCGGGGCGAAGCTGCACGATGTCGCCCGCGCTGAGATCGGCGGCGGGGATGTCCAGCACGGCGCCGCCGCGCTCTACCCGCGCGGTAGCGGGGGTGAGGTCCATCAATCGCCTTATCGCATCGCCCGCCTGACCCTTCGCCCGCGCCTCGAGCCAGCGGCCAAAGAGGATCAGCGTCACGATCACCGCCGCGCTTTCGAAATAGACATGCCTTGCGGCCTCGGGCAGCAGGCCGGGGGCGAAGGTCGTCACGGTCGAGTAAAGAAACGCCGCCCCCGCCCCAAGCGCGACAAGGCTGTTCATCTCGGGCGCGCCGCGCAGCAGCGCGGGAACGCCGCGCGCGAAAAAGACGCGCCCGGGGAAGGCGAGCACCAAAGCGGTCAGCACGAACTGCGCGAGCAGCAGCGTTTGATGGCTGATCTGGGTGTGGAGCCAGTGATGAAAGCCGGGGATGACATGCCCGCCCATCTCGGCGATGAAGACCGGAAGCGTCAGCAGCCCGGCGAGGATGACCTGACGGCGCAAAGCCGTGCTGTCGTCGGATTGCGGGCCGGGCTGGGGTTGCGCCGCCTCGCGCGGGCTTGCGGGGTAGCCCGCTTTTGTGACGATCTGCGCCAGATCGCCGGGGCTGATCGTCGGGGCGTGGGTCACATCGGCGCTTTGCGTCAGCAGGTTGACGCTTGCAGCGGTAACGCCCGGGCGGGCCAGCAGCGCGCGCTCGACCCGGCCGGTGCACGAGGCGCAGTGCATCCCCTCGATCGCAAGTGCCGTCGTCTGAAGCTGCGGCGTGAAGCCCGCCTTGCCAAGCGCGTCGGCCGCGCCGGCCAGATCCGCATCCGGGCCGAGGTCCAGCCGGACGCGGTGCGTCAGAAGGTTCGCCTTTGCTCCGGTGATACCCCGGCGGGCGTTCAGGATACGCTCGACCCGCGAGGTGCAGGAGGCGCAGTGCATCCCCTCAAGGGAGAGCTCAATCGTGGTGTTCATGGCAATGTTCCGTTCCGAAAAATGGCAGATACTGATCGGTCCAGAACATCGGAGGCGCTTGCGGGCGCAGGGCGGAACGCAGGGGATATGGCGCGGGCGGCGGCAGATCAGGGCGCCGGCGCAAGGTGCGCAGGCAGGGGGCGCGCGGGGCGGCGAAGGCGCGCCGGCGCGCGATATGGCACCGGCAGCACGCCCCGCCGCGCCCGCGGCAGAGATGCGCCGGCAGCCTCAGCGGGCCGAGCGCCGTGATCGCGCCGAAGTGTTCCATCTGCCACAGATGCGGCCTTCCTTGGGCGAATTCAAGCCTGCGGGGCGCGGGCCGCAGGTGCGCCCGTTGAAACGGGGGGTGAATTCGGTGTAGTCCGGGCAAAACACTGCGAACAGGAGCAGATCATGAATCGCCGCCAGTTGTTGATGCTCGCCCCCGCTTTGATGGCCGCGCCCGCGCTGCTGCGAGCGGCCGAGCCGGCCGACCGTTTCCAGCCCACCGAGGTCGCCATTCGCGACGGGTTCGAGGTCGGCTCGATCGTGGTCGTCTCGCGTGATTTCTATCTCTACCATGTCGTCGCGCCGGGCCGCGCGATCCGCTACGGTGTGGCGGTCGGCACGGATGAGCTGATCTGGCGCGGTCGCGCGACGATCGGGCGCAAGGCCGAATGGCCAAGCTGGACGCCCACCCCGCAGATGATCGAGCGCAGCCCCGACCGCTATGCGCGCTATGCGGACGGGATGCCGGGCGGGCCGCAGAACCCGCTTGGGGCGCGCGCGCTTTATCTTTACGACGCGCGCGGCAATGACACGGCGATCCGTATTCACGGCACGACCGAGCCCGGCTCGATCGGGCGGGCGGTCTCGAATGGCTGCCTCAGGATGCGCAACGAGGCGGTGATGGCGCTGTATGAGCAGGTGCCGATCGGAACGCCGGTTTACGTTTACTAAAGCAGACAAGGCCGGGCCAAGCGCCCGGCCTTTTGCGATGCGCCGCAGGGCTTAGCGCAGCATCAGCCCCATCACCACGGCGATCAGCCCCAGCATCGACAGAAACAGCGCGCCCATATTCAGGGCGACCACGGATTTCATCCGCTCGTGAAACGCTTCCGCCTCGAGCCCCGCGCGGCGCGCGCGGGCGACTAGCACGATGCACCAGATGATCCCGGCAAGCCCGATGAGGGTCAGCAAGGCGCCGCCCCAGATCAGCAGGTTGAATACATCCATAGGGCCCGGCCTCTCATTCGGATCGCGTCTTGCCTTAGCGGCGATTGCAACGCCCTTCAATAGCGCCTAATCCTGCCGCCGAACACCGGAAGGCAGGACGAAAGACGATGCAGGACGCACAAAGCTATAATGTGGCAGCCGACGAGCTGCGCCAATTTATCGAGCAATTCGAGCAGCTTGAGGCCGAGAAGAAAGACATTTCCGAGCGTCAGAAAGAGGTCATGGCAGAGGCCAAGGCGCGCGGCTACGACACCAAGGTGATGAAAAAGGTCATCGCTCTGCGCAAGCGCGACCGCGACGATATCGCCGAGGAAGAAGCGATCCTCGAGATGTACAAGGCCGCGCTCGGGATGGCGTGACGCGGGCTAGGGGGCGATGAATTCGATGCCCGGCAGCGCGGCGATCTGGGCGACATCGGTGTCGTAATCCTCGGTCATCGCGTCCAGCATGTCTTGCCTCCAGCCCGGCAGCGGCAGCTCGATATCCACCTTGGTCGCGATCGCGTGCTCGGCCAAGACCTTTTCGGTCAGGGCGCGCCGCTCCACCAAGGTGATGTCGGGGTTTGCGTCAAGCTCGGCCTGATGCGCGCGCAGCGCTTCGGGCGGCAGGATCTCGGCCAGAACCTGCCCGGTGCTGGATAGCCGCGTCTGCGCCGGGATATCGGCGATGCGGCGCAAGATCTCGGGCCAGATCAGCGGGGTGTCCTCGTTACACCACACAACGACCCGGCGCCCCTGCGCCGCTTGCAAAACGCGCCGGACCATCGGCGCCCAACGCAGCGTGCCGGGCATGGTGCCCGCCATCAGCTCGTCATAGCTTCGCCCCGACGCCTCGATCACCGACATGATGAGCGAGGCGGGATGCTTGATCGCAAGAAAGAACTCGACCGTGGAATCGGGAAAGAGATTGGCGAGCGCCATCACCCGATCGCCCGCATTCGCGTAAAGCCCCTGCGCCGAGATCGCACGCAGCGGCATCCCGAGAAACCCCGGCTGCGAGAGCACGAGCCGTTCGGCCCGATCGCCGTCGAGGATTGAATCGAGCAGCACCTCCTGCATCTCGGCGCTTGCCTGACCGCCGCCAAGCGCGTTCATCGCCTCGCCAAAGACGCCCCGATAACGGTTCGGCGCGGGGATCTCGACCTTCTCGCGCCACAGCTCGTCGCGATTTTGCAGTAAGGCGCGCAGCAGCCGGTCCTTGTCGGTCCCGTGCGCGCCGAGGTGATAGACGATTTCCATGAATTTACCTTTTACATCACCGCAACTCGGAAGAGGTTTAGCCGCAGTTCATGGACAGGGAAACCGCTTTGATATAGCCTCGCCGGCGGAAAACCGGACCGCTGGATGAAAGACCGCCCCCATATGCGCAATGTTCAGGAACTCCGCCAGGGCGGGGGCGCGGTCTGGACGCTGGGGGCGGCGCTGATCGCGCTATTGGTGATGGCACCGGTGCTGTCGGTCGCGTGGATGGCGCTGTTCCCGACAGAGAATATCTGGCCGCATCTGATGGCGACGACCCTGCCGCGCTATTTCGGCAATACCGTGCTGCTGGCGGTCGGGACCGGGCTTCTGGCTGCGGCGATGGGGACCGGCGCTGCGTGGCTGGTCAGCATGTATGATTTCGCCGGGCGGCGCTGGCTCGAGTGGCTTTTGCTGCTGCCGATGGCGGTTCCGGCTTATGTCGGCGCCTATGCGCTGGCGGATTTTCTGGATTATTCGGGCGTGGTGCAGACCGCGCTGCGCGGCGTGTTCGGGTGGGAGACGGCGCGCGATTACTGGTTCCCTCCGATCCGTTCGCGCGGGGCGGCGATCATCGTGCTGGCGGCGGCGTATTACCCTTACGTCTATCTGCTTGTGCGGGCCGCGCTTCATGAGCAATCGGGCTCGGCCTACGAGGTCGCGCGCGCCTTGGGCGCCGGGCCTTGGGCGATGTTCCGCCGCGTCGGGCTGCCGCTCGCGCGGCCGGCGATCGTTGCGGGCTCGGCCATCGCGATGATGGAGACGGTCGCCGATTACGGCGTCGTCGCCTATTTCAACGTGCAGACGCTGAATACCGGGATCTTCACCACATGGCTCGAGCGGCGCAATGCCGGCGGCGCGGCGCAGATTGCCTGCGTGATCCTGTCGCTGGTGGTGATCCTCTCGATGCTCGAGCGCTTTGGCCGCCGGCGCGCCCGCTATCACCAAAGCGCGCGCCATTCGCGGCCCGTCATGCGCCAGAGGCTGAGCGGCGCCCCGGCCGCGATGGCCGCCGCGTTCTGCACCTTCCCCTTCCTGCTCGGGTTCGTGCTGCCGGTCGGTGTGATCCTGCACTACGCGCTGTCCTATCCGCAGGGCTGGCTGGGGCCGGGGCTGATGCGCGCCGCGATCAACACGGTCACGACCGGCAGCGCGGCGGCGGTCATCACGGTCGCGCTGGCGCTGTTCATGGTCTACGGCGTGCGGATGTCGGGCCGCCGCCTGCCGCGCCTTCTTCTGCCGGTCACGATGATCGGCTATGCCGCGCCGGGGGCGGTGCTTGCGGTCGGCATATTGTTCCCGCTCGCCGCGCTGGATCACCGGATTGCCGATGCGGTGCTGGCGGTGACGGGAACCGATCCGGGGCTGATCCTGACCGGCTCGGCCTTCGCGATCGTGCTGGCCTATGTGGTGCGGTTCTTCGCCATCGCGCAGGGCGGCGCGGATGCGGGCTTTCAGCGCGTCTCGCCGAGCCTTCCGATGGCCGCGCGCTCGCTTGGGCGCAATGCGGGCGGCACGCTCCGAGCGGTCTATCTGCCGCTGATGAGCAGCACGGTCGGCTCGGCGCTGCTGCTGGTTTTCGTGGACGCCTCGAAAGAGCTGCCCGCCACGATGCTGCTGCGCCCGTTCAATTACGAGACGCTGGCGACGCGCGTGCACGAACGCGCCAGCCTCGAGGATCTGGGCAACGCCGCGCCCGCCGCCTTGCTGGTGGTGGCGGTCGGCCTGATCGCCGTTGCACTGCTGGCGCGGGCGAACCTGGGCTTGCGCTCGGGCAGGGCAGAGGCTATCGGACAAGACAATCCGGCCCGCGCGGCCTGATGCCGGCATAGCTCAGTTGGTAGAGCGTTTGTTTTGTAAACAAGGGGTCGGGGGTTCGAGTCCCTCTGCCGGCACCACGTCTTTCTGAACCGCAGCAATTAGCGTAACGCGTCGCCCGCGACTGGTTAACGCAGCTTACAGAACGTCGCGAACACCGCGCCGTCCTCGCCGGCCCATTCTGCGGGGGTGAGGTTGGCCTTCAGCGTCCCCGTTTCGCTGCGGTCCACGCAATCGCCCGGCTGGCCCTCATCGGCGACGGGGAAGGCGCAGGCGCGCAGCTCGTAGGCGCCGGTCAGCAGGTTCCAGTCGCAATCGAGCGTCTCGTTGGTGATCCGGTCCCACATCGACATCGTCTCGCCCGCCACGACCACGCGCCCGTCGCGATAGGCGAGCGTCGTCATCGACTCCCACGCGCTGCGGCCGATGCCGGTCCATTGCTGATAGACCTGTAGGCTGGAGCCGTTCGGCGCGACCTCGAGCCGGGGCAGCTCGCCGGCGAAACTGCCGCTTGTGGCGAATTCGGGCACGTCCGCGAGAACGCTTCCGTCGCTGGCGGTGATGCGCAGATCGGCGGCGGCGGAAAGGTCGGGGTTTTGGGTGAGAGTCGCGGTCTCTTGGCCCGCGCGATCGGGCGCCATGTCGAGCTTGACCGTCGAGATCGCCTCATCGGCCAGGGCCGAAGCTGCCGGCCCGAGCGCAAGAAGAACCGCAATCGTCACATGGCGCATCACCGCCCCCTTTGCCGAGCTATTGCGGAAAGTTAAGGGTCAAAAGCCGCGCTGTGGCAAGTCAAAACCGCTGGGCGCGGAGCCGCTAGCGCGCAGCCTCGCAGAACGCGGCGATTTGCGCGGCAAGCAGTTCGCGCGTTCCGTCATAGCCGCCGCGCTGCTGCCACAGCTTCAGCCGCTGCGCGATAAAACTGCTGATCGGGGTCTGATCGAGCGCGGCGATGTCGAAATCAATCAGCGAGAGCCGCCCCTCGTCGCTGATCGCCAGATGCCTGCCATTATCGATGATGTCGAGATTGACCACATTCGCCGCCTCCATCGCGCGGGCGATCGCGTCGATTTGCGCGGCCCCGTCCGCGCGCAGCCGCGCCGCCGCCTGCGCCCGCTGCGCGCCGCCAAGCTGATCGAGCGTCGGACCCTGATGGGTCAGGGTCACGCTTGGCGTCGCCGGATCGAGCGTCAGAACGCGGGGAAAATGCGCGCGTCCCGAGGTCGCTGCCAGCCGCGCGAGACAGCGCGTCTCGAGCCAGCAGGCGCGGTCCGGCTCGAGGCCGCTGACCTCGAACCGCTCGACATAGGTTTTGCGATAGACCGCCTGATCTTGGCCCGCTGCGCCCCTCACGGGCGCGAGCTTGCCGTCAAAGCCGTAGATCGCGCCAAGCTGTCCATCATCGCCCTCGATCACGTATTTCCGAAAGAGCTTCGTGCGATAGCGGATCTCGGCGCGCGCGCGATCAAGCTGCTTGTTCTTGTGCGCGAGCACGTTTTCCAGACGCGCGACCTCCTCGCCGCCGGGAATGCGCTCGACCTGCGCGCGCCGCCGCTCGGCATCGCCGCGAAGCAAGTCGATCACGCCGCGCATCCGCTGAATTTCCGAGACATATTTCGCGCTTTGCGCACTTTCGGCGGCGCGCTGCGCCTCAAGCTGCGCGATCTCATCCATCAGCCTGTCGCGCCCCACCCAAGGCAGGCGGCGCAGCAGATCGCGCAGCCGCGCGTTCATCCCGCTTTGGCGGCGGCGCTTTCGGGAAGCTCTTCGTCGAACAGGCGCTGATAGAACTCGGCCACGGTCTGGCGTTCAAGCTCGTCGCATTTGTTGAGGAAGGTCAGCCGGAACGCATAACCGACATTGTCGAAGATCCGCGCGTTCTGCGCCCATGAGATGACCGTGCGCGGCGACATGACGGTGCTCAGATCGCCCTGCATGAACGCGGTGCGCGTCAGATCGGCGAGCGTGACCATCTGGCTGATCGTCTTGCGGCCCTTCTCGTTATTATATTGCGGCACTTTCGCCAGAACGATGGCCGCCTCGGCATCGTGCGAGAGGTAGTTGAGCGTCGCCACAAGGCTCCAGCGGTCCATCTGGCCCTGATTGATTTGCTGCGTGCCGTGATAAAGGCCGGTCGTGTCGCCCAGCCCGACCGTGTTCGCGGTCGCGAACAGGCGAAAATAGGGATTCGGCGTGATCACCTCGTTCTGATCGAGCAGGGTGAGCTTGCCGTCCGCTTCCAGCACGCGCTGGATCACGAACATCACATCGGCGCGGCCCGCATCATATTCGTCAAAGACGATCGCGGTCGGGTTGCGCAGCGCCCAGGGCAGGATGCCCTCGTGGAACACCGTCACCTGTTTGCCATCGACCAGCTTGATCGAGTCCTTCCCGATCAGGTCGATCCGGCTCACATGGCTGTCGAGGTTGACGCGCACGCAGGGCCAGTTGAGCCGCGCGGCAACCTGCTCGATATGGGTGGATTTCCCGGTGCCGTGATAGCCCTGGATCATCACCCGCCGATTATAGGCAAAGCCGGCCAGAATCGCCATCGTCGTATCGGGGTCGAATTTATAGGTCGTGTCGATCTCGGGGACGCGTTCCGATCGTTCCGCGAAAGCGCGCACCTTCATGTCGCTGTCCAGACCGAACATCTCGCGCAGGTCCACTTCCTCGGTCGGTTTCGCGTTCTGATCCAGCATGGCCTGCCCCTTTGTTACGTCCCCGCTTGATGCAGGATTCGCCGCGAAGGCGCAAGACGGGGCGCAAAAAGCGCGAAATTCCGGCGCGGATTAGGCTGATCTTAAATCTTTTGTGCCAAGCCTGCTTTCCAGTGACGAAAGCGAAGGTGCGAAGATATGACGCTCAGACAGAAAATCATGGCGCTTCCGATGGGGGCGGTGTTGCTGGTGGCCATCCTGCTGGCTGCCGGCATGGCGAAGATGGCGGGCGATCTGCGCGCGGCGCTGGAAAAGCACGAAAACGACATGGCCGAGCAGGTTTTGCGCCATGCGATGGACCAGACGGTGACCGACGCGCTCGCGCGGGCCGAGATGATCGCCAGCATGGCCGATATCCAGCAGGCGGTCGCGCTGCGCGATGATATGGCGATCGAGCGGATCATGGCGGCCTCCTATCCCGATCTGGCCGAGAAAACCGGGATCGCGCAGCTTCAGTTTCATATCGCGCCGGCGATTTCGCTGATCCGCGTGCATCAGCTTGGCCGGCGCGGCGATGATCTCTCGGCCTTCCGCCGCACGGTGGTCGATGCGAATGCGGGTGCGCAATCGGTCGGCGGGATGGAACGCGGGCGCGCCGGGATGGGTGCGCGGGGCGTTGCGTCGGTGAAATATCAGGGCCGCCATGTCGGCACGGTCGAAGTCGGGCTGGACCTTGGCGCAGATTATCTTGCGGCGCTCGCCCGCAACACCGGCCGGCATTACGAATTCTACAGCTTCCCAGAAGAGGGCGTCGAAACCTTCGCCGCCGCCCCCGAAGAGGCGCGGGTGGCGGCGACGTTCGATGGCCCGCAGCTCCTTGATCTGGGGCAGATCAACCTTCTCGCGGGGGGCGAGATGATCTCGCTGCGCCGCGCCATCGGCGGGGTGGATCACTTCGTGCGCGCGATCCCGGTGCTGGATTATTCGGGCGATGTGGCGGGCGTCTTTACTGTCTCGTCCCCGGCCAGCTTCGTCGCGCGGCTGATCCGTAACGAGCTGATGATCATGATCGCGGCGCTTGGGGCTGCGATGCTGATCGCGACGGCGGCGGCTTATTTCATCGCGCGCGCCATTGGCCGCTCGCTCGACGGGATCGTGGAATCGACGGCGGCGCTCTCGCGCGGCGATACGCAGGTGTCGATCGCCGGAGATGAGCGCGGCGACGAGATCGGCCGCATCGCGCGCGCCCTGATCCGCTTTCGCGACAACATGATCGAGCGCGAGACGCTCGCCGCCGCGATGGCGGAGGAGCAAAAACGTGCCGAGGCATTGCGTCTTCAGCGCGAGCGGGCCGCCAGCGAGGCCGCCGAAGAACGCAGCCGCACCGCCGCCGAGAAACACGCGATGGAGGCCGAGGCCGCCGAAGCCGCTCAGGCACGCCTGCGCGCAGAGGCGCAGGAATCCGCCGCTCGCATCGAGGCGCAGCGCCGCGTTGTGCGCACGCTGGCTGACGCGCTGGAAGCGCTTGCGGCGGGCAGGCTCGGCCATCGCATCACCGACGCCTTGCCGGGTGAGTATGAGGATCTGCGGCAAAGCTATAACCGCGCGCTCGAGCAGCTTTCGGGCGCCATCGGCGCGGTCGGCGGGCGCGCCGGGCGCATCAACGCCGAGCTGCGCT
>JAUNRZ010000107.1 GCA_030539455.1 Paracoccus sp. (in: a-proteobacteria) | reverse complement strand
CCGATCTGAGCGATCTGGACGCGATGGGCAATTTCGCCGATGTCGCGAAGGCCGCATGGCAAACCGATGACGGCAGCGCGACCTTCTGCGTGCCGATGGCCTCGGTGATCCACGGCTTCATCTATAACGCCGATATCTTCGAGGAGCTCGGGCTCGAGCCGCCGACCACCTCGGACGAATTCTTCGCCGTTCTCGACGCGATCAGGGAGGACGGCAGCTATATCCCGATGGCGATGGGCACCAACGATCAGTGGGAGGCCGCGACGATGGCCTACCAGAATATCGGCCCGAATTACTGGCACGGCGAAGAGGGGCGGCTCGCCCTGATCGACGGCAGCCAGAAGCTGACCGATGAGGGCTGGGTCGAGCCTTATCGGCAGATCGCCCGCTGGAAGGACTATCTCGGCGACGGGTTCGAGGCGCAGACCTATCCCGACAGCCAGAACCTCTTCACGCTGGGCCGCGCGGCGATCTATCCGGCCGGCTCGTGGGAAATCGGCGTGTTCGCCCCGCAGATCGACGGCGCGTTCGAGATGGGCGCCTTCCCGCCCCCCGTCGCCGCGGAAGGCGATACCTGCTATATCTCGGACCACACCGATATCGGGATCGGGCTGAACGCCGCCTCGCCCAATGCCGAGGCGGCGCGGACCTTCCTTGAATGGGTCGGCGGCGCGGAGTTCGCCTCGCTTTACGCCAATGCGCTGCCGGGCTTCTTCCCGCTCAGCGATGCGGCGGTCGAGATGGACGACCCGCTCGCGCAGGAGTTCATCTCGTGGCGCGATGACTGCGAAAGCACGATCCGCTCGACCTATCAGATCCTCTCGCGCGGCACGCCCAATCTGGAGAACGAGACCTGGACCGCAAGCGCGAACGTGATGCGCGGCAGCGAAACCCCCGAAGAGGTGTCCGAGCGGCTGCAAGAGGGTCTCGCCAGCTGGTATGAGCCGCAGCAGAACTAAAAGCAGAGGGCGGCGCGGTCCTTATCGCGCTGCCTTATCAATGCGTTATGCGCGCAAGCTCAACTATTACATGAACCAGACCAAGTGAAATTCCGCCCCCATATCGCCGTGTTCCTCGCCCCGGCGGTGATCGTCTATTCGGCGGTCATGATCTTTCCGCTGCTGAGCACGCTGAACCTCTCGCTCTTCTCGCGGATCGGGGGCGAGCGGGTGTTTGTCGGGCTCGAGAATTTCCGCACGCTGTTCGGCGATCCGCGATGGTCGGCCTCGTTCTGGAACGCTTTGGGCAACAATACATGGTTCTTTGTCGTCCATATGCTGGTGCAGAATCCGATCGGGATCGCGCTTGCCGCGCTGCTCTCCTCGCCCCGGCTGCGGATGGCGGCGTTCTACCGCACCGCGATCTTCATTCCGACGATCCTGTCGTTCGTGATCGTCGGGTTCGTCTGGAAGCTGATCCTGTCGCCGATCTGGGGCATCGCGCCGGGGATGCTGGATGCGGTCGGGCTGAAATCCCTTTTCGCTCCGTGGCTTGGACGCGAAAGCTCGGCGCTGACGACGCTCGCGCTTATATCGGTGTGGCAGTTTGTCGGCATCCCGATGATGCTGATCTACGCGGCGTTGCTTTCGATCCCCGACGAGGTGCTGGAGGCGGCCGAGCTTGACGGCATCACCGGCTGGTCGCGCTTCTGGAAGATCCAGCTTCCGCTGATCCTGCCGGCGATCGGGATCATCTCGATCCTGACATTCGTGGGCAATTTCAACGCGTTCGATCTCATATATGTCTCGCAGGGCGCGCTTGCGGGGCCAAATTTCGCGACCGATATTCTGGGCACGTTCCTTTACCGCACCTTCTTCGGCTTCCAGCTTCAGCTTGGCGATCCGCATATGGGCGCGGCGATCGCGACGGCGATGTTCGTCATCATCCTGATCGGGGTCAGCATCTACCTCTTCGGCATCCAGACGCGGCTGCGCCGCTATCAGTTCTGAGGGGGAACGCTTATGGCCGCCCGCACATCGCTGCCCCGCGCCATTGCCGCCCATGCGGTGCTGCTGAGCTATACGATCATCGCGCTCTTCCCCGTTTTCGTGATCGTTATCAACAGCTTCAAGTCGCGGCGGGCGATCTTTTCGAATCCGCTGGCGCTGCCGACGCGCGAGAGCTTCGATCTCGTCGGCTATCACACCGTGCTGCAACAGGGCGATTTCCTGCTTTATTTCCAGAACTCGATGATCGTCACCACGGCCTCGCTGTTTTTCGTGCTGCTGTTCGGCGCGATGGCGGCCTTCGCGCTGTCCGAATACCGCTTCCGGGGCAATCTGCTGATGGGGCTTTATCTGGCGCTTGGGATCATGATCCCGATCCGGCTCGGCACCGTCGCCATTCTCGAGATGATGGTCGCAAGCGGCCTTGTGAACACGCTTTTTGCCCTGATCCTGATCTACACGGCGCAGGGATTGCCGCTCGCCATCTTCATCTTGTCGGAGTTCATGCGCTCGGTCTCGGATGATCTCAAGAATGCGGGGCGGATCGACGGGCTGTCCGAGTATCGTATCTTCTTCACGCTTGTTCTGCCGCTTGTGCGCCCGGCGATGGCGACGGTGGCGGTGTTCACGATGATCCCGATCTGGAACGATCTGTGGTTCCCGCTGATCATCGCACCGGGCGAGTCGACCAAGACGATTACCCTTGGCGCTCAGGTGTTTATCGGGCAGTTCGTGACCAACTGGAACGCGGTGCTGGCGGCGCTGAGCCTGTCGATCCTGCCGGTGCTCGTGCTCTATCTCATTTTCTCGCGGCAATTGATCCGCGGCATTACAGCGGGGGCGGTGAAATGATCCGGGTGATGGTCGCAGGGCTTGGCACGATGGGGCGCAGCCATGCGCTTGCCTATCACGAAAGCCCTGACTTCGAGATTGCGGGGCTGGTGAACCGATCGCCCGTCGATCTGCCGCAGGCGCTGCAAGGCTACGAGATCAGCACCGATTACCACGATGCGCTTGCCCGGCTGAAGCCCGATCTGGTCTGCATCGCGACCTATACCCAGTCTCACGCCGAATACGCGATCGCGGCGATGGAGGCGGGCGCCCATGTCTTTGTCGAAAAGCCGCTTGCCGGCACCGCCGAGGACGCTCAGGCAGTGGCCGATTGCGCCGCCCGCACCGGGCGCAAGGTCGTCGTTGGCTACATATTGCGGCACCACCCAAGCTGGCAGCGCCTGATCGCCGAGGCGCGCGCGCTTGGCGGCCCGTTCGTGTTCCGGCTGAACCTCAATCAACAAAGCTCGGGCGCGACATGGGAGGTTCACAAGGCCCTGATGGAGACCACCTCGCCCATCGTCGATTGCGGGGTGCATTACGTCGATGTGATGTGCCAGATCACCGACGCCGCGCCGGTCGAGGTGCGCGGCATGGGGCTGCGGCTGTCGGATGAAATCGCGCCCGATATGTATAATTACGGGCATTTTCAGGTGCTTTTCGCCGATGGATCGGTTGGCTGGTATGAGGCGGGTTGGGGGCCGATGATGTCGAACACCGCGTTTTTCGTCAAAGACGTGGTCAGCCCCAATGGCGCGGTCTCGATCCGTATGCCCGAGGATGCGCGCTCGGACGACCACGACACGCATACGCGGACGGCGACGCTGCGCATCCACCGCAAGGGCCGCGGCGCCGAGGATATCGACATGACGGACGAGCCGGACCACAACGCGCTTTGCGCGCGCGAGCAGGCGTTCATGGCGCGCGCGATCACCGAGGATATGGATCTGAGCCGGCATCTGCGCGACGCGGTCCGCTCGCTCGCGGTGTGTCTTGCCGCCGATCAATCGGTTCGGACGGGGCGCGCGGTCAGGCTGGACGGGGCGGGGCAATGACCGCGCTCGAGCTGAAATCCGTCACCAAGAGCTTCGGGACGGCCGAGGTGATCGGCGGCGTCGATCTGGCCGTTGCCGAGGGCGAGTTCTGCGTGTTCGTCGGCCCCTCGGGATGCGGGAAATCGACGCTTTTGCGGATCATCGCCGGGCTCGAGGATGCGAGTTCGGGCGATATCATCATGGCCGGGCGGCGCGTGAACGACATCCCGCCCGCGCGGCGCGAGCTTGCGATGGTGTTTCAAAGCTACGCGCTTTACCCGCATCTGAGCGTGCGCGGGAATATGGGTCTTGCGCTGAAACAGGCGGGCGCGCGCCGGGCCGAGATCGAGGCCGCAACCGCCCGCGCGGCCGAGATGCTGGACCTTGGCGCGCTGCTGGACCGGCGCCCGGCCGAGCTGTCGGGCGGTCAGCGTCAGCGTGTCGCGATCGGGCGCGCCATCGTGCGCCGGCCCAGGCTGTTCCTGTTTGACGAGCCGCTGTCCAATCTCGACGCCGCGCTGCGCGTCGCAACGCGGATCGAGATCGCCCGGCTTCACCGCGAGCTTGGCGCGACGATGATCTACGTGACGCACGATCAGGTCGAGGCGATGACGCTGGCCGACCGGATCGTCGTGCTGCGGGCTGGGCGGATCGAGCAGCAGGGCGCGCCGATGGCGCTTTACAACGATCCTGCGAACACGTTCGTCGCGGGTTTCATCGGCAGCCCGCAGATGAATTTCCTGCGCGGCGAGGCGATGGGCGAGCGTGCCGCCCAGATCGGCGTGCGGCCCGAGCATCTGGAGGTCTCGGTGGCCAAGGGGCAGATCGAGGGCACCGTCTCGCATCTTGAGCGGCTGGGCGGGGAGACGCTGGTTTACGTGCACACCGCCGCTCACGGTCTGCTGACGGTGCGGCTGTTCGGCGAGCATGATTTCGACGTGGGCGGGGCGGTCTGGCTGACGCCCGATCCGGCGCGGGTGTTTCGCTTTGACGAAAGCGGCGCGCGGCTGCGATAGCGCGCGCCGGTGAGTATTTGGGCGCAGAAGAAGCGCCGTCAGCCTTTGTCGAGCGCCCGAAGCCGCGCGATCAGGGCCGAGGTGTCCCAACGCCCGCCGCCCATCGCCTGCACGTCCTTGTAGAACTGATCGACCAGTGCAGTCACCGGCAGGCTCGCGCCGATCTCGTTCCCGGCGGCGAGGCAGATGCCCAGATCCTTGCGCATCCAGTCGACGGCGAAGCCGTGTTCGAACTCGCCCGCCGCCATCGTCTTGTGGCGGTTCTGCATCTGCCAGCTTCCGGCCGCGCCCTGGCTGATGACCTCGACCACGGCTTCGGTATCGAGCCCCGCCTTCTGCGCGAAGTTGAGCGATTCCGACAGGCCCTGAACCAGCCCCGCGATCGCGATCTGGTTGCACATCTTGGTGATCTGGCCGGCCCCGACCGGGCCCATCAACCGGCAGATCTTGGCATAGGCGTCGATGATCGGCGCGGCGCGCTCGAAATCGCCCTCGGCGCCGCCGCACATCACGGAAAGCTGCCCGTTCTCGGCCCCCGCCTGCCCGCCCGAGACCGGCGCATCGACAAAGGCCGCGCCGCGCGCCCCGGCGGCCTTCGCCATCTCGCGCGTGACGCTGGCCGAGACGGTGGTGTGATCGACAAAGACGCTCCCCTGCGCCATGCCGGCAAAGGCGCCCTCATCTCCGAGGCAGACGCTGCGCAGATCGTCGTCATTGCCGACGCAGGCCATGACGAACTCGGCCCCCTGGGCGGCCGCGCGCGGGGTTCTGGCGCTGTGCCCGCCATGCTGCGCGACCCAGGCGCGCGCCTTCTCGGGGCTGCGGTTATAGACCGTCACCTCGTGCCCGGCGGCTTGCAGATGCCCCGCCATCGGATAGCCCATGACGCCCAGCCCCAGAAATGCGATCCTTGCCATTTTGTCCCCCTCGCTGCCCTGCCGCGTTAACCGCGTTGAAAGAAATTTCCGCCTATCATACACAGCAATGATTTTCATCGGCGGCGCCACGCGTCAAGCCGGGCAAGAATGATTAAGGGACCGAAGGCGCCGATGCTCAAGATTTTCCGCTGGCTGCTGCGGGTGACGGTCGGCATGATCGCCCTTGTCGTCGTGGCCTCTGTGCTGGCGTATTATTTCGCGGTCCGCTCGGTCCCTGATTACAACGCCGCTTACCGCGCGGCGGGGATCACGGCGCCGGTCGAGATCGTGCGCACGACGGAAAACGTGCCGCATATTTTCGCGCAAAGTGATGCGGATGCGTTCTTTGCGCTTGGGCTGGCCCATGCGCAGGACCGGCTTTTTCAGATGACCACGCTGCGCCGCGCCGCGCAGGGCCGGCTGGCCGAGCTTTACGGCGAGCGCGCGGTCCCTGCCGACGAGATCGCCCGCCGGCTCGAGCTTTATCGGGCGGCAAGCGCCTCGGCTGCGGTGCAGGACGAGGCGACGCAGGCCGCGCTTGCCGCTTATTCGGCAGGGGTGAACCGCTGGATCGAGATCGTGAACGAGGGCGCGCTTGGTCGCGGCGCGCCCGAGTTTTTCATCGCGCCCGGCGAGATTTCCTATTGGCGGCCGGCCGATTCCATCGCGATTCTGAAGCTTTACGCGGCCTCGGTCAGCGATCAGCCGGGCGCCGAGATCATGCGCGCGCGGCTCTCGATCGCCGAGCCGGGGCGCGGGCATGATCTGACCGCGCGGCTGGGTGAGCCGGCCTTGCCGGGTTATGCGAGCCTCTTTCCGAGTGCCCGGATGAACGCGCCCGACCGCGCCAATATCGGCGCCGATTGGGACCGGGGGCTCGCCGGGTTCATGATGCCGTTTCGGGGCGGTGGCGGCAATCTGGCGGCCGCCGCGCCTGAGCGCACGGCGGCGGGCGGGGCGTTGCTGGCGGCGGATCTGCATATGCCGCTGACCGCGCCGGGGCTTTTCTATCTCGCGCGGCTTTCGCTTGAGGGCGGCGATGTGATTGGCGCCACGATCCCCGGTATGCCGGTGATGCTGTCGGGCCGCGGGGGCGCGATGGGCTGGGGGCTGGTGCCGGCGCAGATCGACGATGCCGACATCTTTATCGAAGAGGTCCAGCCGGGCGATGCGACGCGCTATCGCGGCACGCGCGGCTGGGACGATTTCACCTCGCGCCGCGAGATCATCCGTGTCGAGGGGGGTGAGGGGCGGACGATCTCGCTCCACCGGACCGAAAACGGGCCGCTGATCGGCAGTTTTCCGGGCATTGGTGCGATAACGCCTTTGGGCCATGTCGCGGCGCTTGGCTGGACGGGTCTGGCCGAGGATGACCGCTCGATGAGCGCGCTTTTGGGGATCATGACGGCGCAGGACCGGGCCGGCGCGCTGCGCGCGGGGCGCGCGATGGTCGCGCCCGCAATGGTGCTGACGCTCGCCGATCAGGGCGGGATCGCGCAAGAGGTGATCGGCCATGTCCCGCTGCGGGCCGAGAACCACCAAAGCGGCGGGCGCCTGCCCGTGCCCGGCTGGCGCGCCGAAAATCGCTGGCGCGGCACCGCGCCCGCGCCCGAGGGCGCCGCTCCGGCAAGCGATGACGGGATCGCCTTTGCGACCGGCGCAAGCGGGGCCGGCGCGCTGCGGGGCGGGGACGATCCGCTCCGCGCCGGGCGAATGGAGGCGCTGCTGGCGGGCCGCGAGATCCACACGCGCGACAGCCTGACGGAAATCCAGCTCGATATCGTGAGCCCGGCTGCGCGCGCCTTGCTGCCTCTGGTCGGCGCCGATCTGTGGTTCACCGACGAGCCCGCCGCGATCGGCACGCAAGAGCGGCAGCGGCAGGATGCGCTGACGCTTCTGGCCGAGTGGGACGGCGCGATGAACGAGCATCTGCCCGAGCCGCTGATCTATGCCGCATGGATGGGCGCGCTTCAGGAC
>JAUNRZ010000106.1 GCA_030539455.1 Paracoccus sp. (in: a-proteobacteria) | reverse complement strand
CGTTGAACATGAACACCGCATTCTCGCGGTCCACCTGCGCGGCGATTTCCTGCAAGTATTTGGCGTTAAAGCCGATTTCCAGCGGCTCGTCAGCGTAAGCCACGGCCAGTTCCTCGTCGGCGGCGCCAGCATCGGGTGCGTTCACCGACAAGACCAGCCGGTCCATATCGAGGCTGAGCTTGACCGCGCGCGAGCGCTCGGAGCTGACGGTCGAGACCCGGTCCACAGCGCGGGCGAAATCGGCGGCATCCACCTCCATCCGGCGCGAGTTCGAGGACGGGATCACCCGCGAGTAATCGGGGAACGTGCCGTCAATGACCTTCGATGTCAGCGTCACGCTGGGTGTTGCAAAGCGGATCTTCGTCTCGCTGACCGAAACGGCGATCTGCGCTTCGTCATCGTCGAGCAGCTTGCGCAGTTCGGCCACGGTCTTGCGCGGGACGATCACGCCCGGCATATCCGCCGCGCCCTCGGGCAAAGCCGCGTCGATCCGCGCCAGCCGGTGCCCGTCCGTCGCCGCGCAGCGCAGCGTCGGCCCGTCCTCGGTCTGCGCGACATGAAGATAGACGCCGTTGAGATAATAGCGCGTCTCTTCGTTCGAGATCGCGAATTTCGACTTGTCGAACAGCCGCCGCAGCGCGGGCGCGGGGGCAGCGAAATTCGCGCTATACTCGCTGGACGCCATGACCGGGAAATCCTCGCGCGGGAGCGTGGCGAGACTGAAATTCGAGCGCCCGGCCTGCACGGTCAGCCGGTCATTCGCCCCGTCCGTCGAGATGTTGACCAAAGCGCCATCGGGCAGCTTGCGCGCGATCTCGGACAGAAGCTGCGCGGAAACCGTGGTCGCGCCGGGGCGCTCGACCTGCGCGGGCACTTTGTCCACAACCTCGGTATCGAGGTCGGTGGCGCGGAAGCTGACGCCCTCGGGCGCCGCCTCGATCAGCAGATTCGCCAGAATCGGGATGGTGTGGCGGCGTTCGACAACCGAGCCGGCCTGCGCCACTGCCTTGACCAGAACCGCACGTTCGATCGAGAATTTCATCGTCTGTCCCTCTTCTTGCGCCGCTGCGAACGCGGGCGATGCGGCCCGGAGAATGTCACGGCAAAGCACCTTCCCGTCAAGGCTTTACGTCGCCCTTGCCGCCTTGCGCGCCGCGATCAGTTTTCCAAAGCGCGGCGCAGCAGGCGAATATCCTCGGCCAGCCCGTGATCGTCGGCGGCCAGCTCTTCGATCTTGCGCACGCCGTGCATGATCGTGGTGTGATCGCGCCCGCCAAAGCGCCGCCCGATCTCGGGCAGGCTGCGCGTGGTCAGTTGCTTGGCCAGATACATCGCGATCTGACGCGGCCGCGCGACGGTGCGGGTGCGGCGCGGGCCGACCATATCGGCCAGCTTGATGTTGTAATGCTCGGCCACGCGGCGCTGGATATCCTCGATCGAGAGCTTCTTGTCCGAACTGCGCAAAATGTCGATCAGGCAATCATGGGTCAGATCCATGTCGATCTCGCGCCCGACAAGGCTCGCGAAGGCAAACAGCCGTTGCAGCGCGCCTTCCAGCACGCGCACGTTCGAGGTGATGCGGTGGGCCAGAAACTCCAGCACGCCGGTCGCGATCTGAAGGCCGGGATATTGCGCGCGCAGAAGGTCGGTCTTGTTCTGCAAGATGCCCAGCCGCAGCTCGTAATCGGTCGGGTGGAGGTCCACGACCAGGCCGCATTGCAGGCGCGATTTGACGCGTTCCTCCATCTCCTTGATCTCGCCGGGGGCGCGGTCGGCCGACAGCACGATCTGCTTGCCCTGATCGACCAAGGCATTGAATGTGTGGAAAAATTCCTCTTGCGTCGAGTTCTTCCCGGCGATGAACTGAACATCATCGACCATCAGAACGCTGACCGTCCGGAACATCTCCTTGAAATCCATGATCGCCCGGTCGCGCAGAGCCTGAACAAAGCGATACATGAACTGCTCGGCCGAAAGATAGAGAACGCGCGCTTCGGGCTGGCGGGCGCGCATCTCGGCGGCGATGGCGTGCATCAGATGGGTCTTGCCCAGCCCGACACCGCCATAAAGGAACAGCGGGTTGAAGGTGACCGGCCCGCCCTCGGCGACGCGGCGCGCGGCGGCATGGGCCAGCTCGTTCGGCTTGCCGACGACGAAATTATCGAAGGTGAAGCGGCTGTCCAGCGGCGCCGAGATGTCGTCCACCGGCGCCGCCCGGCGGGAAGCCGCCGGCGAGGTTTTGGCCGGCGCATCATCCGCGGGGGCGTCTGCGCGCGGAGGCTGTTGCGGGCTGACGGTAAAGGCGAGCTGACGCACCTCGAGGCCCGCCGCATTCAGCGCCGCCTGAATCTGCTCGGCATAATGGCGGCGCACCCAGTCCGAGATGAACCGGGTCGGAGCGGCGAAATTGGCGCAATGCCCCTCGGTCCCTTGAAAGGTCAGGGGGGCGATCCACGTCGTCAGGTTATGCTTGCCAATATGCGCCGCAAGGGATTCCTGCGCCTGCCCCCAGATATCGTTCATTCTTCTTGCCGTCCGTTTCTTTGTCCCCATTCCCGCCCCGACGTTGCGCGGGCGAGGCGATCCGAATCGCGATGGGGATGGCCGGCCGGCGACAGGCAATGCGCATACATGCGGTGAAAACACCACAATCGGGCCGCGCAGCCCTGTGCCAACATTCCAGACAGGAGACGCCCGGCAGGTGGCAGCCTGCACTTGTCGTCCCCTTAGATTCGGGCCCGTCATGCGCCATGGCAGTGGCATCACGCTGGGCCGGAACCTTCCGATTCGCCGATTCTGACAGCAGAGTCAGAGGCTTTCTCGGTCGTCCCCCAAGGCGAAGTGAATCGCAAGAAGGACGGTAACAAGAGCGTGCGGCGCGCTCAACTGATCTTCGCGCTTGACAGGTTTTTTGTCGGCGCGAATCTGCGCACAACTCAAAGCTGTGCACCCGGCAAGCTGTTCGCCAAAAGAGAGGGCGCCCCAAAGGCGCGCCCTTCCCAAAATTCGTTCTTTAGTGGCTTGAATTCAAAAAGAAATCAGGCCGACAGCGCTTTCACGCGCGCCGACAGGCGCGACATTTTGCGGGCGGCAGTGTTCTTGTGAACGACGCCTTTGGTGACGCCGCGCATCAGCTCGGGCTGGGCGCTTTTCAGCGCCTCGCTGGCGGCCGCCTGATCGCCCGAGGCGATCGCCTCTTCGACGCGGCGCAGGAAGGTGCGGATGCGCGAGCGGCGGGCTTTGTTGACATCGGTGCGGCGCTCGATCTGGCGGGCGCGTTTTTTGGATTGGGCTGTATTGGCCATTCTGGTGGTCCTTGCTTTTGCGTCGTCTTGTGTATCGGTCTGCGCAAAAGCCCCAAGACCCGGATCATCCGATCCGGCTGGAATACTTGCCTTAAAGCGGGCCCACGCGCATGTCAGCGCGCCCTATAGCAAGGCGCGCGCCTGAAGGAAAGCGGAAAATCCGCCTAGCGACCGGTGAAGTTCGGCTTTCGCTTGGCGAGGAAGGCGGCCATGCCCTCTTTCTGGTCCTCGGTCGAGAAGAGGGCGTGGAACACGCGCCGCTCCCACAGCAGCCCCTCGCGCAGTGTCGTCTCGTAGCTGCGATTGACCGCCTCTTTCGCGGCCATAACGGCCAGGGGCGATTTGCTGGCGATCTTTTCCGCCGTCGCGATGGCGTCATCAAGCAGCTCGCCGACCGGTACGACGCGGCTGGCAAGGCCCGAACGCTCTGCCTCGTCCGCGTCCATGAAACGGCCGGTCAGGTTCATCTCCATCGCCTTGGACTTGCCGACAAAACGGGTCAGGCGCTGCGTGCCGCCCATCCCGCCGATCAGGCCGAGATTGATCTCGGGCTGGCCGAATTGCGCGTTATCGGCGGCGATGATGAAATCGCAGCTCATCGCCAGCTCGCAGCCGCCGCCAAGGCAATAGCCCGCCACCGCCGCGATGATCGGCTTGCGGGTGCGCATGATCGCGTCGCTTTGCGCGGTGAACATGTCCTCGGTGAACACGTCCACGAAGGTCTTTTCGGCCATCTCCTTGATGTCCGCGCCGGCCGCGAAGGCTTTCTCGCTGCCGGTCAGCACGATCGCGCCGATCTCGTCATCCGCATCGGCCTTGGCAAGCGCATCGGCCAATTCGCTCAGCGTCTCGATATTGAGAGCGTTCAGCGCCTCGGGCCGGTCCAGCCGGATCAGGGCGACCTTGCCGCGATTTTCGACCTTGATCGTGTTGTAAGCCATGCCGCCCCCCGATTTCGCTGCGAACAGTCCTAACAGCACACCGCGCGAAAGCAAACGCTCAGCGCGCGCGGAGGGTCTTGGCCGAGCGCGCGACCAGCATCTTGCGCCGCAGCGGCGAGAGATGATCGACATAGACCCGCCCGTTCAGATGGTCGATCTGGTGCTGCACGCTTGTCGCCCAAAGACCGACGAAATCGCGGTCCTCGGTCTCGCCCGCCTCGTTCAGAAAGCGCACCGTCACCGCGCGCGGGCGCGAGATACGCGCGCTGACGCCCGGCAGGTTGGGGCTCGCTTCCTCATACTGGCGATACTGCACCGAGGCGTGCAGGATCTCGGGATTCGCCATGCGCACCGCCTGCCCGCGCTTGTCCGAGGCGTCCACGACCGCAAGCCGCTGCATGATCCCGATCTGCGGCGCGGCGAGCCCGACGCCCGGCATCGCCTCCATCGTGTCGATCATGTCGTCCCAGATCATCCGCACCGTTTCGGTGATCGCGCCCACCTCGGCCGCCGGCTGGTGCAGGCGCCGGTCGTCATAGGGCAGAAACGGGCGCACGGTCACGCTTCGGCCACCTTTTCGCGCGCACGCTCGCGCTTGAGCTTGACCATCTTGCGCGTGATCATCTGCCGCTTGATGGCCGAGATATGATCGATGAAGAGAACGCCGTTCAGGTGATCCAACTCGTGCTGGGCGCAGGTCGCCCAAAGCCCGGCGAAGTCGCGCTCATGCGTTTTGCCGTCAAGGCCCAGCCAGCGCATCGTGACCTCGGCCGGGCGCGTGACCTCGGCATATTGCTCGGGGATCGACAGGCAGCCTTCCTCGTAGACATTCGTCTCGTCCGAAGAGCTGACAATCTCGGGATTGACCAGCACCGTCGGCTGCGGCTCGGCCTCGGGGTCGCGGTTCGCATCCATGACAAACAGGCGCAGGTTGACGCCGATCTGCGGCGCGGCGAGCCCGATCCCCGGCGCATCATACATCGTCGCCAGCATATCGGCGGCCAGCATCTCGATATCGGGCGTGATCCGCGCCACGGGGTCGCAGATTTTCTTGAGCCTCGGATCGGGGTGGATGAGAATATTGCGCAATGTCATGGCGCTGATCTAGGCGAAGGCTTGGTCTTTCGCAACAAGCCGCGTAGCGTGCCGCAAAGGAGATTTCGATGACCAGACCCGATTTCGACGAACCCATCCAGCGCGTCGGCACTTTCTGCAACAAATGGGACGATATGGAGCGTGCCTACGGCGTCTCGCCGCAGGACGGGATCGCGATGTGGGTCGCGGATATGGATTTTCGCCCGCCCGCCGCGGTTCAGCGCGCGCTCGAGGCGGCAGCGTCGCATGGTGTCTACGGCTACCCGGCCGCCGATCCGGCCTATCCCGCCGCGATCCAGTGGTGGATGAAGAACCGCCACGGCTGGGAGATCGACACGGGCTGGATCCTGACCGCGATGGGGCTTGTCAACGCTACCGCGCTTGCGATCGAGGCTTATACTGCGCCGGGTGACGGCGTCGTGGTCATGTCGCCCGTCTATCACGCCTTTGGCCGGGTGGTGCGCGCCTCGGGGCGCGAGCTGGTCGAGCTGCCATTGCGCATCGACGAGGCGGGACTATACCGCATGGACTGGGAAGGCTGGGCCGCGCAGATGACCGGGCGCGAGAAGATGCTGATCCTGTGCAGCCCGCATAATCCCGGCGGGCGGGTCTGGAGCGCCGAGGAATTGCGCCAGACCGCCGAGTTCTGCCGCGCCCACGATCTGATCCTCGTCAGCGACGAAATCCACCACGATCTGGTGATGCCCGGCCATCGCCACACGCCGATGCCGCTGGCCGCGCCCGATATCGTCCCGCGCCTGGTGATGCTGACCGCCGCGACCAAGACGTTCAACATCGCCGGCGCCCATGTCGGCAACGCGATCATCCCGGACCCCGATCTGCGCGCGCGGTTTCAAGGCAGGCTGTCGGCTCTGGGGCTCTCGCCGGGGATGTTCGGAACCTCGATGGTCAGCGCCGCCTACTCGCCCGAGGGGGCGGCGTGGGTCGATCATCTCATCGCCTATCTGGACGAGAACCGCCGGATTTTCGATGCTGCGGTGAACGCGATCCCCGGGCTGCGCTCGATGCCGCTCGAGGCGACCTATCTCGCATGGGTGGATTTCGCCGGCACCGGGATGACGCCGGACGAGTTCAAATCGCGCGTCGCCAAGGGTGCCCGGATCGCGGCGAATCACGGCGAGACTTTTGGCGCCGGCGGCGAGAGCTTCATGCGCTTCAACCTCGCCACACCCCGCGCCCGCGTGATCGAGGCGGCCGAGCGGCTGCGCAGCGCCTTCGCCGATCTTCAGTAACGCGGCTTCACCTTTGCGCGCTGCCCCCTGCACCCCGCGCCAAAGCGGTGTATGGAAGGGGGCAGAAAGACGCGCGAAAGGAACGGCACAGGATGCGCTTTGCGGCTGAACGATATATCGCCGCCCGGACCGGCCGCGCATGATCCGCTGGGCGCGCATCGGGCTCCTCCTCGCCATTCTGGCGCTTGTCTGGGCGATGTTCGGCCCTGCCATCATGCGCGCACCCGACATCGCCCCCGAGCGTCCGCCCATCGCGCGCCCGGACCGCCCTCAGCCCACGCTCCCGTCCGCCGGGCCGCGCCCGGATGCGCCGATTATCGGGCAGATCGACCGGATCGAGATCGACAAGGCCGCCCGCCGCCTGACCGCGTTCCAGAACGGCGCGGCGGTGCGCGTCTACGAGATCCAGCTTGGCTTCGCGCCCGAGGGCACCAAGATCCGGCAGGGCGATGGCAAGACGCCCGAGGGCGTTTTCCGCGTCGATCGCCGCAATGACCGCTCGGCCTTCCACCTCTCGCTCGGGCTCGACTACCCGCTTCCCGCGGACCGTGCGCGGGCGCGAGCGGGCGGTTATGATCCCGGCGGCGATATCTTCATTCACGGCCAGCCGAACCAGATCGAGGAAGGGTTCCGCGTGCGCGGCGACTGGACCGATGGATGCGTGGCGATCACCAACGACGAAATCCGCGAGCTTTTCGCCGCAACGCCAATCGGCACCACGGTCGAAATCCGCCCCTGAGCGTGCTTCTTCTGCGCCCAAATACTCCCGGCCCGCCCCTTCCCCCGCGCGCCGCGAAAGACTACCTTACGCGCCATGAGATGGACGGTCCCCAATATCCTGACCATGCTGCGGCTTGCGGCGGCGCCGGCCGTCCCGCTCATGTTCCTTTATTTCGCCCGTCCATTCGCGGATTGGGCCGCTCTGACGCTGTTTCTGGTGGCGGCGATCACGGACTGGTTCGACGGCTATCTGGCCCGCGCCTGGAAGCAGGAAAGCCGCTTTGGCGCGGCGATGGACCCGATCGCCGACAAGGCGATGGTGGTGATCGCTCTTGTCGTCATCACCGGCTATTCGGGCATGAACCCGTGGCTGATCCTGCCGACCACGGTGATCCTCTTCCGCGAGGTTTTCGTCAGCGGCCTGCGCGAGGCACTGGGCGATC
>JAUNRZ010000105.1 GCA_030539455.1 Paracoccus sp. (in: a-proteobacteria) | reverse complement strand
GAGGTCAGAAGCCCGCCCGCGATCGAGGTGGCGAGCTGGATCCAGAACTGACCCGAGGGCGCGCCGAGGAACATATCGCGGCCGCCGAAATCGATCGTCAGACCCATCACCATTGGCATCAGCCCCGCAATGGTCGTGATCGCGGTCAGGATGACCGGGCGGAAGCGCTCGGCCGCGGCGCGGCGCGCCGCCTTGTCGGGGTGGCGGCCGGCGGCGATATGCTCGTTATAAGCGTCGATCAGCACGATATTATTGTTCACCACGACGCCCGCGAGCGCGATCATCCCGATCCCGCCCATCACGATCGAAAACGCCTCTTGCCGCACCATCAGGCCAAGAAACACGCCGGCGACCGAGAAGATGATCGCGGACATGATCAGCGCAGTCTGGAAAAAGCTGTTCATCTGCGTCAGCAGGATCGTGAACGTCAGCATGATCGCGACGATGAACGCCCCGATCAGGAAGGTCATCGCCTCTTGCTGGTCCTCGATCTCGCCGGCGAACGCGACCGTGACCTCGGGTGGAAAATCAGCGGCGGCGATGGCAGCTTGAAGCCGGTTCAGCTCGGCGTCCAGCGTCGTGCCGGGCGCGATATCGGCGGACAAAGTCTGCGTCTCGACCCCGCCGATCCGGGTGATCGCCGCAGGCGCGGGGCCGACGATCATCTGCACGAAATTCGACACCGGCATCTGCCCGCTCGGCGTTGTTACGCGCAAATTGTTCAGATTCTCGAAGTTGCGCTGTTCGGGAGGGTAGCGCAGCGTGATGTCGATCTCTTCATCCGCGAAGTCGGGCAGGTAATTGCCCAGCGTCACGCCGGTCGTCAGCAGCCGCACCGCCGTGCCGAGCGTGTCCATGTCGACGCCATAACGCGCCGCTTCTTCGCGATCGACCACCAGCCGGATCTCGGGCGAGGGGCGGGGCGTGTCGTTACCGATATCGACGAAATTGCCCTGCTCGCGCATCATCTCCTCGACCTGCGCGGCAACCGTATTCAGCGCCACGCGATTATTCGAGCGGACCTCGACCTGCACAGGGCGCGACGCGCCGGGGCCGGCTGCGGCGGCTTCGATCTGGATCGTCATGCCCGGCAGGTTTTCGGTCAGCCCTCGCAGCCGGTCGATGATGACCGGCGATCGCTCGCGCGTGCGCCAGTTCGTAAACTCGATCTGGATCATGCCGATCACGTCGCTGGGCAGGTTCGAGCGCGTCCGTTCCTGCACCGAGCCGATCGTGCGCGCATAGACGCGCTCGACCCCGGCCTGACCGATCACATAGCTCTCGACCACCTGAACCAGACGGTCCGCTTCCTGAACCGAGAGGTTTCCGTCCGCCTGGATCTGGATCTGAGCCCGCTCGGCGTCCGTTGCGGGGAAGAAATCAACGCCGCGCCCGAAGATGCCATAGGCGTAAAACACCATCAGAATCGCCAGGATCGCGCTGCCGAGCATGAAGCCGGGGCGCTTGATCGCGAAATCCGACACGCGGTTGATGGCCGAGGGCACATCCTCGGGCGATTCCTCGGGCAGCTTTTCGGGCGCCTTGCCGATCAGCGTGCCGGTGATCGGCACGAAAATAAGCGCCATAAACAGCGACATCAGCAGCGTCGCGATCATCGTCGCGGGCAGGTAGAACATGAACTGACCCGCCATGCCCGGCCAGAACAGCAGCGGGAAGAACACCGCCAGCGTCGTGACCGTGCCCGAGGTGATCGGCCATGCGACACGCTGCGCCGCCTTGAGGAACGCGGTGTGGTTGTCATAGCCCTGCTGGATCAGCCGCTCGCCCAGCTCGACGACGACGATCGCGCCATCGACGAGCATCCCGACAACGAGGATCAACGCGAACAGAACCACGACGTTCAGCGTAAAGCCGAACGCCCAGATAATCAGGATCCCCGACAGGAACGCGCCCGGAATCGCGATCGCGACAAGGAACGAGGCGCGCACGCCAAGGAACAGCACCGTGGTCAGCATGACCATCAGCACCGCCGCGATGACGTTGTTTTGCAGGTCCGACAGCAGATCCTTCATCTCGGTCGACTGGTCGTTCATGAAGGTGAGCGTCACCAGATCGGACCATTCGGCCGACACCTCGTTGACCTTTGCACGCACCAGATCGACCGTGTCGATAATATTGGCGCCCGAGCTTTTGCGCACGTCGATCGACAGCGCGGGCTGGCCGTCGATGCGGGCGAAGCTGACCGGATCCTCGAAGCTCTGGCGCACCTCGGCGAGGTCTTGAACGCGCAGCACGGTCGGTCCATCGACCAGCACCGGAATCGACATGATATCGGCGATATCGACAACCGTGCCGGGGATGCTGACCCCGATCCGCCCCGCGCCGGTATCGAACGAGCCGACCGCGATCAGCTGGTTATTCGCCTGCACCGCCTGCACAAGCTGGCCGGGAGATATCTGATAGGTCTCCATCGCGATCGGGTCGATCAGGATCTCGAGCAGGTCCAGCCGGTCGCCGGTCAGATCGCCTTGCAGAACGCCCGGAACCGTCTCGATCTCGGTCTGAAGCTGGCGGCCAAGGCGGATCAGCTCGCGCTCGGGCACCTGACCCGACAGCGCGACGGTCAGGATCGGGAACATCGACATGTCGATTTCGCGGATGAACGGGCCGTCCGCGCCCGATGGCAGATCGGCCTTCGCGTTGTCCACCTCGTCGCGGATGGATTGCAGCGCGCTGTCGTGATCGAAGCCTGCGCGGAATTCGAGCGTGACCGAGGCGAAGCCTTCGGCCGCTTTGGTGTCCATCCGCCGCAAGCCCTCGATCGAGTTGACGCGGCGCTCTATCGGCTCGGCCAGAAGCTGCGAGGCGTCCTCGGCCGAGACGCCCGAATAGGTCGTGTTCACGATGAAGATCGGAATGTCGATCTCGGGCATCGATTCCTTGGGGATCGTGATATAGGCCCAGGTTCCGGCCATCAGCAGCATCACCAGCACGAGGATCATCGTGCGAACGCGGCTGAAAGAGGCGGCGATGAAGGAGTTCATGCGCTCGGTCCCTTCGCTCAGCCGCCGGTGCCGGCGCGGCCCGGATCGGGCTGCGCGGCAAGGCTGTCCGCCGCATCGGCTTCCGCACCGTCTGCCTCAGCATCGTCGGGCTGGTCGTCGCCGGGCCCGTCCCCTGCGGGGATCGAATCGATCAACGCGGATTGATTCCCCATCGCCGCCTGCGCGGCGCCAAGCGCTTCGGAATCGGCGCTTTGGGCCATCTCGGCAGCGGCATCGCGCGCGGATTGGCCATCCCAGCCGCCCAGCACGCCCCGATAGCTTTCCGGCGTTTCCTCGACCACCACGCGCTGCCCGCTGCTCAGTGCGCCTTGCGAAATGGTCACAAGCTGCACGCGTTCGGGCAGGCCAGTGACCCAGATCGCTTCGGCGCGGGCGCGGACGATCTCGATCGGGTAGAATTGCAGATGCTCGCCGCTGTCGTCGATCGCCATCAGGCCGATGCGGCCCTGATCGTCCAGCCGCACAAGGGCGGGCGAGACCATATGCGCACGTTCAGAGTTGAGCGAGAGCCCGATCTGCGCGCTCAGCCCCGCGGGAATTTCACGGCCCGGATTGTCGATCTCGACCTCGACGCGGAAGGTGCGGGTCTGCGCCGTCGCGATGGGCGAGATGAAGCTGACGCGGCCCTCGCGCTCGGTTCCGCCCTGAAATTCGACATCAGCCGGCATCCCGAGCCGGATGTGGCTGATTTCGGACTGGCGCACTTCAACGCGCGCCACAAGTGGATCATTGTCAACGATTTCAAGAACTTCCGTCCCGGCCGAGATAAAGCTGCCCGCCTCGGCCATCACGCGCGAGATGGTGCCGGTAATCGGCGCGCGAAGGTCGGTATTGGCCAGCTCCAGCTCGGCCGCGCGCAGATCGGCGCGGGCGGCTTCAAGCTGTGCAAAGCGCGATTGCTGCTCGGCGTCCGAGCCGACGCCGCGCTGCGCAAGCTGGCGGGCGGCCTCGTAATCGCGCTCGGCCGAGCGAAGCTGCGCCTCGGCGCGCGCCACCGACGCCTCGCGCGCATCGGCCGAAATGCGGCCCAGCACGTCGCCTTGCGAGACCTCGCTGCCCTGCGAATCGACGTTCTCGACCGTCCCCGATACCCGGCTGCGCAAAAGCGCGATCTGGTTCGGCACGACATCGCCGTATAGAGAGACGACGGGCGTTACGTCCACCGCCTCGCTGAAGCTGGCGGCGACGGTCACGATGGGCAGGGGCTGCGGCTCGGGCGCTGCGACCGGCTCGCGATTCATCATCCCGCCGCCGATCCAGAACGCCAGAAACCCGACAATCAAAACGAACACGAGGGTGGAGGAGTTGAATATCTTTCGCATCGTCCGCGCACCTTGCCTTAAAATATGGGCGCAATAAGGTGGCGGGGGCCCCTCGCGTCAAGGTAAATCTCGCCTGACGCCGCGAAACTTTACCCGCGCTTTCACGGCTCGGCTAAAGTGCGCCGAGCACCGTGCCCATCAAAGCGCAGGCCAGCACCGCATAGCCGCCGTCGATCAAGGTCAGCAGGAACGGGCGCTGAACGTAAGTGTTGTGGAGCACCGTCCAAGGCACCACAAAACCTGCCCCGATCATCGCGCCGTGCAGCAGCCCCGCGCCCAGCGTGTCGATCCCCGCGCGCGCAAATATGTAGTGCATCAGCGAGGCGACCACGAAAAGACACAGCCCCGACATCAGATAGGGCAGCGGCGATTTGTTCTCGGGCGCGCCGGTATTGTCCACCTTGATGCCCGAAACGCGCGTCCACGGCCGCGCGAGGCTCATATACCACAGCGAGCCGGCGACCCAGGCCAGCGTCGCCGCCGCGAGGATGATGATGAGGATCATGCCTTGCCTCCGCTCAGCTCCATGATGACCTGCCATTCTTCCTCGGTGACGGGCTGGACCGACAGGCGCGAATTGTTGACCAGAACCATGTCTTTCAGCCGCGGCTCCGCCTTCGCATCGTCAAGCGAAACCGGGCGCCTCAGCGGCGCGACCGCCTTGATGTCGACGCATTCCCAACGCGGATCGTCCGTCGTGCTGTCGGGGTGGGCGAGCGCGATCACCTCGACGATGCCGACGCATTCCTTGCCGATATTCGAGTGATAAAACAGCCCCTTATCGCCAATTTCCATCGCCCGCATATTGTTACGGGCCTGATAATTCCGCACGCCGTCCCACTCTTCGCCCCGATCGCCCTTGGCGGTCAGATCGTCAAACGAGAACACATCGGGTTCGGATTTGAACAGCCAGTAGTCCATCAGCCGATCACCTTTTTCCACTCGTTGATCTCGACGCTGTCAAAGAGCCCCGCGCGGCCGTAAGGATCGGCTTCGGCCCAGGCTTTCGCCGCATCGAGATCGGCGCAGTCCAGCACGATCAGCGAGCCCGCCATCGCGCCGCCATCGAGCAGCGGGCCAGCCATCGCGACAATGCCGGTTTCGTTGATGTAGTCCAGATGGGCGGGGCGATTTTCCTGACGCACGGCAAGCGCGCCGTCGCGGTCGCGGCAGATTACGGCGAAAAGCGGCATGGGTTATTCCTCTTTGAGCGGGCGCTCCATCAGGGTGCTGACCACTTCTTGCACCCCCAGATTGCCCGAGACAAGCCCCGCGACCGCCTCCGATACTGGCATCGCAACGCCCAGCTTTGGCGCGATGCGGCTGACTGCGCGGGCGGTCGCGGCGCCCTCGACCGTCAGCGCGTCATCGAACGGCTCGGCGGCGCCAAGCGCGCGGCCAAGGCGAAAATTGCGCGACAGATCCGAGGTGCAGGTCAACACCAGATCGCCCAGCCCCGACAGCCCCGAAAGCGTATCGGCCCGCGCGCCCATCGCGGTGGCCAGCCGGCTCATCTCGGCAAAGCCGCGCGTGACAAGCGCGGCGCGCGCGCTGTCGCCCAGACCCGCCCCGATCGCCGCGCCGGCCGCGATTGCGATCACGTTTTTCAGCGCGCCGCCCAGCTCGGCGCCGCGCAGATCGTCGGTGCGGTAAAGCCGTAGCGCGGGGGTGGAGAGCGTCTCTTGCAGACGGCTCGCGCTGCCATCGGCGCAGGCGAGCGTCAGCGCGGTGGGCAGACCGCGCGCAATATCGGCGGCAAAGCTCGGCCCGGTCAGCGTCGCAACCACCGCGCCTGGCGCCGCTGCGGAGATCAGATCGGACGGCGATTCGAGCGTTTCAAGATCGATCCCCTTCGCGGTGTTCACCACGGCACGATCGCCCAGCAGGGTGGCGTGCCTGTCCAAAAACCCCCGCAACGCCTGCGCCGGCAGCGCGAGGATGACGATCTCGGCACCCACCTGCGCCAGATCCTCGGTCAGCGTGATGTTTTCGGGTAGGCGCACGCCGGGCAGGCGCGGATTCTCGCGCTGCCAGCCGATCCGCCGTCCCCAAAGCGTGACGTTTCGGTGCGGCGACAGCGCGACCGCAAGCGCCGTGCCGAACGCGCCCGCGCCGATGATCGCGACCCGGCTCATGCTTTCGCACCGCGTTTGCCCGCGCCCAGCATCGGCGCGGCGCGCGTATCGAGCGGCCATCGCGGGCGCGCGGCGAGGCTCATGTCGTCGCACCGGCCGGCCTGATACGCCTCGATCCCGGCCCACGCGATGATCGCCGCGTTGTCGGTGCAAAGCGCCATTGGCGGCGCGAGAAACCGCGCGCCGGCCGCGTCTGCCACGGCCTCGAGCGCCGCCCTGATCGCGCGATTGGCCGCGACCCCGCCCGCGACGGCAAGCACGGGAGCCGGGCAAAGCGCCAATGCGCGGCGGGTTTTCTCGACCAGAACCTCTGCGACCGCCGCCTGAAACGAGGCGCAAAGATCGGCCCGATCCTGAGCGAAAAGCCCGCCCTGATCGCGCACCAGATCATCGCGGGCGCGCAAAGCGGCGGTTTTCAGGCCCGAGAAAGACAGATCGCAGCCCGGCCTGTCCAAAAGCGGCCGGGGAAGCGCAAAGCGTGCGGGATCGCCGCGCGCGGCATCGGCCTCGACCGAGGGCCCGCCGGGTTGCGGCAGACCAAGCAGCTTGGCGAGCTTGTCGAACGCCTCGCCGGGCGCATCGTCGATCGTCCCGCCCAGCCGCGTGAACTCCTCGGGGCCCGCGACCTTCAGGAACTGACAATGCCCGCCCGAGACCAGGAGCATCAGATAAGGAAACGGCGCGTTATCCGTCAGGCGCGGGGTCAGCGCGTGGCCGGCGAGATGGTTAACGCCGATCAGCGGCAGGCCCGTCCCCGCGGCCAGCCCCTTCGCCAGCATGACCCCGGCAAGGACGCCCCCGATCAGCCCCGGCCCCGCCGTCACGGCGATCCCGTCCAGATCGGCAAGGCTCAGCCCCGCCTCGTCCAGCGCCTGCTGGACCGCGTGATCGAGCTTTTCGGTATGCGCCCGCGCCGCGATTTCCGGCACGACGCCGCCGAAATCTTCGTGAAGCGCGCTTTGCCCCGCGACGACCGACGACAGAATCCGCCGCTCGGACGTCACCACGGCTGCGGCGGTGTCGTCGCAACTGCTTTCAATACCAAGAAAAATCAGGGTCATGCTTGCGGCCAGTCGGGCAAATTTCGTAGGCTCCAGAGATAGAGCCTGCTGCCCGAAAAGCCAATGTCTCCGCCGATTTGTCTGCTGACCCGCCCCGCCGCGCAGTCGAGCGCGTTCGCCGCGCTGCTGGCGCCTGCTCTCTGCGTGATCTCGCCGATCCTCAAGATCAAGGCGCTGCCCTTTGACCCTGCGGTGATCGATGCGGCGCCGGGCATTGTCTTTACCTCCGCCAACGC
>JAUNRZ010000104.1:3769-7989 GCA_030539455.1 Paracoccus sp. (in: a-proteobacteria) | reverse complement strand
CGATCAGCCGGTCGGCCTCGACCGTATCCAGACGCTCGGCCTGATAGAGATTGCGGTAGATCGTGGCCAGCGACGACACGCGGTCCTGCACCGAGCGCAGCACCCGCTTGGCGTCGTCATCCTCGATCACCCGGCTTTGCATATTGATGATCGAGGCGATGAGCTGGAGGTTGTTCTTCACCCTGTGGTGCACCTCTTTCAGCAGCACGTTCTTCTCATCGAGCGCGGCTTCCAGCGCCTCTTCATCGCGGCTGAGAATCCGGGCCATGTTGCTGAAGGTCCGGGAGACATCCTCGATCTCGGCCGGCGCGTTTTCGATGATGCGCGGCGAGACGCTGCGATCCCCGACCGCAAAGCGCCGCATCTGGCCGCGCAATTCTCGGATGTGACGCAGAACGAGCCGGTACACGGCGAAATAGGCGACGCCGAGCGAGACCGCCCAAAGCGTGATCGGGAACACGATCGCGGTCAGCTTGGTCAGCCGGTAGCCCTGAACGCCGAACGTCTCGGGCCGCCAGCTGCCGAGCGCATAGACGAGGTTCGGGACGACCGAGACGATAGCAAAAACGCGCTCTTCCCCCTCGTAGGACATATCCGAAAACGTTGTCTCGGTGCGCGAGACAAGCGATGCGAGCGTCTCGCCCTGCGGCAGGATTTCCTTGTAGGCGCCGCCGCTTAGCGTCTCGTCGGCCGACAGCAGCTCGCCGTCATAGCTGAAGGTGACGATCCGCGCGCCATCGACGAACGGGTTGAGCGTATGGGTCGAGCGCAGCAATTCATGCGTGACGGCGACGGCAACGAAGCCCAGCAGATCGCGCTCTCGGTAGAGTGGTTGGACGACCTGGACGACCCGGCGCCCGGTGATGGTGCCGACCTCGACCGGGATCACCATTGTCGCGGGACGCTCGATAAAGCTCGCATAGGCTTGGGACTGGCGATAATCGACGGTCTGTCCCGGCCCGGCCGATGTGCAGGTGGCCAGCCCGTTCATCGGAACGAAACTCGCCGAAGCGTAGGTGGCGCTGCGCTGAACGAAGGCGGTCATGACATCGGCGCAGGTGGTCGGCTCGTCCAGCAGGGGCAGAACGGCGGGTCCGAGCGCATCGGCAGTGCCCATCGCCGATTGCAGCAAGGTCCGCTCGCCCGCCGCGGCGGCCGAGGTGCGCCCGACGATTGCGATCTCGGCGGCGCGTTCGGCCTCGCCCGAGAGGTGGAGGGTCTGGATCAGCGAGATAAGCCCGATCGGCAAAATCGCGATCGAGAGAAACATTGCCAGCCGGAAGCCCAGCCCGCGGGTGAACTGAAGCTGATGTCTCAGCCGCTCGATCACGGGATTACCGCGTGACCGGGACGTTATTGCTCATCGCGGCGAGGGTCGCACTATCGGTCATGTCCAGCTCTTCACCTTCATCCATATGCAGAAGCTCGGCGAGCCGCTTGCGGCCACGATTGGCGCGGGACTTGACGGTCCCGACCGCCACGCCGGTCATCTTCGCGGCTTCTTCATATGAAAATCCGGTCGCCCCGACAAGGATCAGAGCTTCGCGCTGCTCGTCCGGCAGATGCTCGAACGCGGCGCGAAAATCGTTCATCGCAAGCCTTCCGTCATGTTCGGGACGCGTTGCCTGTCTCGCGGCGTGGATGCCGTCCGTGTCCGAAACCTCGCGCTTGGTCTTGCGGCGGGCCGAATAGAAAGTGTTGCGAAGGATGGTGAACAGCCAGGCGCGCAGATTGGTGCCGGCCTGGAATTTCTCGATATTCGTCCACGCCTTGACGATGGTATCTTGCACAAGATCGTCGGCGGACGAGCTTTCGCGCGTCAGAGAAAGCGCGAAGGCGCGGAGGGCGGGGAGGTGGTCAACGATCTCGTCGCGAGGATCGCCATGTGCTGCGGCACGCGCCTTGTCGGCACGCGCGGACCTTCCCGAGGCTTTATCGGTTGCGGTGCGTGATGGCATGGTGCGTTACTCCTGCTCGCGCAGTTTCTGCAACAGGTCCAGGAACCTGTCAGGAACCTCCTGCTCGGTCTCTCGTTGGTAGACGCGCCTCAGGTTTTCGTCGATCTGCTTTTCCAATGCCGCCTGCCTGCGCGTCTCACGCTGTTTGTTCATTTTTGTAAGTTCCGAACTTCTTGTGCACCAAGGCCCTAACCTATAGATGAACAAATAAGTTCCAAGCGGAACAATTTTTTTGAGGATGACATGACCGCAACTGATCTTGCCCAGTCCATCGGGCGTGAGCTGCCCTTCCTGCGCCGCTACGCCCGCGCTTTGACCGGCAGCCAAAGTGCCGGTGACAATTATGCCGCCGCGACGCTTGAGGCAATTCTTGCGGACCGTTCGGTGATCGGTGACAGCCAGGTGCGCACTGGCCTTTTCCGCGCGTTTCACGCGATCTGGGCCAGTTCCGGCCAGCCGGTCGCCGAGGCCGATGGCGGCAGCCGGGGCGTGCGCGCGCAGGCGCATATGTCGAAGCTGACCCCCAATTCGCGCGAGGCGCTTTTGCTGCGCACGATCGAGGAAATGCGCTATGAGCAGATCTCCGAGATCATGGGCGTCGATCGTGACGAAGCGGAAGAACTGGTTCAGATCGCCCTGTCCGAGATGGGCAGCTCGATCCGCGGCAAGGTCATGGTGATCGAGGATGAAACGATCATCGCGATGGATCTCAAGGGCATCGTTCAGGCGATGGGTCACGAGGTGACGGGCATCGCGCGGACGCATTCGCAGGCGATCACGCTGGCTGAAAAGCAGCGCCCGGATCTGATCCTCGCCGATATCCAGCTTGCGGACGGCTCGTCCGGGATCGACGCGGTCAACGAATTGCTGGGCGCGATGGGCGATCTGCCGGTGATCTTCATCACCGCCTTCCCCGAGCGGCTGCTGACCGGCGACCGGCCCGAGCCGGCCTTCCTGATCTCGAAGCCCTACACGGAAGAACAGGTCAGCTCTGCGGTCTCGCAAGCGATGTTCTTTTCCTCGACCGAAGGGCTGGGCGCGGCCTGACCGAGCCGCTCGATTTCTTCGCCATCTGCGCGCCGGGGCTGGAAGAGGCTCTGGCGGACGAAGTGCGCGCGGCCGGTTTTTCGGGTGCGCGGGCGGTGCCGGGCGGGGTCGAGGCGCAAGGCGACTGGCCGGAGATCTGGCGCGCCAATCTGGAGCTGCGGGGCGCGACGCGGATACTGGTCCGCATCGGCGCGTTTCGCGCACTTCATCTGGCGCAGCTTGACAAGCGCGCGCGGAAATTCCCGTGGGGCGATTTTCTGCGCGCCGATATCCCGGTGAAGGTCGAGGCGGTCTGCCGCAAATCGCGCATCTATCACGCCGGCGCGGCTGCTCAGCGGATCGAGGGCGCTTTGCGCGAAACGCTGGGCGCTGTGATTGCCAGTGACGCGCCTGTCACGGTCAAGCTGCGGATCGAGGACGATCTTTGCAGTCTCAGCCTCGACAGCTCGGGCGAGAGCCTTCACCGGCGCGGGCACAAGCTTGCGGTCAACAAGGCGCCGATGCGCGAGACTCTGGCGGCGCTTTTCCTGCGCGAATGTGGCTATCGGGGCGGCGAGACTGTGCTGGACCCGATGTGCGGCTCGGGCAGTTTCGTGATCGAAGCGGCGGAGATCGCGGCGGGGCTGCACCCCGGACGATCGCGCAGCTTCGCGTTCGAGCAATTCGCGACATTCGATCCGGCTGCATGGGAAAAGATGCGCTCGGCCGGGCCGGGGCCTCGCGCCGGTCTGCCGCGATTTTACGGCAGCGACCGCGACGAGGGCGCCATCCGCATGAGCCGCGCGAATGCCGAGCGAGCGGGCGTCGGCGATCTTTGCACCTTCGAGGCGCGCGCGATCAGCGATCTGACGCCGCCGCCCGGCGCGCCGGGTCTGGTGATCGCGAACCCGCCTTATGGCGGGCGGATCGGGAATAAAAAGCTACTCTTCGGGCTTTATGGCGCGTTTGGCGAGGTGATGCGCACACGCTTTGCTGGCTGGCGCGTGGGGATGGTGACTTCGGATTCGGGGCTTGCGCGCGCGACGGGGCTGAATTTCGAGCCGCCAGGACCGATCATCCCGCATGGCGGGCTGAAGATCAGGCTTTATCAGGCAGCGCTTTGATCCCGCGGCGCGTCCTTGCTTGCGACGAGATCACTGACGACCTTCGCCCTTGCCTCACGCGCGGCCTTCACACGGCGCTGCCGGGCGAGTTCGACATTGAACACCGCGCCGA
>JAUNRZ010000104.1:0-3669 GCA_030539455.1 Paracoccus sp. (in: a-proteobacteria) | reverse complement strand
CGCGCGGCCTTCACACGGCGCTGCCGGGCGAGTTCGACATTGAACACCGCGCCGAGCATAACCGAGAACCCGGCCAGATAGAACCACATCAGCAGCGCAACCACCGCACCGATCGAGCCATAGATGCGGTTATAGCTGTCGAACATCGCGAGATAGGCCGAAAAGGCGACCGACGCCGCCGCCCAGGCGAGCGCGGCGATCAGCGAACCCCAGGTAAAGACCGGTGTGCGCGGCGTTTTGACGTTCGGGCCGTAGCGATAAAGGATCCCGATCCCGATCAGCACGATCAGGAACATCGCAGCCCAGGGCAGCCCCGAGACGAGCCAGCTTCGCAGCGGCCCGAAGGTCAGGAAATTGATCACCAGAGGCACCAGCACGATCGTCGCGAGGCCCAGCAGAACGATCCCGACAATCGCCAGCGTCAGTACATAGGCGAGGATGAACCCGGTGATCGTCGAGTGCGAGCGCACGTTATGCGTCGCGTTGAGCCCGCGAACAAGCGCATCGACCCCCGCGCGCGCCGCGATCGTCGCGATCAGGATCGACAGCACGGAGGCCCAGCCAAGCTGTGTCCGCCCGCCCGATGTCAGCGCCTCGACCTGAATATGGATAATGTCGGCGGCCTGATCGGGCATGAATTCATTCGCGACATTCACATAGATATCAATCACTTCCGGGTCGAACCACAGGCCCCATAGCGAAATGATGGCGGTGAGGCCCGGGAAGACCGCGACCATGGCGTAGAACGCCACTCCGGCCGAGATGAGGCCCATATGGACCTTGTCCATACGCTCGCCCACCGCTTTGAGGAAATGCCAGATGTCCAGAAGCCGGCTTAGCATCATCATCCCTTCCCGGTCGCGGCGGCGGCGCGTCAGTCCAGATTATAGCGCCGCCAGATCGCATTCTCACCCAGCCGCGCGATAAATTCCAGATGCCGGGCGCGTTCGTCAGCGGTCAGGCGCGGCGGCAGCGGCGCGGGGCGGCGCGCGCGGGGCCGGAGATCTGGATCGTCCTGCGCCTCGCGTCTGGCGGCAGGCTGCGGCGCCGGGGTGTCGATGGCGAGGCCGGGCTGGCGGCCGCCGATCAGCTCCAGATAGACCTCGGCCAGAAGCTCGCTGTCGAGAAGCGCGCCATGCAGCACGCGGTTGGAGTTGTCGATCCCGAAGCGCCGGCAAAGCGCGTCGAGGCTGTTCTGCGCGCCGGGAAATTTCTGCCGCGCAACGGCGAGCGTATCGACGGCGCGGCGCTGCTCGATTACCGGCAGGCCGCAGCGGGACAGCTCGGCGTTCAGAAAAGCCATATCGAACGAGGCGTTATGGATGATGAGCTTCGAGTCGGTGCCGATAAAATCGACAAATTTCTTGCTGATCTGTGAGAAGACCGGCTTGTCGGCAAGAAATTCGTTCGTCAGGCCATGAATGCGGATGGCGTCGTCGGGGACGATACGCTCGGGGTTGATATATTCGTGGAATTTGTTGTCGGTCGGCATGTGGCCGATCAGCTCGATCGCGCCGATCTCCACGATGCGGTCGCCGTCCTGATGCGAAATGCCGGTGGTTTCAGTGTCGAGCACGATCTCACGCATCGGGTTTGGCCTCGATCTCGGCGCAGATGCGCGCCACAGCGGCGCGCGCGCCGTCCAGCGTTTCGGTCGGGATCACCCAATCGGCACGCGCGCGCTTTTCGGCATCGGACATCTGCCGCGAGAGGATGAGCGCAAACGCTTCCGCCGTCATGCCGGGCCGCGAAAGCACGCGGCTGCGTTGCAGATCGGCGCCCGCCGAGACGACGGCAACGCCGTCCATCTGCGCATCGGGCCCGGTTTCGAAGAGAAGCGGAATGTCGAAAACGGCGATCGCGGCGCCGGCTTGCTGCGCTTCTTCAAGGAAGCTCGCGCGGTCAGCCGCGACAAGGGGGTGCACGATCGCCTCGAGCCGCGCAAAGCCATCAGGATCTGCCGCCAGAGCCGCGCGCAGGGCGGCGCGGTCGATCGCGTCACCCTTAATGGCGCCGGGAAAAACCTCGCCCACCGGCGCGACGGCGGCGCCGCCTTTGGCGTAGAGCTGATGCACAGCCGCATCCGCGTCCCAGACCGGATGCCCGCGATCGGCAAACATCGCAGAAGTGGTCGATTTACCCATCCCGACCGATCCCGTCAGCCCAAGGCGATAGGTCATAGCACCGCCTGCCTGGCCGCTTCGTCGACCTCGGGGCGGCGTCCGAACCACCGCTCGAAACCCGGCACGGCTTGATGGAGGAGCATTCCGAGGCCGTCGACGACATGGCAGCCACGATCTTGCGCGTTTCGCAGGAATTCGGTCATCAGCGGCGCGTAGACGAGATCGGTGACAAGCGCATCGGGGCTTAGCGCGTCGAGGAGCACGCGCAGCGGCGGCTGGCCGACCATCCCCATCGAGGTTGCGTTGACGACCGTGTTCGCGCCTTCCAGCATATTTCCGGCCTGCGCCCAGTCATATACGACGACGCGTGCCCCGAATTCGGCCTTGATCTGATCCGCCCGGATACGGGTCCGGTTGGCGATGCGCAGCTCGCTCACCCCGCTTTCGAGGAGAGAGGCAACGACCGCGCGCGCCGCGCCGCCGGCACCGATGACAGCCGCCGGCCCAAGATCGGGAAGCCAGTCCGGGGCGTTCTGCTCGAGATTGGCGATAAAGCCGTAACCATCCGTGTTGTCGGCATGAATCGTGCCGTCATCGCGGAAGATCAAAGTATTCGCCGCGCCGATCAACGCCGCCCGATCGGTCACGATATCGGCGACGGTCAGCACGGCCTCTTTATGCGGGATCGTGACATTGGCGCCGACAAAGCCCAGCTTCGGCAGCGCACGAAGCGAGGCTGCAAGATGCTCGGGGCGCACCGGAAGCGGGACGTAATGGCCGCTGAGCCCGTATCGGTCGAGCCAGTGGCGATGGAGAAGCGGTGAGCGGGATTGCGCAATCGGCCAGCCGATCACGCCGGCAAGCGGCGCGTGAGGGGGCGGTTCCGATTGGGCGCTTTGCGGGCTCATATTGTTGTGGATAGCGAAGCACCGGGGGGCTGGAAAGGGCTTTGCGCGTTATTTCTGTTGGCTTCTTTGTGGATAAGCCTCGGGGCAGGCTGGTGGCCGGCGCGCAGGCCGCGGAGTTTGCGCGCAACCAGGCTGGACCTACCGTGAACATCAAGGTTCATCCACAATGGGACAAGGATCGCGCGGGTTATCAACAGATTGTGGGTAGTGCTCGCGATATTTGCATAAGCTTCGGATTTTGATATGTAATCTGGAGGTGTTTACGGGAGGTAGCTGTGAACAAGTCTGCCTCTGTTTGAGCTATTCCGTTTTCAACATGACCAATATCTTCATCAATCTTTCTTTCTCTCTTATCTTTTAAGAATAACAGCGCGAGGCGTCATGACGGGCTTTCTGAGCATCGCTTATCCTTATATGAAAGCGTTTCATATCATGGCGGTGATTTCGTGGATGGCAGCGCTGTTCTATCTGCCGCGGCTTTATGTGTATCACGCGGAGCGGGGGCAGGGTGAGGGTGAGCCTGCTGCCTCTCTGAAGATTATGGAAGAGAAGCTGGTTCGGGTGATCATGGAGCCCGCGATGGCGGCGAGCTGGATTTTCGGGCTGGCGCTGGTGCTGACGCCGGGCGTGGTGTCGTT
>JAUNRZ010000103.1:5881-7992 GCA_030539455.1 Paracoccus sp. (in: a-proteobacteria) | reverse complement strand
CGCTATCGCAACGAGGAAGTGGCCGAGCTGGCGGCAGAGAATGACGACATCCTGATCCCCTTCGCCTCGATCGACCCGCATAAGGGCAAGCTCGGCGCGCGGGAGGCGCGCAATCTGGTCGAAAATCATGGCGTGCAGGGCTTCAAGTTCCACCCGACCATGCAGGGTTTCTATCCCAATGACCGGCTCGCCTACCCGCTTTACGAGGCCATCGCGGAGACCGGCAAGCCCGCTCTGTTTCACACCGGCCAGACCGGCGTTGGCTCTGGGATGCGGGGCGGGAACGGGATGCGGCTGAAATACTCGAACCCGATGTTCATTGATGATGTGGCCGTCGATTTCCCCGATATGCCGATCATCCTCGCCCACCCGTCCTTTCCGTGGCAGGAAGAGGCGCTCGCGGTCGCTCAGCACAAGCCGAACGTCTATATCGATCTCTCGGGGTGGTCGCCGAAATATTTCCCGAAAATCCTGATCCAATATGCGAACACGATCCTGCGCAAGAAGATGCTGTTCGGCTCGGACTGGCCGATGATTGCGCCGGAAAAATGGCTGGATGCGTTCGACAAGGCCGATTTTCGAGACGAGGTGCGGCCGCTTATCCTCAAGGAAAACGCGATGAGGCTGCTTGGCGTTGAGGGATGAGGGCCCGAGTGCCGCCGGCCGACCCTGTTACCTCGGATCTTCCTCTACGCTCATCGAGGCTCAGGCATAGGGATGCCGACCCGCTGCACATAAGGCGCCATCGCATCGGGCCAGATCTGCGCGATGTCGTCGGCGGTCCAGCCGCCCCCTCTCATCTCGACCGCAATCTCGGCCGGGTGCGACCAGAGCGAAAGCTTGTCGCCGCCTATGCCGATGCATTGCCCGGTGATCCCTTCCGCCCTATCCGAAGCGAGAAACCGAAAGAGCGGCGCCACGTCATCGGGCATCCCCATCCCGGCATCCTGGCGCAGCCATTTGGGCAGCGCGTCGCCACGTTGCGCATCCTCGGCCGCCTTCGCGAACGCCGGCATGGTCGCGGTCATCGCGGTCAGTGCGTTCGGGACGACCGCGTTCACGGTCACGCCCGCCCGCGCCAGCTCCATCGACCATGTACGCGCCATCGCGGCAATGCCGGCCTTTGCGGCGGCATAGGCGGTCTGGCCGAAATTGCCGAGCTGGCCCGCAATCGACGAGGTGAGGATAAGCCTGCCGCCCCCGTCACGGCTGCGGAAATGGGTGGCGGCGGCGCGGGCGCAGGTAAACGTGCCGCGAAGATGGGTCGTGATGACCAGATCGAAATCCTCATCGGTGACGTTCCACAGCACCTTGTCGCGCAATATCCCGGCATTGGCGCAGAAAATATCCATCCGGCCAAAGGATGAGAGGGCTGCCTCGATGCACAGATCGGCCGCCTCGGCGGTGCCGATCGCGGCAAGCGCGGGGGCCGCGCGGCCGCCCGCGCGCGCGATCGTCTCGGTCACTTCGGCGATCGCGTCCGCGTCCACATCGTTGACGATCACCCACGCGCCGGCCTGCGCCATCTCGATCGCTGCGGCCCGCCCGATGCCGCGCCCTGCGCCGGTGATGATCGCGCATTTCCCGTCAAGCCGCGTGGTGCTGTCCATCTATCCCCCCGTAAAGCGCGGCGCGCGTTTTTCGATGAAGGCGCGCGGGCCCTCTGCGGCATCCGCCGAGGCCATCACCCGCTCCATCGCTGCGCGTTCGGCTTCGGCCGCCGCAGCCTCGGACGCGGGCGAGGCGGCGCGCAGGGAAGCGGTGATCTCGGCCACGGCGAGCGGGCCATTCGCCGCGATCCGCCCTGCGATGCGCCGCGCGGTTTCCATCAGATCGCCCGGCGCGGCGAGATGGTTGACCAGCCCGATCTGTTGGGCCCGCTCGGCCCCGATCGGATCGCCGGTCAGGAGCAGCTCTGCCGCGACGACGGGCGGGATCTGCTTCGGCAGCCGCGACAGAGCGCCGGCAAACGGGATCAGCCCGTGGCGCGGCTCGGGCAGGCCGAAACGCGCATGGGGGGCGGCTATGCGGATATCGGTGCCGAGAAGCAGCTCGAGCCCGCCGGCAAGGCAAGCGCCATTGACCGCCGCGATGACCGGCTTGCCGGGATG
>JAUNRZ010000103.1:0-5781 GCA_030539455.1 Paracoccus sp. (in: a-proteobacteria) | reverse complement strand
CCGCGCAAGCCTCTCGGCGAACCCGCCCTGCGCCGAGGTCAACGACCCTCTCATGCCGCCCCCTCCTCATAGCTGATCGCAATCGGCATACCCGCAAGCGCCCCGCGAGCGGCGTCGAGCGCCGCAGCGGGGCCGGTCAGGCGGACCGCGCCGGTTTCCTCGACCTCGAAGGACAGCGCCGCCCCCGCCGGGCCAAGCGCCTCAAGGGCCGCCGAGATCGCCCAGCTTGTCGCCTCGGCGCGCAGCGCGGGCTTGAACACCTTGCCAACCGGGGTGAGCGGCAGTGCCTCGATGATCTCGACCCTTTTGGGCAGGGCGGCTTGTTCGTCGATCTGGTCCCTCAGGAACGCGATCAGCCCCGCGCCGTCAGCAACCCCGCCGGGCCGCAGGGTCACGAACGCCACCGGCAACTCGCCCGCATAGGCGTCGGGCATCCCGACGGCGGCAGCATCGCGCACCGCCTCATGGCGCAGCAGCGCGCTTTCGATGGTCTGCGGGTCGATATTATGCGCGCCGCGAATAATGACGTCCTTGGCCCGGCCGGTCACGAACACCCGCCCCTCGGCATCGACATGGCCCAGATCGCCGCTGACCAGCCAGCCGCCGGCGATGAACGTGCCCGCCCCGAGGCTCGGGTCGCTATAGCCATCCGCCACATTCGGCCCGCGCAGCGCGATCACCCCGGTCTCGCCCGGCGGAAGAGGATGTTCCGGCGCGAGGTCATCGCCAAGCGCGGCCACCTCGGAAAACGGCAGGCGCAGCCCGCACGAGCCGGGCGTTCGGGCTGCGTGCACCGGCTCGAGCGAGATCGCCCCGGCGCATTCGGTCATGCCCAGAATGTTGCGCACCTTGCAGCCGGTCAGCCGCTCGATCCGGTCGGCAAGCTCGGTCGGCAAGGGTGAGCCGCCGGTCAGGAAGGCCCTGAGGCTCGGCGTCTCGCAATCGCGCTCGATCGCGCTCAGCCGCGCGAGAAAGGTCGGCACGGCGGCCATGACCGAGATGTCAAACCGCGCGATATTGCGCCAGATCGCATCGACGAAACCCGCATCGCGCATCCCGAGCCGGCCCGGAATGACGATCTGCGCCCCCGCCGAGAGCGATGAGAGCCCGTAGACAAACGCGCCCGCGACGTGAAAAAGTGGAAAGCCGTTCAGCACCACATCCTCCGGGCGAAGATCGTGCATCATGGCGCAGGACCGCGCGACATGGGCCTCGCAGCGCCGCGTGTGGCGCACCAGCTTCGGCGCGCCGGTCGTCCCGCCTGTGTGGTAATAGGCCGCGATCGCGGTCTCGTCCCCCTCGGGCGCGAAACTCAGATCAGCTTGCTGGCCGTCCAGCAGCGTCTCAAAGCGCCCGTCGCTGCCGGGGGCCGGTCGGTCGGCATCCGCGTCGAGTATCGGGCCCGAGAACCCCTCTTGCCGCAGCGCGGGGACGAGCGCGTCCCAGATCTCGGTCTCGTCATTCGGCCCAAGCGCGACGACAAGGGCCGCATCAGCCGCGCGCAGGAGCCCCGCGATATGCGAAGGGCGCAGCATCGGGTTGATCGGGCAGGCGCGGCCGGCAAGCTGAGCGGCCCAAAGCGCGATCTGCATCGAGGGCGTATGCGGCCCGATGATCGCGACCGACTTCCCCGCCACGCAGCCGAGGCTGCGAAAGAGGTTCGCGGCGCGGTGGATGCGGCCGAGAAACGCGCCATAGCTGAGATCGTGGACGCTGCCGCCCGAAACATGGCGCAGCGCGATGCGGTCCGGCCAACGCGCGGCGCTGCGGCTGATGATGTCGTAAGGGGTGCGCTCGGGAAACACCTCGGCATAGGGGCGCGCCTCAAGCGCGCGGATATCGTCGATGCTGCGGATCATCATGCCGCGCCCTCCCCGCCTTGGGGCGCGCCGGGGGTGGCGGCGAGATTGGCCTCGATCAGATCGAGCATCGCGATCAGCCGCGCCATATCGCCCGCCCCGATCCCCGCCGTCATCGCCGCCTCGTGCCGCGCCACCTCGGGCGCCATCTGCGCGAGGAGACCCGCCCCCGCCTCGGTCAGCGACACGCAGCGCAAGCGGCGATCACTCGGGGACGGATCGCGGCGCACGACGCCCTCGCGCTCCATCACGTCGAGGATCGGAACGAGGCTCGCGCGCTCGAGCATGACCGCCTCGGCGAGGCGGCTTTGCGAGATGCCGGGATTGGCCTCGACGATCTTCAGGAGCCCGAAATAGCGCGGCGCGGTGCCGTAGCCGCGCAGCACCGCCTCAAAGCGCCGATAGGCCGCGATCTGGATCAGGCGGATGCGGAACGAGACCATCTCACGCAGGCTATCGGGCATGATCGTCTCGCCGTAACGCGCCATGACCCCTGCCCCCTAGCGCATCGTGTCAGGCAGGAACATCACGATCGCCGGGAACATGATGAGCAGCGCCAGCCGGATGATGTCGGTCAGAACAAACGGGATCAGCCCGGCGAATATGGTCGGAAGGCTCACCCGCGGGACGATCGAGTTGATGACGAACACGTTCATCCCAACGGGCGGCGTGATGAGCGCAAGCTCGACCGTCAGGACCACGATGATGCCGAACCAGATCGGATCAAAGCCAAGCTGCACGATGACCGGGAACACGATCGGCACCATCAGGATAATCATCGCCATCGCGTCGAGAAAGCATCCCATGACCAGAAACAGCCCGAGGATCAGCAGCAGCGTGCCATATGGCCCGAAACCCAGCCCCAGAAGGAACGCGGTCACGTTTTGCGGCACTTGCGTCACGGCGAGGAAATAGCCGAACAGCACCGCGCCGATCAGGATCACATAGATCGCCGCCGATGTGCGCAGCGCCTCGACAAGTGCCTCCATCAGCAGTTTCGGGGTCAGTCGCCCGCGCACGAAGCCGATCACGGCGGTCAGGACCGCGCCCACCGCCGCGGCTTCGGTCGCGGTGACGACGCCCAGATAGATCGAGAGGATCACCGACGCGAAAAGGAGCAGCACCGCCCAGACATCGCGCAGCGACGCAAGCGCCTCGCGCAAAACGAACGCGCCGCCTGCGGGAAGCTGCCGCCCGTAAGCGATGCGCACGCAAAGCATATACATGACCACGGCCAGCAGACCCGGCAGCACCCCCGCCACGAACAGAACGCCGACATCCTGCGATGTGATATAGCCGTAAATCGCCAGCACGACCGAGGGCGGGATCAGAATCCCGAGCGTGCCGCCCGCCGCGATGATCCCTGTCGCCGCCCGGTCGGGATAGCCCGCTTCCTTCATCTCGGGATAGGCGATCTTGGTCATCGTCGCCGCGGTCGCCACGGACGAGCCGCAGATCGCGGCAAAGCCCGCGCAGGCCCCGATGCTCGCCAGTCCAAGCCCGCCCCTGAACTGCCCCAGCCACGAGCGGCCGGTGCGAAACAGCTCTTTGGAAAGCCCGGTATTGGTCGCCAGAACCCCCATCAGGATGAAGAACGGGATCAGGGTGAGGTTGAAATCCGTGAGCGTGCGGATCGGCGATTGCGCAAGAAGATTAAGCGCGGGGCGCGTGCCGGTCATCGCGGCGAAGCCCCCGACCCCGACCAGCCCCATCGCAACGCCGATCGGCACGCGCAGGATCATCATGCCGAAAAGCGCGACAAAGCCGAGAATGGCGATCAGATTGGCGCTCATTGCCCGGGGCCTCCGCTTGCATCTTCCTCAAACAGGCTCAGATCGCGGCCGTGGGCGAGGATGAGATAAAGCCGGTAACAGGTGGTAAAGATCGCGGCCACGACCCCCGCCCAGATCGCGGCGAAGAACGGCCAGTGCAGCAAGCGCAGCTCGAACGTGGAATCGCGCCCGCGCATCGCGCTGCCGACGCGCGCCCAAAGCTGCCAGGCGAGCAGGATCGTGAAGCCCAGCAGCACGAGCCACGCAAAGGCGTTCATGATCCGCCGGCCCCGGCGCGGAAGCGCCTCGGCGAGGAGATCGACCTTGATATGCGAGCCCGAATAGCCAAGGCTCGCAAACCCCCAGACAAGCGCAACGCCCAGAACAAGGCGCGAGAGATCGAACGCGTCGGGGACCGGCATGGTCAGCAGATAGCGCCCGATCGCCGAGGCAAAGACGAGCAAGGTCACGATGCCAAGCGCGGCAGCGGCCACATATTCGATAAGCGCAACCAGCCGCGCGGCGGCGCTGCGATGGGTTTGCATGACAGCCCCCGATTGATGCTGCGTTCAGGAAAACGGGGCGCGCCTAGTAGCGCGCACCGTGGGCTTCGAGATGCTCGGTATAGGAATCGTAGATTGCATCCGCATCGCTGCCCCGTCCCGAGACATCCTCGCGCCATGCGTTCAGAACGCCCTCGGCCGCGTCGCGCCAGGCCTGGACCTCGTCCTCGCTCGGCTCGTGGAAGGTGTGCGTTCCGTCCTCGATCAGGCGGTCGCGCGCGGCCATGTCGTCGGCGTGCCAGCCCTCGGCCATGCGCGCCGACCATTCCGGCGTGCAGTGATCGTCGATCACCGCGCGGTCCTCGTCAGACAGCCCGTTATAGGCGTCCTTGTTGATGACGAGCGTTTGCACCGACATATAGAACGGCATGTCGAGGTGATATTTGGTCTCGTCGTAAAGGCTGAAATCATACATCGAGCCCCACGGGAAGGTCACCGCATCGGCCGTCCCGCGCGCGATCGCCTCGCGCGCCTCGGGCGCCGGCACCTGAATGGGCGAGCCGCCGAGCTGGCTGATAAACCGCGCCATCGTCGCATGGGCCGGGCGGATCGCACGGCCGCGCACATCCTCGGGCGTGTTCATCGGCGCTTTCGAGTGCAGCGCTCCGGGCGCGTGCGGATGAAAGACGCAGACTTTCACGTCCGGCATCTCTTCCTCGGCGTATTGCATGTACCATTCGTGGATCGCGCGCACGCCGTCGATGGAATCGCTGACCTGAAAGGGCACTTCGGTGAGGGCAAAGATGGGGAAACGCCCCGCCGTGTAGCCCGGATTGACCCATGAAATATCCGATATCCCGTCGCGCGCCATGTCGTAATGGTCGGGCGCGGCGCCCAGCTGCTGGGCGGGATAAAGCTGGAACTGGATGCGTCCGTCCGACGCCTCGGTGACCGATTCGGCCCAAGGGATGATCCCCGCGCTCGCCGGCGCAATGGTCGCCGGCACCCAGTAGGCCAGCCGCAGCGTGGTGTCGGAAAACGCCGCGCCAGCAGGCAGCGCAAAGGCAGCAGCGGCCATGAGGGCCGTCTTGATGGTTTTCATATTGTCCTCCCCTAGAGCGGGCCGGCCCGAAAGCCCCCGCCGATTTGTAAGATATCGAACGATCCCGGTCTGGCAACAGAAATCTGCGTGCTGTCAGCTAAATCAGGGGATAGCCCGAAAAATGCCAGCTGCGATGCCGTTTTCGCGCCATAAAGGCAATCAGCGGCCTTTGACCGCTCATTTGCAACAGGTCCTTTGTGTTTCGCCGGCTTGAGCGACATCGATGCCTATTTCTGACAGAGTCGTCTGTCAACGGCGGTGCAAAAGTCGTCCATTGCGGCGGAGCAAAACCAGGCCATTTGGAGGCGGTGTGCTCCATGGCACGCGCGCCTTTCATAGAGCTGGCGCGTGCAATGGCGCACCGGTCGGTCAGCGGAAGTGGGCACCAATTTACTGGAAGGTAATCAGTGCCGCTTGCGCGCGATGCTGTTGGCGAGGCGGTAGCTCTCGCCGTTCATCTCGAGAATGCTGACTTGGTGGGTCAGTCGGTCGAGAAGCGCCCCTGTCAGACGCTCGGAGCCGAAGGTTTCGGTCCATTCATCGAA
>JAUNRZ010000102.1 GCA_030539455.1 Paracoccus sp. (in: a-proteobacteria) | reverse complement strand
CGGCTGATGGTGATGAAGGGCGGCGAGGTGGTCGAGGCCGGGCTCACCGATCAGGTTCTTGACGATCCGCGCCACGCCTATACGCAGCTTCTGGTAAGCTCTGTTTTGCAGGTGTGAGAATGCTGCGTGCCTATATTCCCTCGGAGGGCGGTCTGGCCCTGCTACCTCCAGATGCGAACCCCGGCCCCGCCATCTGGATCGACGCGCTCGAGCCGACCGAGGCCGAGGCCGCAAGCCTCGCCGCGCTTGGCATTGATGTGCCGACGCTTGAGGATATGGAAGAGATCGAGATCTCGAACCGGCTTTACCACGAGGGCAGCATCTCCTACATGACCGCGACCCTGCCGGGCGCAGGGCCGGACGGGCGGCAGATTTCGGCGCCGGTCACGTTCATCCTTGGCCCCGCGCGGCTTGTCACCGTCCGCCACCACACGCCGCGCCCGTTCGAGACCTATCCCGCCCGCGCCGGCGCCGGAACGCCCGGCTGCGGCGCGCCGGATGCGGTCTTTCTGGGGCTGATCGAGGATATCATCGCGCGCATGGCCGATCTGCTGGAACAGGCCGGCCGCGCGCTCGACCAGACCGGCCACGAGGTGTTCGCGCCAAGCGCGCAGACCCAGCACCAGCTTTTGCAGGCGGCGCTGCAACGGCTTGGCCAGCAGGCCGAGCTGATCGCGCGGGTCCGCCTTGCCCTGCTGTCGCTGGAACGCGTGCTGGCCTTCTTTGCGGCGATCACCGATGGCGGCGCGAAGAACCCGATGCGGCAAACCGCGCGGGTGATGGGGCGCGATGTGCAGGCGCTTGAGGTGCATCTCGATTTTCTGTCGGGCCGCGTCGGGCAGACGGTGGACACCACGCTCGGGCTGATCGGGCTTCACCAGAACAACACGGTGCGCATCCTGTCGGCGGTCGCCGCCCTGTTCCTGCCGCCGACCCTGATCGCGTCGATCTACGGGATGAACTTCGCGGTCATGCCCGAGCTTGGCTGGCGGCTCGGCTACCCGATGGCGATCTTGCTGATGCTGGCCTCGGCGGCGCTCACCTACGCATTCATCAGATGGAAGAAATGGCTATGATCGAGATCGACAACGTCGCCAAGGATTTCACCTTGCATCATCAGGGCGGCACCGTCCTGCGGGTGATCGAGGGGGCCTCGCTGCGGGTCGGGCCCGGCGAATGCGTCGGGCTGGCGGGCGCGTCGGGGTCGGGCAAATCGACGCTGATGCGGATGGTGTGGGGCAATTACCGCACCGATCACGGCGCGATCCGCATCGGCGATCTCGACATCGCGACCGCAGCCCCGCGCGAGATCGTCGCGCTGCGGCGGCGCGATCTGGGCTATGTGAGCCAGTTCCTGCGCGTCGTCCCGCGCGTTCCGACGCTTGATGTGGTGGCCGAGCCGCTGCTGACGCTCGGGGTCGATGAAGACACGGCGCGGACCCGCGCGGCCGAGATGCTGGCACGGCTGAACATCCCGCGCCCGCTCTGGTCCCTGTCGCCGACCACGTTTTCGGGGGGCGAGCAGCAGCGCGTGAACATCGCGCGCGGCTTCATCCATCCCTACCCCGCGATGCTGCTCGACGAGCCGACGGCGAGCCTTGACGCTGAAAACCGCGAGACGGTGCTGCGGCTGATCGAAGAGGCGAAAGCGCGCGGCGCGGCGATCATCGGCATTTTCCACGACACCGATGCGCGCGAGAGGGTGTGCGACCGGCTGATCGACGTCAGCCGCTTCAGCCCGGCAAGCGCGGCATGAGCGCGCGCGTGATCGGCATTGTCGGCCCGTCCGGGGCGGGCAAGGACACGCTGATGCGCGGCGCTGCGGCGGCGGACCCGCGCGTGAGCCTCGTGCGCCGCGCCATCACGCGCCCGGCCGATGCGGGCGGCGAGGATTATGACGCCCTGTCCGAGGCCGAGTTCCGCGAGTCCCGCGCCGCCGGGCGCTTTGCCCTCGACTGGCAGGCGCACGGGCTTTGCTACGGCGTCCCGCATGGCCCGTTCGCGGGGCGGGTGGCGCTTGTGAACCTCTCGCGCGGGGTGCTGGCGCAGGCGGCGGAAGCCTTCCCGGGCTTTGCCGCGATCGAGATCACCCTGCCGCCCGGCCTTCTGGCGCAGCGCCTTGCCGCGCGGGGCCGAGAGGACGCGGATGACATCGCCGCGCGCCTCGCCCGCGCGCCCGCGCAAAGCGGCGCGGCCGAATACAGCATCGACAATTCCGGCCCGCCCGAGCGGGGCGTCGCCGAACTCCTCTCCATCCTGAACGAGCTTTCCCGATGATCCTTGCCAATGCCGAGCTTATCCTGCCAGGCCGCGTGATGCGCGGCGCGGTGCATATCGAAAACGGGCGCATCGCCGAGCTGACCGAGGGCGATACTGTCCCGGCAGGCGCCGAGGATCTGGGCGGCGACTGGCTCGCCCCCGGTCTGGTCGAGCTTCACACCGACAATCTTGAACGTCACCTCCAGCCCCGCCCCGGCGCGCATTTCCCGCACGGCCCGGCGATCCTCGCCCATGACGCCGAGCTGGCCGCCTGCGGGATCACCACTGTTTTCGACGCGCTGCGGCTTGGCTCGATCGCGAAATCGACGCGCGATTATGCCCGCTATGCCCGCGATCTGGCCGATGAGATGATCGAGGTGCGGGCCTCCGGCGCGCTCAAGATCGACCACAAGCTGCATCTGCGCGCCGAGATCTGCTCGGAGACCCTGGCGGATGAGCTGGGAGAGTTCGGGCAGCGCGAAGAGGTCGGGATCATCTCGATCATGGACCACTCGCCGGGGCAGCGCCAATATCGCGACCCGAGCAAGCTGGTCCGCTATGTGCGCGGCAAGCACGGCATGAACGAGGCCGAGGCCGATGCGCATCTGGACCAGCTTCGGGACATTCGCGCGCGCCACGGCGATGCGTTTGAAGAAGCCGCCATCCGCCGCGCCGGCGAGTTGGGCGCGGTGCTGGCAAGCCATGACGACACGACCCGCGCTCAGGTCGAAACCTCGGCGGCGCACGGGATCGGGCTGGCCGAGTTCCCCACCACGATCGAGGCGGCCGAGGCCTGCCGCGCGCATGGCATCGCGATCATGATGGGCGCGCCGAACCTGATCCGGGGCGGATCGCATACCGGCAATGTCGCCGCCTCCGAGCTGGCCGAGCTGGGGCTTCTCGACATCATTTCGTCCGATTATGTGCCGGCCTCGCTGATCGGCTCGGCGTTCCGGCTTGCGGCGATATGGGACGATCTGCCGCGCGCTTTCGCCACCGTCTCGCGAAACCCGGCCCGCGCGGCGGGGCTGGCCGACCGCGGCGAGATCGCGCCCGGACAGCGCGCCGATTTGATCCGCCTGCGCAAATTCGGAACGCTGCCAAGCGTGCGCGCCACCTGGGTCGAGGGGGTGCGGGTCTAGCCGAACAGCTCGCGGCAAAAGCCGAGCGCGTCGATCAGAGCGTCCACCTCGGCTTTCGTGTTATACATCGCGAAACTGGCGCGGGCGGTCGCGGTGAGCCCGTAGAAATCCATCAGCGGCATCGCGCAATGGCTGCCCGCGCGCACCGCAATGCCGCGCTTGTCGAGGATCGTTGCGATGTCATGGGCGTGCGCGCCCTCCATCGACATCGAGAAGATCGCGCCCTTGCCCGGCGCGTCGCCCTGCACCGACAGCCAGTTGAGCGCGCGCAGCCGCTCGCGCGCGTAATCGCGCAGCCCGGCCTCATGGGCGGCGATGTTCTCCATCCCCAGCCCCATCAGATATTCCAGCGCCGTGCCGAGCCCGATCTGGTTGACGATGCCCGGCGTTCCCGCCTCGAACCGCAGCGGCGGGTCGGCGTAATCGACCCCCTCGCGGGTCACGGTGCGGATCATGTCGCCGCCGCCCATGAAGGGGCGCATCTCGGCCTGCCGCTCGCGCCTGATCCACATCGCGCCCGAGCCGGACGGCCCGTAAAGCTTGTGCCCGGTGATCGCATAGAAATCGACGCCGAGCGCGCCGAGATCGACCGGCATATGCACCGCCGCCTGCGATCCGTCCGCCAGCACCGGCACGTCCGTTCCGCGCGCAATCGCGCCGATATCGACGATCGTGCCCGTCACGTTCGACATATGGGTCAGCGCGATCAGCTTCGTTTTCGGCCCCACCGCCGCCAGCACCTTCTCGGGCGGCAGGCTGCCATCGGGCTCGGGCTCGACCCAGCGCAGCACGGCGCCCTGCCGCTCGCGCAGGAAATGCCACGGCACGATATTGGCGTGATGCTCCATCACCGACAGCACAATCTCATCGCCCGGCGCAATGCGCGGGGCGGCCCAGCCGTAGCTGACAAGGTTAATCCCCTCGGTCGCGCCCGAGGTGAAGATCACCTCATCCTCGTGAGGCGCGCTCAGGAACCGGGCGATGATCGCGCGCACCCGCTCGTAATTATCGGTGGCGAGGTTCGAGAGGAAATGCAGCCCGCGATGCACATTGGCATACTCGCCCGCATAGGCGCGGCTGATCGCGTCGATGACGATCTGCGGCTTTTGCGCGCTCGCGCCGTTGTCGAGATAGACCAGATCGCGCCCGTTCACCTTGCGCGAAAGGATCGGGAAATCGGCGCGAACGGCCTGAACGTCGAACCCGGTCACGCCGGCGCCACCGGCGGCTCGATCAGCCCAAGCGCAAGCGCAAGGCCCGACAGGAGATAGACCGCAACCGAGATCGTGACGAACATCACGAGAAAGATTTTCAGCGTGGAAACAAAGCCGTGCATGGGCTTTGTGAAGTTGATGACGAGGTAGACGAAACCCGCGAACGCCGCGAGCCCGACAAGCGCGCTGAAGAACGGGAACAGCAGCATCAGCACCATCTGAACAAGCTGCGCGGCGACCAGCAGGAACTCGATCCAAGCGACGACCACAAGCGCATCGGAGAACTGCCCCGTCCCGCCCAGCATCCGCCCGACCATATACCAAAGCCACGCCCCGATCGAGAGACCGGCAAGCTGGATCGACGCCATCGAGAGGGGGCTCGTCATCAGCTGGCCAAGGCTGGTGCCCGCATCAAGCCCGATCAGCCGCGCCTGAATGACGCTCGCCAGCGTGGAGAGCGCGGCGGCCAGCACAAGCGCCGACCAAAGCGCGCCCATCGGCAGGTTCAACCCCTGAAGCATCCGTAGCGCGCGCGGCGTGTTGCGAAACGATTCAACCGCCAACACCCGCAGAAATTCGCCGTTCATCGTCTCACCGCCAAAGCGTAAATCCCCGCTCCCCATATCAGCACAAAGCCCGCGCCCGCAACCGCATGGGTCAGGCTGTGCGCGGGGCCGGGCGCGACAAATCCGCCGACCAGACCCGACAGCAGCATGGCGGGCGAGACCGCGAGCAGCGCCCAGAACAGCGCGAGCCGCGAATCCGCCCCCTCGAGCCGCCACGGCGTCAGCCGCGACAGGCCGGCAACAAGCGCCGCGACCCCGTAGGCGATCAGCGGCATGATGAACAAAACCGCGATCATCGCGCCCGCCATGCGGCCCGCGAAGGGGATCGACGGGTCCAGATGCGCGGCGCGCGAATGGCCCGGCATCTGCGCGATCAGCGTGACCACCATCGCACCCATCAGCACCGCCAGCATCGCGCCCTCGGACATGCCCGAAAGCCCGCGCACGACCTTTGCGGGCCGCACCCAGCTCAGCATGACGCGCGGGACGATCCCTGCGCGGTCTAGATCTTGGCGCGGCGTGTCAGCCATGCTTCCAGCCGGTCCGAGACCTGCGCGCGCAGCGTTTCGTCGTCGATCTCTTCCAGCGCGTCGGCAAGGAAGGACAGCACCATCAGAACGATGGCCCGGTCCCGCGGCACCCCGCGCGAGCGCAGATAGAACAAGGCCGTCTCGTCAATCGCGCCGGTCGTCGAGCCGTGCGAACACTGCACGTCATCGGCGTAAATCTCCAGCTCGGGCTTGGCGAGGAACTGGCTGTCCTCGTCCAGCAAAAGCGCCTGGCTGATCTGGTAGCCATCGGTTTTCTGCGCGCCGGGCTGGACGAGGATCTTGCCCTGAAACACCCCCGTCGCGCCGTTCTTGAGCACCTTCTTGAACACCTGACGGCTTTCGCAATTCTCGGCGTCATGGGTGATGAACACCGTGTCGTCATGGTGGAACGGGCCGCGATCACCGTCGCCCAGAACGGCAGCGGCGATATGGGCGATGCCGTCATCGCCGACCATCTCGATCACGCCCTCATGGCGCATCACGGTGCCGTTGACCGACAGGGTGAACGCCTTGAACAGCGCCTTTTCCGCGACGCGCGCGAAAATATGGCTCAGCGCGAGGCGTTGATAGCCCGCCCTGTGCGCCGAGATCAGATGCAGCGCGCCGCCGGCCTTCACATCCGCCTCGACCATCGCGTTCGACCGCGCCCCGGCCATGCCGGTTTCCAGCAAGGTCAGCGCCGCGCCCGGCTCGACGACAATAACGTGGTGACATACCACATCGTCATCCTCGGACTGGCGGTGATGGATGATGTGGATCGGCCGCGCCGGCCGCCCGGTCACGCGGATCAGCACGCCATCGCGCGCGGTCGCGGTGTTCAGCGCCGCGAACGGGCGCGCGACGTGCTTCTGCCCGGCTTTTTCCAACGCGCCGTAATATTCCGCCGCCCAGTGATCGCCCGATTTATCGGCCTCGGCGAGCGTCGAGATCTCGACACCCTCCATGCCCGGCTTGTCGGACATGCCCGGCTCGAACCGCCCGTCGATAAAGACGAGGCTCAGCGCGTCGATGTCGCGAAAGAGGGGCGAGTCGGGCGAGCTGTGGGCGATCGGCAGCGGCTCGGCGTCCGGGGCGTTGAACGGGGCGGGGCTGGTATAGCGCCAATATTCGTCGCGCCGCCCCGGCAGACCCATCGCCCGCAGGCGCGCTGCGGCATCGTCGCGCGCGGCTGCGGTAAAGCCGCCCTTGGGCGCCTTGGCCGCGCCTAGCCGCGCCTCGGTTGCCGCATCCGCGGTCTCAAGCTCTGCGCCGTCCGCCATCAGCCGACCTCCGCCAGAATATCGGCGTAACCGTTCTGCTCGACCTCCAGCGCCAGCTCGGGGCCGCCCGATTTCACGATCCGCCCATCGGCCATGATATGCACGACATCGGGTTTGATATGGTCCAGAAGCCGTTGATAATGCGTGATAACAAGGAACGAGCGCCCCTCGCCGCGCAGCGCGTTCACGCCGTCCGAGACAAGCCGCATCGCATCGACGTCAAGCCCGGAATCGGTCTCGTCAAGCACGCACATCTTGGGCGACAGCATCGCCATCTGCAAAATCTCGTTGCGCTTTTTCTCACCGCCCGAAAAGCCGACATTGACCGGCCGCTTGAGCATTTCGGGGTCGATTTGCAGCGCCTTGGCCTTTTCGCGCACCTCGCGCAGAAAATCGCCCGAGGACAGCTCCTCCTCGCCGCGCGCCTTGCGCTGCGCGTTCACGGCGGTGCGCAGGAAGGTCATGTTGCCGACGCCGGGGATCTCGACCGGGTATTGAAAGGCGAGGAACAGCCCGGCGCTTGCGCGCTGCTCGGGCTCCATCTCGAGCAGATCCTGCCCCTCCAGCGCGGCGCTGCCTTCGGTCACTTCATAGCCGTCGCGGCCTGACAGCACATAGGCAAGCGTCGATTTGCCCGACCCGTTCGGCCCCATGATCGCATGGACCTCACCGGCGGGCACATCGAGCGACAGCCCCTTCAGAATGGCCTTGTCCTCATCCTCGAGCTTGACGTGCAGGTTATCAATTTTCAGCATGGCGTCCCCATTCGCCCCGCCCAGGGGGCACATCCGTTGTTCACTTGCCGGCCCGATAGCCGGCGATCCAGAAATTTCCAGCGACTTGCACAAGCGCCGCCAAAGGCACCAGCATCGTCGATTGCCCAAAGCCGAGCGCGGCAAGCGCCAGCACGAACAGCCCGGTCAGCGGCAGCATCATCGCGCCAGCCACCATCAGGGCCATCGGCTCGGCCCGCCACCCACGGCCCATCGTGGCCAGAATACCGCGATCCTCGCTCATCCGACGCTGCCCTCGAGGCTGATGG
>JAUNRZ010000101.1:6008-8276 GCA_030539455.1 Paracoccus sp. (in: a-proteobacteria) | reverse complement strand
GCCGAGGGCGTGACCAGCATCGAGATCAAATCGGGATACGGGCTTGATATCGAGACCGAGCTGAAAATGCTCCGCACCGCGCGGCGGATCGGCGAGGCGCGGGCGGTATCGGTGCGCACGAGCTGGCTCGCCGCCCACGCGCTGCCGCCCGAATATCAGGGCGCGCGCGACGCCTATCTGCGCGAGGTGGTGATCGCGGGGATGGACCGCGCCCATGCCGAGGGGCTGATCGACGCGGTGGACGGGTTCTGCGAGGGCATCGCCTTCAGCCCTGAGGAAATCGCGCAGGTGTTCGAGCACGCGAAGACCCTTGGCCTGCCCGTGAAGCTTCACGCCGAGCAGCTTTCCGATCTGGGCGGCGCGGCGCTTGCCGCGCGTTATGGCGCGCTGTCGGCCGATCATCTCGAATATCTCGGCCCGGACGGGATCGAGGCGATGGCCGCCTCGGGGACGGTCGCGGTGCTGCTGCCCGGCGCCTTCTACACGCTGCGCGAGACGAAGCTGCCGCCCGTCGCGGGTCTGCGCGCGGCGGGCGTTCCGATCGCGCTTGCGACGGACTGTAACCCCGGCACCTCGCCGCTCAGCTCGCTTTTGCTGACGATGAATATGGGCGCGACGCTGTTTCGCCTGACCCCGGCCGAATGCCTCGCCGCCGTGACCCAAAACGCGGCGCGTGCGCTTGGGCTTTCGGACCGTGGCGTGATCGCGCCCGGCAAACGCGCCGATCTGGCGGTCTGGGACATCGAAAATCTGGCCGAGCTGTCCTACCGCATCGGCTTCAACCCGCTTCATGCCCGCATCGTCGGAGGCGATATTGTCTGATCTCACCCTCACCCCCGGCGAGGTCACGCTCGCCCAGCTCGAGACGATCTGGCGCGGGACGGGCGCGGTGCGCCTTGCGCCATCGGCGATGGAAGGCATCAAGGCATCCGCCGCGCAGATCGCCGCCGCAGCGCAGGGCGAGGCGCCGGTTTACGGGGTCAATACCGGCTTCGGCAAGCTCGCCTCGATCAAGATCGCACCAGAGGATACGGCGACGCTGCAACGCAACCTGATCTTGTCGCATTGCTGCGGCGTCGGCGAGAAGATCGAGCCGCAGACCGTGCGGCTGATCATCGCGCTCAAGCTGCTCAGCCTCGGGCGCGGCGCATCGGGCGTGCGGCCCGAGGTCATCGCGCTGCTGGAAGAGATGCTCGCGCGCGGGGTGCTGCCGGTCATCCCCGCGCAAGGCTCGGTCGGCGCGTCGGGCGATCTCGCCCCGCTTGCGCATCTGGCCGCGACGATGCTGGGCGAGGGCCGCGCCGATTACGAAGGGCGCGAGATGGAGGCAAGCGCGGCCTTGGGCGCGGCGGGGCTCGCGCCCCTCGTGCTGGCCGCCAAGGAAGGGCTCGCGCTGATTAACGGAACGCAGGTTTCGACCGCGTTCGCGCTTGTCGGGCTCTTTGCGGCCTATACCAATGCACGCGCCGCGCTTGTGGCCTCGGCGCTGTCCACCGACGCGATCATGGGCTCGACCGCGCCGTTTTTCGAGGAGATCCACCGCCTGCGCGGCCATCAGGGCCAGATCGCGGCGGCGCGGGTGATCCGCGCGCTCATGGAGGGCTCCGAGATCCGCGAAAGCCACCGCGAGGGCGACACGCGCGTTCAGGATCCTTACTGCATCCGCTGCCAGCCGCAGGTGACGGGGGCCTGCCTCGATCTGCTGCGCCAGGCCGGCACCACGCTCGAGATCGAGGCGAATGCCGCGACCGACAACCCGCTTGTGCTGGCCGGCGCGGGCGAGGGGGCAGGGCAGATCGTCTCGGGCGGGAATTTCCACGCCGAGCCGGTCGCCTTCGCCGCCGACATGATCGCGCTTGCGGTGGCCGAGATCGGCGCGATCTCGCAGCGCCGCATCGCGCTTATGGTGGACCCCGCGCTCAGCCATGATCTGCCGCCGTTCCTGACGCCCGAGCCGGGGCTGAACAGCGGGCTGATGATCGCCGAGGTGACAAGCGCCGCCCTGATGAGCGAGAACAAGCATCTCGCCAACCCGTGCAGCACCGATTCAACGCCCACAAGCGCCAATCAGGAGGATCATGTGAGCATGGCCGCGCATGGCGCGCGCCGGCTTGGCCGGATGAACGAGAACCTCTCGCATATCGTCGGGATCGAGGCGATCTGCGCAAGCGCCGGGGTGGAATTCCGCGCGCCCTTGCAAACCTCGGCGCCGCTGCGCGCGGCGATTGCGCGGCTGCGGCAGGACGTGGCGCCGCTTGGGCAGGACCG
>JAUNRZ010000101.1:0-5908 GCA_030539455.1 Paracoccus sp. (in: a-proteobacteria) | reverse complement strand
GGCGCGACGACGGTGCGCGCAACCTTTCACCGCTATGTCATCGACGCCAATCGCGGGCCAGATGATGCGAGCCTCTATCCCGGCCAGAACACGACCGGGCTGGTCTCGCTGACCGATTTCGACGGCCGGCCGATCTGGACCGACCCGCCCGAGCCGTCCGAGATCGAGGCGCGTCTCAAGGCGTTCCACGCCCCCTATCACGCGGCGCTTTCGGCCCAGATCGAGCGCGTCCGCGCCCGCCACGGCGTCGCGATCCTTTACGATTGCCACTCGATCCGCAGCCATATCCCGTTCCTGTTCGACGGCGTGCTGCCCGATTTCAACATCGGCACCAATTCGGGAACCTCCTGCGCGCCCCAGATCGAGACCGCGCTTGCCGAGATCGCCGCCGCCTCGCCCTATAGCAGCGTGCTCAATGGCCGCTTCAAGGGCGGCTGGACCACCCGCCATTACGGGCGCCCCGAGGCGGGTGTCCATGCGGTGCAGATGGAACTGGCGCAGTCGACCCATCTCGCCTCGGAAACCCCGCCCTTCGACTATGACCCCGCGCGCGCCGAGGCGCTGCGTCCCTATCTGCGCGAGATGCTGCACCGGCTCGCCGCGCTCGCCCTCGATCTGAAAGGCTGAACGATGACCAACCCCCGGCACAACACCCGCGACATCTACCCAGCCACCGGCACCGAGATCTCCGCGAAATCATGGTTGACCGAGGCGCCGCTGCGGATGCTGATGAACAATCTCCACCCCGATGTCGCCGAAAACCCGCATGAGCTGGTCGTCTATGGCGGGATCGGGCGCGCGGCGCGGACCTGGGCCGATTTCGACGAGATCTGCGCGCAGCTTCGCGCCCTGGACGAGGATCAGACGCTTCTCGTCCAGTCCGGCAAGCCCGTCGGCGTGTTCCGCACCCACAAGGACGCGCCGCGTGTTCTGATCGCGAACAGCAACCTCGTGCCGCATTGGGCGACCTGGGATCACTTCAACGAGCTCGACAGACGCGGCCTCGCCATGTACGGGCAGATGACGGCTGGCTCGTGGATTTACATTGGAACTCAAGGCATTGTGCAAGGAACCTACGAGACTTTCGCCGAGGCCGGGCGGCAGCATTACGGCGGCGATCTGACCGGCAAGTGGATTCTCACCGCGGGGCTTGGCGGGATGGGCGGCGCGCAGCCTTTGGCGGCGGTGATGGCCGGCGCGTGCTGCCTTGCGGTCGAATGTGACGAGACCCGCGCCGATTTCCGCATCCGCACCCGCTATTGCGACGCAAAGGCTCATACTCTGGACGAGGCGCTCGAGATGATCGGCCGCTGGACCCGCGCCGGCGAGGCGAAATCCGTCGCCCTGATCGGCAACGCGGCCGAGATCTTCCCCGAACTCGTCCGGCGCATGAAAGAGGGCGGCGAGGGTGTCCCGAACGGGCGGCCCGATATGGTCACCGACCAGACAAGCGCGCATGATCCGGTCCACGGCTATCTGCCCCTTGGCTGGTCCGTCGCGGAATGGCGCGCCCGGCAGGAAAGCGATCCCAAAGGCGTCGAGAAAGCCGCGCGCGCGAGCATGAAAACCCATGTCGCGGCGATGGTCGATTTCTGGAATGCAGGTGTTCCGACGCTCGATTATGGCAACAATATCAGGCAGGTGGCGCAGGAAGAGGGGCTCGAGAACGCCTTCGCCTTCCCCGGTTTCGTCCCCGCCTATATCCGCCCGCTTTTCTGCCGGGGCATCGGCCCGTTCCGCTGGGCGGCGCTGTCGGGCGATCCCGAGGATATCTACAAGACCGACGCCAGGATGAAAGAGCTGTTCCCCGAGAACACGCATCTGCATAACTGGCTCGACATGGCGCGCGAGCGGATCGCGTTTCAGGGCCTGCCCGCGCGGATCATGTGGATCGGGCTGGGCGATCGCCACCGCGCCGGGCTCGCGATCAACGAGATGGTCCGCAATGGCGAGCTGAAAGCGCCGGTCGTGATCGGGCGCGATCATCTCGACAGCGGCAGCGTCGCGAGCCCCAACCGCGAGACCGAAGCGATGAAGGACGGCTCGGACGCGGTGTCGGACTGGCCCTTGCTGAACGCGCTCCTGAACACCGCCTCGGGCGCGACATGGGTGAGCCTCCATCACGGCGGCGGTGTGGGGATGGGCTTTTCGCAGCATTCGGGCATGGTGATCTGCTGCGACGGCACCGAAGACGCCGACCGCCGGATCGAGCGCGTCTTGTGGAACGACCCGGCAACGGGCGTGATGCGACACGCAGACGCAGGGTATGATATTGCGAAAGACTGCGCGCGCGCGCATGGTCTGAACCTGCCCGCGATTCTGACGGACTAGATCACAGTGAGAGCCGGTTAACGGCCGAAATATCCACGACAAAACGACAGAGAGGTTAATTCCCATGAAAAGACGTTCCTTCATCGCCGCCGCCGCGCTTGGCGGGGCCGCCTCGACCTTGGCCGCGCCCGCCATCGCGCAGGATGTCAAACGCTGGCGGATGGTCTCGGCCTGGCCGCGCAACCTGCCGGGGCCGGGGATCGCGGCGCAGATGCTCGCCGACCGGATCAACGCGCTCTCGGGCGGGCGGATCGAGGTCGAGCTGTTCGCCGCGGGCGAGATCGTCCCCGGACCGGGCGTGTTCGACGCCGTCGCCGAGGGCACGGCCGAGCTGTTTCACGCCGTCCCCGCCTATTGGGGCAGCAAATCCAAGGGCATCTTGCTGTTCGGCAGCCAGCCTTTCGGGCTGACCGCGATCGAACAGCATGGCTGGCTGCTGCAAGGTGGCGGGCAGGAGCTTTACGACGAGATGTATGCCCGCTTCGATCTCAAGCCGTTCCTGTGCGGCAATTCGGGGCCCCAATGGGCGGGCTGGTTCCGCAATGAAATCAACACGGTGGACGATCTGCGCGGGCTGAAATACCGCACCACCGGGCTCAACTCCGAGGTCTGCACCAAGCTTGGCATGGCGGTCGAGGCGATGCCGGGCGCCGCGATGTTCCAGGCGCTGCAATCGGGCGCGCTGGATGCGGGCGAGTTCATCGGGCCGTGGTCGGATGCGGCGCTCGGGCTTCAGCAGGTCGCGCGCTATTACTACTGGCCCGGCGTCGGCGAGCCGTCCTCGGCCGAGGAATGCGCGATCAACATGAACGCGTGGAACGATCTCGACGAGGATCTGCAAGCGGCGGTGAAATACGCCTGCGACAGCCTCTATAACGAGGTGCTGACCGAATATAACACCAAGCACGCCATGGCCCTGCGCCAGCTGATTGACGAGCATGACGTGCAGGTGCGCGAGCTTCCCGAAGAGGTGCTGGTCGCGATGGGCAACGCGATGGGCGAGGTGATCGAGGGTCTGCGCAATGACAGCGACGAGCTTGTCGTGCGCATCACCGAGAGCTTCCTCGAATACCGCTCGCTGATGGCCGAATACATGCCCTATGCCGAGGGCGGGCAGCTCAACGCGCGCGGGCTCGACTACCAGTATTGACCTGATGCGCCGGGCGGGACAATCCGCCCGGCGCTTTTCTCGCGGGGACGGCGATGGAAAAAACGGCGTGGGTGTTGGACCAGATCAACTGGGCGGTCGGCATGGCGGTGCGATGGCTCGCGCTTGGCATGGTGCTGTGGCAGTTCGTGATCGTGATCTTGCGCTATGTGTTCGGCTATAGCTCGATCTTCGTGAATGAGGGCGTGCTTTACCTTCACGCCGCGATCTTCATGCTCGGCGCGGGCTATACGCTGCTGGTTGGCGGCCATGTGAGGGTCGATATCTTCTACGCGAAACTGGGCGTCCGGGGGCGCGCGATCACCGATATTCTGGGCCATCTGCTGCTGCTGTTCCCCTCGATCCTGATCCTGCTTTACTGGTCATGGCCGACCGTGCGCCGGTCCTGGGCGATCCTCGAGGGGCCGATGAGCGTCGGCGGCATCCCGGCCTCGTTCCTGCTCAAGACCCTGATCCCGGCCTTTTGCGTCCTGCTGCTGATCCAGGGCCTCTCGGCACTGATCCGCGATATTTTGCGCCTTCGGGAGAGTGCCGCATGAGCCTGCCGCTTGATCTGATGATGTTCGGCGCCCTGATCGCCGTGATCCTCTCGGGCTATCCGGTCGCGTTCGGCATCGCGGGCGTGGCCACGGCTTTCGCGATCATCGGCAGCATGACGGGGCAGTTCAACATCTCGCTGATGGGCGCTTTGGGGCAGCGGTTCTTCGGCGTGATGACGAATCCGGTGCTGACCGCCATTCCGCTTTTCGTGCTGATGGGAGTGGTGCTCGAGCGATCGCGCATCGCGGAAGAGCTGCTCGAGACGATGGCCCGCGCCTTTGGCAAGATGCGCGGCGGGCTTGGCGTGTCGGTGATGGTCGTCGGCGCGCTGCTGGCGGCCTCGACCGGGATCGTCGGCGCCACGGTGGTTGCGATGGGGATGATCGCGCTGCCGGCGATGCTGCGCAATGGCTACAGCCCGACACTGGCGGCGGGGATGGTCGCGACCTCGGGCACGCTTGGGCAGATCATTCCGCCCTCGACCCTCCTCATCATCCTTGCCGATGTGATGTCCTCGGCCTTCCAGCAGGCGCAGTATCAGCAGGGCGCGTTCTCGATACAGACGGTTTCGGTCGGGCAGACCTTCGCCGCCGCGATGATGCCGGGGCTGATGCTGGTCGGGCTTTACATCCTCTATATTCTGATCCGCGCATGGCTGCGGCCAGAGGATGCGCCGGCGATGATCGAGCAGGTCGAGAAGCCCTCCGCCCGCGCGATCATCTCGGCGGTCATGCCGCCAGTGCTGCTGATCGTCGCGGTGCTGGGCGCGATCCTTGGCGGGATCGCCTCGCCGAACGAGGCGGCGGGCGTCGGCGCGGTCGGCGCGATATTGCTGGCCGGCGGGCGCTTCGGGCTGCCGCGTTGGCTGATGGTCTCGGGCGGGCTGTCGCTGCTGGCGCTTGTGGTGCTGGCGGGCGCCTTCCCGGTGCGCATCCAGCGATCCGATGCGGGGCCGATGACCTTCGCCATCGCGAGCATCTACGCAGCGCTTGGCCTTTACGGCATGATCGCGGTGCTGATCGCCTGCTGGAGGCTGATGCGGGCAAATGTGCTGGCCTCGACGCTGAATTCCACGCTCGTCATCACCTCGATGATCTTCGCGACGATCCTGATGGCCAGCTATTTCTCGCTGGTTTTCGTCGGGCTCGGGGGCGAGCACCGGGTGGCCGAGATCCTCAAATCCCTGCCGGGCGGCCCGACCGGAGCCCTGATCTTCGCAATGGCGTTCATCTTCATCCTCGGCTTCTTCCTCGATTTCGTCGAGATCGCGGTGATCTTGCTGCCGCTTCTGGTGCCGCCGCTGATCGTCATGGGGCATGATCCGATCTGGCTTGCGGTGCTGATCGCGGTGAACCTGCAAACCTCGTTCCTGACGCCGCCTTTCGGGTTCTCGCTCTTCTATCTGCGCGGGGCGGCGCCGCCCGAGATCACCACCGGCATGATCTATCGCGGCGTGGTGCCGTTCATCTGCCTGCAAATCCTCGGGATGTTCCTGATCGGGGTGTTCCCCGATGTCGCGACCTGGCTGCCGCGTCTGGCCTTCTAGCGTAGGGTGGCGCGGGTTTGATCCCGCGCCCCGCATTGTCAATGCTCGCGCGGGTCGAGCGCGTCGCGTAGCCCGTCGCCGAGCAGGTTGAACCCCATCACGGTCAGGAAGATCGCCGTGCCGGGCCAGATCGCCATCCACGGGGCCTGCTCGATGAAGTTCTTGGCGGTCGCCAGCATACTGCCCCAGCTTGGCGCCGGCGCTTGCTGGCCAAGGCCAAGGAAGGACAGCGAGGCTTCGGCGATGATCGCGGTTGCAACGGTCAGCGTCGCCTGAACGAGGATCGGCGGGACCACGTTCGGCAGAATATAGCGCCCCATGAT